>SXNM01000195.1 GCA_005777155.1 Pseudomonadota bacterium | reverse complement strand
TGCCGGTCGGTGGCATCAAGGACAAGGTGCTGGCGGCCCAGCGCGGCGGCATCCGCAAGGTGATCCTGCCCGAGCGCAACCGCCGCGACCTGCGAGACATCCCGCAGAGCGCGCGCGATCTGCTCGAGATCGTGTTCGTCTCCCGCATCGAAGAGGTGCTCGAGCACGCCCTGGAGACGCCGCCCTCGGCCTGGCCGGAGCCCGCGCCGCCGGTCTCGACGCCGGCCGCCATCGCCTGAATCGGCGGCCGAAGGGCCAGCGCATCCGTCGCAGCGCCGCTGGTCTGCCACGGCACGGGGACCATCTCGCCATGGAATTGCTCGCGACCGCTGCCACAGGCACTGCCGGCTTCGTCGCCACGGAGTGTCGCCGCCTCGGCCTACAGCCGCTGGCGGTGCGCAGCGACGGTGTGTTGCTCGACCTTGAGCCCGCCCAGGCGGCGCACGCGCTGGTGCACCTGCGGGTCGCGACAAGGCTGCTGCTGCTGCTCGACGACATCGAGTGCCCAGACGCCGACGCCTTCTATGAGTCGCTGTCGAGGCTCTTTTGGCCCGATTGGCTCGACGATCGCCACACCTTGGCCGTGCGCTGCAGCGGGGCCTTGCCGGGCTCGCCCGAGGCGCCACCAGGGCGGCGATCGCACGGGCCGCCGATCGCCAATCACGTCTTCGCTTCGCAGCGCGCCAAGGACGCGATCTGCGATCGCCTGCGGCAGCGCTACGGTGCCCGCCCGAGCGTTGACCTCGACGACCCCGACGTCACGGTGCACGTCCGCTTCGCTGGCGATCGCGCTACCGTCGCCCTCGATCTCTGCGGCGAGCCGCTGCATCAACGAGGGTACCGCGTCGCCGAGGCCGAGGCTCCCATCAAGGAGCACCTCGCCGCAGCGATCGCCATCGGCTCCGGCTGGGACGGCGGCGGCCCGCTCCTCGAGCCCCTGTGCGGCTCGGGCACCCTGCTGATCGAGGCCGTCCTCAACCACCTCAGCATCGCCCCTGGTCGGCGCCGCGACTTCGCGGTCGAGCGATGGCCCTGGCACGGGCCGCTCTTTGGCAAGCTCCTCGATGAGGCGCGCGAGGCTGCACAGGTGCACGCCACCGCGGCCGTGGCGGGCGCAGGCGGCCTCGACGTGCTCGGGCTCGACTTTGACCGCGGCGCCGTCCGCACCGCCAAGATCCAGGTGCAGCGCGCCGGCCTTGCAGACCTCATTCGCGTCGAGCGCGGTGACGCTCGGCGTCTGGAGGCGCCGCCGCCGGGCACCGTCATCCTCACCAACCCGCCCTACGGTGTGCGCCTGCTCGCCGGCGGCGACAACGTGGCGCTCTACCGGGAGCTTGGGCAGCGCTTCGCCACCTTCGAGGGCGTCGACCTTCACATCGTCGACGGCCACGAGGCCTTCCTTGGGGCCTTTGGCGCGACCCCACTCGAGAGCCTGACCATGCGCAACGGGGCGCTGCCGATCAGCCTGCGCCACATGCGCTTCGGGCAGTGGCCCGTGACGCAAGCCACCGGACGCCTACGGACGCCGACCGAAGCGCCTGGGCCAGCGCAAGATTGACCGGCGAGGGCCTGGCGGCGATGCTCCGACGCGGAGGGGGCCCATGGGTGCGGGTGGCGAGCCGCGGATTGCCATCGAGGTGTCGGGCGGCGTCGACGGCCCGGAGACCTTCGTCACCGCCGCTGCCGGAATCTCGCTGCACGGGCGCTCTCGGCTGCTCCTGGTCGGCGACGGCGAGCGTCTGGGCGCCGAGCTGCGGCGCCACAGCTACGATCCGATGCGCCTGCGCATCGTCGACGCTGGCGTACGGCAGGGCAAGGGCAGCGGCGATCACCTCGCGCGAGAGGCAGCGGCGCGTGTCTCCCTGCCGGTGGCGTTCGAGCTGGTGCGAGCGGGCGAGGCCGACGCGCTCATCACCGCCGCGTCGGGTGCGCTGGTGCTCCACTGCGCCGAGGCGGGACTGCGGGCGCTCGCGCCGGGCGTCCCGGCGGCGCTGGCTGCCGTAGTGCCAACCATGCCGCGTCCCGGACACGCCGACCCACTGGCGCTGTTGCTCGACACCTCGGGGCGCGCCGCGGCGAGCGCCGAGGCGCTGCATGGCTTTGCGGTGATGGGCGGCGCCTACGCCCGACTGGTGTCTGGCATCCGCCAGCCGCGCGTGGCCTTGCTGTCGACGAGCACCGATCCTGGCGCTGGGCCCGCTGCGGTGGTCGCCGCGCACGCGGCGCTGCGGCGGGCGCCGAACGGCGGCTTGAATTTCATCGGCGGCGTGGGGGCCATCGACATCCCGCGCGGCCAAGCGGACGTCATCGTGGTCGATGGCTTCACCGGCGCGGCGGTCCGCGGCCTGCTTGAGGGCATCACCGACCTGACGGTCGAGGCGGCGCGCTACGCCTGGAAGGCGCGCACGACCTGGCGGGTCGGCCTGCGCTTGCTCTCCGATGGCGTCGGTCAGCTGCGAAAGGTCTCAGAGTTCCGAGAATATGGTGGCGCGCCGCTGCTCGGCCTCGACGGCGTGGTGCTGGTCGCCGCGCCCGAGGCAGGGGTTGAGGCCATCGCCAACGCGATCAAGCTCGCGGGCAAGTGCGTCCACGCCGACATCGTGCGGGAGCTGGAGGCCGAGCTGCGCCTGGCTCGGCCCGGCATGGCGGCAGGGGGCAGTGATGGCGGCTGAGCCGATGACGCAGAGGCCTGGGATCGCTGCGGTCGCTGGGGCCGCCGCGTCGCCGACCTCGCCGCCGACTGAGGTCGTCTACCGCTGGGATCTCGACAAGACCTACCTCCAGACCGACTTCGGCTCGCTGCGCGGCCTGTGGCGCGCCGCCGTCGAGCGCCCACAGGCCAAGCTGCCGGTGCCTGGCATGCGCACCCTGATGACCGCCCTCTCTCGCCGCCGCGCCGCGCGCATCATCGTGGTCAGCGGCAGTCCGACGCTGCTCCGCGGGCGCATCGAGGCCATGTTCCAGCTCCATGGCGTGCGCTGTGACCGCCTGGAGCTCAAGGACTTCGGGGCGCGCATCGCCCGCGGCCGCTTTCGCAGCATCCGGGCCCAGGTGCCCTACAAGCTGCTGGCGCACCTGCAGACCCGCGCCTGGCTGCGCTCCGAGGGCGCGGCTGCACCGGAGATCTGTTTCGGCGACGACGCTGAGGTGGACGCGCTGGTGTACTGCCTCTACGCCGACATCGTCGCCCGCCGTGTCGACGCCAGCCGGCTGCGCGCCCTGCTCGACGGCTGCGACGCCTATCCCGACGAGCGCGATGCCATCTTGCGCGCGCTGGCCGACCTGCCGATATCGCCCGAGCGGCTGCAGCCCTTTCTGGACGACGTGCAGGCCGCGCGC
>SXNM01000194.1 GCA_005777155.1 Pseudomonadota bacterium | reverse complement strand
GTCGGGACGGCGTACGGACAGCATGGCTGGAATCCACAGCCTCGCCGCAGCCTCCAGTGCGCCTGTCTTCCTGAGTTCGAGGAGCACCGCGCCTGCGGCGGACCAGTGCTGCGCTGCCCGATGCGCACGAGCCGCCAGCGGCAGCTCGGTCATCACCGCGAGGCCGATCGCCTCCTGCTTGAGCGCCATGCCCGGACCTGAAGTGCAGGTCACGGCGAGCTGTCCGCCCCACGCAGCGCCGAGCGCTGAGCACACGGCGGCGATCTCGTCCTCGGCTTGGAATGTCCTGACACCAAACGACTTCTGACCTGCGAGCGCGTGCAGAACGTCCGACGCCGGGGTGATCGGGTACGAGCCGAAGAAGATGTCACGCCCGGACTGCACCGACGCCGCGACGAGCCCAAGCGCCACGGCCTCGTTGCCCGTGATGTTGCGGTAGATGCCAGGCGCACCGGCCGGCGCCGGCGGCACCGTAAAACGAATCCGGAACAGCTCCGAGTTCTCGCCATAGGCCCAACCGCCGCGCAGCACAGCGAGGTTGGCGTCGAGCAGGTGCGGCTTGCCCTGAAAGCGGGCCGCGATCTCCTCCTCAACCACCTCGAGCCGCCGCTCGTAGAGCCAGCACATCAGCCCAAGCGCGAAGTAGTTCTTCGAGCGCTCGACCTCTTTGGAGCCGAGCTCTGTGTCTGCCAAGGCGTCGCGACACAGGCGCGACAGGTCGACCTCGAAGAGCTGATACTCGGCGAGCGAACCGTCTTGCAGCGGGTTCTCGGCGTAGCCCGCCATCTTCAGGCCGCGCGCGGTGAAGGCGTCACGGTTGACGATCAACAGGCCGCCCTTGCGGAGCGCGTTGAGGTTCTTGGCGAGCGCGGCGGGGTTCATCGCCACCAAGGCGTCGACAGCGTCACCCGGGGTGAAGACCTCGTCGCTGGCGAAGTGCAGCTGGAAGCCCGATACGCCGGCCAGCGTCCCGGCGGGCGCACGGATCTCGGCTGGAAAGTCCGGAAAGGTCGCGACATCATTGCCGGCCAGCACCGAAGCTAGCGTCATCTGGCTGCCGGCGAGCTGCATTCCGTCGCCGGAGTCGCCGGCGAAGCGCACCACCACCGACTCAAGCGTCTCGCGCTGTCGCGTCTGCGCTGTCGACTCCCCCATGGACATCGCCCGACCTCCTGCGCCCGCGCGCTGGTTCGCCGACGGAGAGCGGAGTCGGGCGTCGGCGACCGCGCCGCCGCCAGGGCTCCGCCGAATGTCTAGGCGGGCTTGCGGGATGTGTCGCGCGCACGCGCCTTGCGCTTACGGGACACCTTGATCTGGCCCTCACCGCCGGCGCTGGCCTCGTCGTCATCGTCGGCCTCGCGCCGGGCAGCGTGGCCGCCGCCGATTGTCGGATCGATCGATGGCGCCATGCGGCCGCGCAGCACGAAGGGCACGGTCGCAACGAAGATGCCGATAATCGCGACGAAGAGCATCAACTCGCGCATGAAGGTGTCGTCCATGATCTGCTCCGCGGCCGCGACCCGATTGGATTGGTGAGGCGCCCGCCTGCCGACGCCTATACCCTGACGGCGCCTGAACCCTCTACAGGGGCCAAGCGCGACGCGCCCGACCCTACCCTAGCGGCCGGGGCGCGAAGTGTACGCGCGCGGGCGACTTCTGCAAGAGGTGCATGAGAATTCCACGGCGGGAAGCCAGCTGGCGCGGTCGCGGAGGGCAGGCCGCGTTGACAAGATCGCCACTCTGACGCACAGTCTCCGCTGAGCGGGACACGACTCGCAGCGGGGGTCCGATGCGTTTGCAGGGCGGCGGTTGGCGATCGGGTCGGGCGCAGCGCGCCTCGCTCCCTTTCGGCGCCCTGTCGGCGATCGCGTTGGTCGTCGCCGCTCACCTGTGGTGGGGCGAGGGCGATCACGCCGAACCCGCCCCCCTCGACGCCCAGACGCGGCTGGAGTCGCTGCGGTCCGAGCGTGTCGAGGCCGCCGGTGCAGCGACAGGTGGGGCAGACGCGGCCCGCGCCTACCCAGCTGGGCGCAGCCCAGGAGGTCCGTCCGAGGTGCCGCCGCCGGTCGAGGAGTCGGCCAGCCGCATCGCCGGCGCCCCGGTTCAGCCGCTGGCGACGCTGATCGAGCGCGCCGGGGTCATTGAGGCCGGCTCCACGCTCGAGGGCGCGCTGGCGGCGCTCTACATTCATGGCGAGGCGGCGCGAGGCGTGATCGATGCCTACCGCACGCTGCGTGACCCCCGCAAGCTGCGGCCGGGCACACGGCTGCTGGCCCGCTTCGATGAGGACAGCCCGCTCGACGCGGCGGCGCTGCGCGAGGTGGTGATCTCCAACGCTCAAGGAGCCGACGCGGTCACAGTGTCGCGCCTGCCGAGCGAGGGTCGATCAGGCAAGGGCGAGGCCAAGGCCCGGCTGCTGGAGGATGCGTTGGCGCTGACCGGCGATGCCGACGCCAGCCTCCGCTTCCGCGCCGAGCTGGGGGGCGTTCCCGGTGAGATCGTGCGGCGCGTCCTGCGCTGCGGGATGCGTGGCAGCCTCGCGGTATCGCTGACACGCTGCGGCCATGGTGACGCCCTCATCGGTATGTTGGCGCAAGTGCTTGAGGAGCGGCTCGACCTCGAGCGTGACGTCCAAGTGGGCGATGAGCTGCGGGTCGTCTTCGAGGAGCTGGTCGCTGCCGGCGAGACGGTGCGTGTGACCGGTCTGCTGGCGGTCGACTACCGCGGCGCCGCGGGCCGCCACACGGCGCTGCGCTTTGATGGCGAGGCGTCGCACGGCTACTTCACGCCGGATGGCAAGGGCTTTGGTGCCTTCTTCCTGCGCGAGCCGGTGCCCGGGGCGCGGTTCACCTCTGGCTTTGGTATGCGTATGCACCCGATCTTGTTGCAGATGCGCCCTCACTTGGGCATCGATCTCGCGGCCTCGGCGGGCACGCCGGTGCGCGCCGTGGCTGAAGGGGTCGTCGTCGCTGTCGGTCGCGACCACGTCGCCGGGCGGTACATCAAGCTCCGCCACGCTCGCGGATACGGCAGTGACTACCTGCACTTGTCGAGCATTGACCGCAGCGTGCGCGCGGGTCAGCAGGTCAGGCGCGGCCAGGTCATCGGCGGTGTCGGCAGCAGTGGCCGCTCGACGGCATCGCATCTACACCTCGGGATTCGCCACAAGGGCGCCCATGTCGATCCGATGTCGGTGCGCGACGATGAGGGTCCGTCGGTCGATAGCCGTGACCGCAAGCTGTTCGACCGTGCCGCGGCCGAGCTGCTGAGCCTCATTGAGAAGATCGACCGCCGCAGCGGCGACGCCAGCTGATCGAGACAGAGCTGCGGCCGGCCGGCGGGACTGCCGTTCGGCGGCACCCAACCCGGGCGGCGGAGCGCGCCGCGGCCGTCTCCTACTTGGCGACGAGGTCGGCGCTGGAGGTCGGGCGCAGCTGGAACGTCCCGAACGAGTAGGTCAAGTGGCCGCGAATCGACGCAAACACCTCGTTGCCGACGAAGACGGTGAGGGTCTCGCCGGTCTTCGGGTTCTTCTTGGTGAAGGTGGTCCCGGCGGTTGGCCCGACGTGGACTTCTGGCGACGAGCTGCCGATCTGCGCCACGGCGAAGGAGCCGTGGGGTTTGCCGTCGCTGCCGATGACGTTGGCCGAGACGATGGCGACGTTCTGCAGCTCGACGTAGACACCCTCGAACTTCTCGCTCCCTGCCGAGCTCGCTGCCAGATCACCGGTCGAGACCACGTAGGGCTGAGGGGCAAAGGACGACTGCCCGAGCACCTCGACCTTCCCGGCGTCGGTCTTGATCTCGGTCTCGCAGAAGTACTCGACGACGTCGCCCTTGACCCGGACGCGATCGCCGGCGGCGACGGCCAGCGGTTCTTTGCCAAACACGACGACCTTGATGCCCTGGTAGCTGCCGTTCTGAGCGGGAGCGCCTTCGGGGCGCAGGTAGAAGACGCGCAGGGTGCCGAGCGCGGCGATGGGCGCCGTGGCGATGCCGACCTCAAGGTTGGCAGCAGAGACGGTTGTCGCCTCGCCATCGGTCTTTGCACAGACGACGCTGGCGGTGCCCTGCTGCAGCCCGGCGATCGATACACCCTGAGCGCCCTGGGCATCGGAGCCGCCGGTGTCGGCTGGGGCGGTGTCGGTCTGGGCGGTGTCGGCTGGGGCGGTGTCGGCTGGGGCGGTGTCGGCTGGGGCGGTGTCGGCTGGGGCGGTGTCGGCTGGGGCGATGTCGGCTGGGGCGGTGTCGGCTGGGGCGGTGTCGGCTGGGGCGGCGTCGGCGTCTCCCCCTGTACCGCCGCCGGCGTCAGCTGCTCCAGCGCCGTCGCCGCCCGCGGTGTCGCCTGCGCCGCCGCCGAAGGCGTCTCCGTTGGCGACGCAGATGGTGCCCGAGCAGACCATGTTCAGCGGGCAGCTACCGTCGAGGGCGCATGGCACCGCCAGGCTGCCACCGCCGCCGCTGCTGGTCGTGCAGGCGCTGGCCGCGAAGAGCACCGCGCATCCCACGAGGTAGACGAGAGAAGGCTGTTGTGGCCGCAGGACGCTGTTCATTCCAATCCTCCGCCGTCGCATTGGTCGCGGGGCTGGGCAGGCTAGGAACGCTAGGAATGTCAAGTCAAGTGCGAGCGCCGCGGGCGCAACCGACCGGGTCCGCGACGCGACAGTCGCCGCTGGAGGTCGAGGTTGTCGATCTGGCGGGCCTGGGCGATGGAGTCGCGCGGCTGCCGAGTGGGGAAGCGGTGCTAATACCGCTGGCTGTGCCGGGTGACCGGGTCCAGATCAGCGCGCCGAGTCGGCGTCAGGGCGTCCTGCGTGCCCAGATCGTGAAGCTGCTCACCGCCTCGCCGGACCGGGTCAGTCCGCCCTGCCCGGTGGCGGACCGCTGTGGCGGCTGCGGCCTGCAGCACGTGATGCCAGCGCGCCAGCGACGATTCCGCGCCGGGCTGGCCGAACGGGCGCTGCAGCCACTCACACTCGCCGCCGATGCTGACGCAGCCCTGGCCGGGCTCGGCGGGGGTGCGCCGCTCGCTTGGCGGCGACGCGCGCGGCTGCACCTGCGACGGCAAGGGGGGCAGCTGCGTGTGGGCCTGATGGCAGCACGGAGCGCCGAGCTCGTAGCGCTTGAGCGTTGCCCGCAGCTGGTGGCGGGCCTCGACGCTTGGCTGCCGCGGCTGCGGGCTTTTGCGGCGCCCTTCGTCGAAGAGGGGGAGCTGCTGATGACGCTGGGCGACGGCGGCGCGCTCCTTGCCCTGCACGTGCGGCTGCGAAGCGGGGCTCCAGCGCCTTCGGTGGCGGCACTGGAGGGGTTCCTCGCGGAGACGCCCCCGGACGGCGGCGCGCCGATCGTCGGCCTGCAGGTGCAGGCGCCTGGGCTGGCGCTCTCGGTGGGAGCGGTGCGGGTGGCCCTCAAGGATGAAGGGGACGCGACCACAGAGTGGGCGGCTGCCGGCGGCTTCTGCCAAGCGTCGGTCGAGGGCAACATCGCGATCCGAGCCGCCGTGCGGGCCGGATTGCGCGAGCTTGTCCGGCGGCGGGGCCGTCCCTTCGCGCTCGGGCTCGACCTGTTCTCCGGCAGCGGCAACCTGACGCCGCTGTTGCTCGACGTCGCCGGGCGGGTACGCAGCGTGGAGCTCGATATCGCCGCGGTGGAGCGCGCCGAGGCGCTCCACGGTGCGGTGCTTGGCGCTGGGCGCGACGCCGGTCAGCTCGAGCTGACGCAGGGCGACGCAGAGTCGCTGCCGCTACCGGGCGGAGGCGACACGCTGTGGCTCCTCGATCCCGGCCGTCAAGGCGCCAAGGGTGTCTGCGAGCAGGCGGCCTGGCGCCAGCCGGCGGGGTTGGTCTATGTGTCGTGCGCGCCCAACACCCTGCGGCGCGACCTACAGACGCTGGCGGCGGCGGGCTACCGGCGTGTCTCTGCGAGCTGGGTCGATACGATGCCGCACACCCACCACTTCGAAGTGGTCGTCGCCATGATACGGGCCGACGCAGCGTTCGATCGCTCCTAGCGAGCGCAGCACAGGGCCTGGGAGGCGGTGGCGACCTGCGTGGCACGCCGCCGCACCCTACCGAAGCGGGCGGACGCGCGCCCGGGCTCGGCCGCTGAGTCCGCCGCGCGCTCAGCGGCCAGCGGTGACGTCGGACTGACCCTAGGCGCCGGCCCTTGGCCTCTACGCTTGTTGGCGCCGGTTCGCCGCGCGCCAAATCGCCGTCTGGGGCAGCCAGCAGTTGCAAGGGTCTGGACGCGGCTGCGACGTTGAGGTCCAGCAGGCTCAGCGGCCACCGCGCTGAGGATCGAGCACCTGCGCCAGTTCGACAGACGACGAGGATGTCGGGTCGACGCCTGTCGCCACGGCCGCCTCTCAGCGAGGCGCTCTCGGCGCAGACCGCGCTGGCACGGACGTAGCACAATATCTTGATACCAAGTCTGTTTTCTCGCCTCACACGGAAAGATCTCCGGCAGGCACCGAGCTGCTTGCATTGCGACAGTTATTGTGTCATGATTACTGTCATGAACGATGGGACGCCAGACCAGACCACCTCAGCCGCGGCAGCGGGGCCCTACTACAGCCTCGCCGATCTCGAGACGTTGACCCACCTCCCGGCGCGGACGATTCGCTACTACATCCAGCGGGGCCTGCTGCCTGGGCCACAGGGCACAGCGCGGGCACCGATTTATGGCCTCGAGCACCTGAGCGCGCTCGTCGAGGCCCGCCGCCTCACCGGCGAAGGCCTGCGCCTGGACGCCGTGATCGATCGTCTGCGCGCGCTGCGCGGCCTGCCGAGGTCCGGACCAGAGGTCGGCGCGATGTGGACGAGCGTCCATGTCGCCATCGGGCGCGGCCTGACCCTCATCATCGATCAGCGGGAGCTGCAGCTCAGCGAGGGCGAACTGCGCCGAGTGGCGCTTGCGGTGACGCAGGCAGTGCAGGCGTGCGCGGCGCCGCCGACGGAGGAGGAGCGATGAGCGACAGCTTGGTGCGCGGCTTCGGCCACAGGGTCGGTCACGACCTACTGCTGCGCGGGGTGCGGGTGCGGGCGGCAGTCGAGGGGCTGCTGATGCACGTCGAGGTGGTGCACGACTTCGTCCACACCGGCAACGTGCTGATCGAGCCTGTCTACACCTTCCCCATGCCGCCGGCGTCGACGCTGCTCGACGTCGAACTCACTTTGAACGGTGAGACGCATCGGGCGATGGCGCTCCGGCGGGGATCGGCGGCTTCAGCCTATGAGCTGGCCATCAAAGAAGGTGAGACCGCTGTGCAGGTCTCGGTGCGACTCGGTGAGGTCATCACCTGCAGCGTCGGCGCGCTTCGGCCGGGCGACGAGTGCCAGATCACGTTGCGCTATGGCGTCCTGCTCCAGGTCTTCGAAGGCCACGTGCACATCGCCCTGCCGACGGTGATTGGCGAGCGCTACGGCGACCCTGGCGCCGCCGGCTTTCAGCCAGAGGAGGCGCCACGGCACAACCTGTTCGCACGCTATCACCTCGACTGCGAGCTCCGGCTCTGCGACCTCGGCTCCGCCGCTCGAGTGAGCTGCGTCACCCACCACGCGCACATCGCGCCGGACGCCTTCGGGGGCGACGTTCTGGTCACCCTGCCGCCCGACGCCGAGCTCGATCGCGATGTCGTGGTCGTCGTCGAGGCCGCGACCATCCCGCCCGTAGTCTTTACGGCCAGCGGTCTCGACCACGACGAGACCATCCTGCTGGGCCAGCTCGTGGCCCCCGCCACCGACGCCGACGACGCCGCCGACGCGCTACGGCTGCTGCTGGTGATCGACTGCTCAGGCTCGATGGACAGCCGCGACCGCATCGGCAACGCCCGTGCGATCGCCAGCGAGCTGATCGCGAAGCTCGATCCGAACGACGCCGTCGGCGTCTTGCGCTTCGGCACAGCACATGAAGTTGTACGTGGCGTTGTCGCGCCGCTGAGCGGCGCCGAGCGCAAAGACCTGCTCGACACGTTGGCGGTCATGCGGGCCGATTGCGGCGGCACCGAGGTCGCCGCGGCGATCCGCGCCTGCGGGACCGACATCGAGACCCACGGCCAAGCCTGCCACCTCGTCCTCATCACCGACGGCGAGGTCCACGACATCCGCGCCAGCGTCCAGGCGGCAGAGGAGCTGAAGCACCGCGTCTCGGTGGTCATGGTGGGGCGGCGCCGAACGCCGCGCTCGGCGCCGACGTCGCCCGGGCCGGCCATGGCCGCCTCGAAGTCCTCCATAGACCTGAAGAGGTCGCCCCCTGCGTCGCTCGACTGTGGTCCGGGCTATGCCAAACGGAGTTGCGGATCAGCGAGATCGACACTGGCGACGCAAAGCTCGAGTGGCAGGTACCGCCGCCGCGCACCGTCTCCGCCGGCCAGTCGCTGCCGATCGCCGCGGCGGTGAAGGGCCCAGTGCCGGACGTCCTCTTCGTGAAGATGGGTGGCGAGCGCTTCGAGGTCGCCGTCCGCCCGGCGCGGCGGTCGCAGCCCTGGCTGGCGCGAATGGCTGTGGCGCAGCGGGTGCGGACCTTGCCGCAGACCGAGGCCGTCATGCTCGCCGTGCGCTATCAAGTCGCCCACCCCGGCACGGCCTTCTTCGTCGTCGCGGCGCGGCGCTACCACAGCCGGTATAGTGGTCAGCCGGAGACGGTGTCTGTGCCGCAACAGCTCGTCCATGGTGCGCTCGCGCTCGATCACGCTCCCTGCGACTTCGGCCAACTCGACGCCTACGTCGCGCCGACGGGCTCCGGCAACGCGATGACACACAGCGCACTGCGGCCGCTGCACGCGCCCAAGCCCTTCAAGACGCTGAGCCAGAGCGTGCAGCGGCTGCAGGAGCGAGTCGACGACATCGACGGCCGTCAACACGACGCGGTCGGGCGCTTCGACGACGACTCGCATCGGAACCGCCTGAGCGCGCCGAATCGGACGGGGGCCTGGGTGCCGGCGCCGGTCCCGTGCAAACAGCTCGGCGCCAAGACCAACGCCGCGAGGCTGGTGCGCGCCTACGAACAGGGGCTGATCGCCGACTGCAGTGGCCTCGCGACGTGGCGTGAGCTGCGCGTCTGCGGCGTCATCAGCGCTACCGCCCAGCGTCGGCTGGAGACCCTGGCGCTCCAGGAGGGCCTCGACCTCGACGAGCTGGCCGATTGGATTTCGGCGATGGTGCTGGCCTGGCACGACGATGAGCTGCCATGGGAGCTCTCTCACCACCACCACGAAAGGCAGTACTGGCGGACGGAGCGAGGCCGGGAGCTCGCCCAGCGCTGGGAGGCGCGGCTGCAGCGGCTGCAGACCCTCATGGTTCGCTCGCGGCGCAGCCTGCACGTGCGCCTGGAACAGAGCATTGGCGTCGGCGTCGACTTCGGCGTCTAGGGTCGGGCGGTGGGCCGGGCCTGCACCTCCGGCAGCGCGACGGCGGGCCCGGCGCCATGAGGGGCCAGCGACGCCACGCGGGCGGGCCGGGTCCGCCGACGCCGAGGCGGGCGCCCGAGGACGACCCTTCGGTTCGGCGATCAGCGCGGCGCGACCTGTCGCGCCGCTGCGGGCGACATCGGCTCGCGGCGCGCTGGACGGCCGGCAACGGGCCGCCGGAAGGGGGATCAAGGTCCCGGACGAAGCTCCAACGACGCCGGCAATGCGTAGAACGGCACGCCGCTGCGGCACGGAGCTCCGGCGCTGGCGGCGCCGCTACCCCTTGGGCAGGGCGGTGCGCTTCCAGGTGACGGCGATGGGAAACAGGGTCTCGCCAAACTTGAAGTCGAAGGCGCCAGTGCCCTTGTCGGCGAAGCCGTCGCTGTTGCTGTCCTCGAGCGTGCTGGCGAAGCCATCTTTGACGTAGAACTGGCCGAAGTCGCTGTTGACGTAGAAGGGATCGAGTTGGAGCGTCTTGCCCGAGACCACGCCGGTGATGGCGTCGGCGGCGAGGCTGGCCTGATCGAAGGCATCCAGTACGACGCCCGTCATCTTGCCGCCCTCAGCCATCAAGACGGCGATATTCACCGTGATCTGACCGACAGCCTTGCTGGCCAGCATCATCTTCCATTGGCCGGAGACGTCGAAGGCCGGAACGCCGCCGGTGGTGAAGGCGATCTGCAGCGCCTGGGGGAGGCTCTGGCCGAGTGCGCTCTTCAGGCCGGCCTGGACGTCGATGCGGTAGCTGGACTCCAGCTTCAGAGCGCCACCCTGGACCTCGAAACGAGCAGCGCGGCCGCTGATTTTCCAAGCACCTGCGACGGGCGTCGCCTTGCCGTCGGCGTCGAGCTGCATCATGGCGAACAGTGGCTCTTGGCCGAGCGCCAGCACCGCGGAGAAGAGCAGCTCGGGCTTGACCTCCTTCCAGACGTGGGAGGCACCAGCCAGCGGTCGGGCGCTGTTGAGCACCAGCAGGTCGCCGGGCAGCTGGCGCAGGTAGGCGAGGACGGCGTCGCGGTCTTCCTGGTTGAGCTTGGCGCCGGTGAAGGTGAGCGCGAAGTCGAGCATCGCCGGCAGATCGAACCATTGGCCTTGGCGGCCATACGGTGCGGTGTCGTAGACGCCGAGCAGTGAGGGGACGTCGGTCTGTTCGCCCTTGGTCTTGCCCTCGACCAGCATCCCAGTGGTGCCGAGCGGGCCGCCGTGGCAGCTGGCGCACCCAGCGCCTCCGGCGTCGACCGGCTTCTGGAACACGGCGCGGCCGTGTAGAGCGACGGCGTCGAGCTTGCCACCCGGACCCGCCGCGGGGTTGGGCGGCGCGGTGACGGACTGCATGTAGCGCGTAAGCTGCTCCATCTGTTTGCCGCTCGCCTGGGCGCCGACCAACTTCAGCACCTCGCGCGAGAAGTCGAACAGGGTCGGCAGCTGGCCGCCCCACAAGAAGGGCTCGGTGCCGCCGATGTTGCGGAAGGCCAAGGTGTTGACCGGTCCATCCACGAGCAGATCCCAGGTCAAACCATCGGTGACGCCATCGACATGGCAGTTATTGCAGGAGAAGTCTCCATACTTGCTGATGGCGGCGTCGTTGAAGATCTGCTGCCCGGCGCGCACGTCCTTGGGGGTCGGATCGGCGCCGACGCCGACCACGACGTTGGGACCGGGCAGCGCCGAAAATGCCCACACCATCTTCGGATTCGGCGCTGGCTTGCCGCTGCCGGCGCCGAGACCGCTGGCTTGCACCAGCGTCGCCGCGGCAGGCAGCTCGATGCCCTCGACCTGATTGGAGAGCCAGCTGTAGGTCCACAGCCTGCCGATGGCCATCACCAGGCCGCGCGGGTCATGGCCCGTTGGGACGCGGCCGACCTCATGCAGCGTGTCCGGGCGGGCAAAAAGCACAGCCCCGCCGGCCGACAAAGTGGCGGCGAGGTAGGCGCCGTCGGGCGTCCGCAGCAGGGAGTAGGGCGACGCGGCAGGCTTCTTCTTGCCGGTCACCGGGTGGATGTCGAGGTCGTGATCGAGGGCGACTTTGGGCGCGGCTCCGGCGGCACCGAGGTCGACGCGCACCAGGTGGTGGGCGTGAGGCCGCGTCTCGGCGCTGATCTGCGCTTTGGTGTTGTCGGCGTGGCTAGTGGCGACCAACAGCGCCCCCGCGGGCTGACCAGGAGCGGCCGGCTCCAGGTAGAGGCCGCGGTTGATGGTGCCCACCTCGGGGATCACCCCGACTTGGATGGACTTGTCGACGTGGACGATGACGACGTCGCGCAGCCAAGCCTCGGCGACGGGCTCGCCCTTCTGCAGCAGGCCCTTCGGGTGGGCATTGCCCGAGATGAGGGAGGCGACGTAGAGGTGGCGGCTGATGACGTCGAAGGCCATGGCGCGCGGCTCGCGGCCGACCGACACCGACGCCTCGATCGAGCGGGTGTCGAGGTGGACGCGCACAACGCGGTCCTCACCGGCCAGCGCTACCCAGCCACGCGCTTGCGGACCGACGCCGTCGATGACGATGTTGTGGGGCTCGTCGCCGACCCGCACCGCGTCGACCAGGACGCCCTGGCTGCGGCTGACAAAGCCGAGGGTGTCGCGGGCGGTCTGGGTGACGACGAGGAAGTCGCTCTCGGGCCACACCGCCACCGCCGTCGGCCAGCCACCGACCGGAACGGCTGGGCCGGCGACCGCCTTGACCGATGCCGGCGCGTCAACGCTGAAAAGGTCGATGCGCTGCAGCTGCGCTGAGGTCGTCGCGGTCACCCAGAGCGCGCCCTTGCTACCATCGCCGGCGCTGCTCGGGTCGACGACGAGCGGCTGCGTCGGCGCGTAGTTGTGGTTCGAGAAGGTGTCCTCGGTCCAATAGTTGGCGACGACGTTGACGTCCACCGTGTCGGCGCCGCGCTGGAGGCGCCACAGGCCTGGTTGGTCGGGTGTCAGCCGGTGATCGCCGACGGTGTCGCTGCCTGCCAGCCCGGCCTTGGCGTTTTTGGGCTGCTCGACGAGGCTGACGGCGCAGGTGAGCTCCTGCGGCCAAAAGGCTAAGTAGTCGTCGCCAGCGAAGAAGAGCGTCTCTCCGAGCGGCAGAACGACCTGAAACGTCCTGGGCTTGGCGGTTGGTCCGCAGGGGCCTGGGCTCTCGATGGCGACGTCGATCGGGGCGGCGACGTCCGCGTTGGCGACGTCGGTGGCGTCGGCGGCGTCAGGGGCTGCGTCGGTCTGAGCGGCATCCTGGCCGGTCACGCCGTCTTCGGCGCTCGAGACGCCGTCACCAGGCCCGCCGGAGTCGCTGCTGGCGGCCTCGTCTTGGCTGACGTCGCTGGCGCTGGTCGCCGAGTCCGCATCGCAAGCGCTGGCGAGGGCGAGGCAGCAGAGCCAAGCGGCGATAGAAGCCGCAGCCTTTGGCCAAGGGGTGGTGTTCGCGATCATGGGTCGTCCTGGTGGCCACGCGGACTCGATGGAGGCGCGGTGCGCTCAGACTACGCCAAGCCGGTCACGCGCCGCACCAAGTTTGCGTGCTGGTGCCAGATTCCGCCTGGGATGTGGTCCCCGAACTTCTCGAAGTACTCGGACTGCAATCCGATCGCCTCGTACCATTCGGCAGGATCGACGGCGAGCAGCTGCTTCATGGCGTCGGGCAGCAGCGAGAGGCCAGAGACGTCGATAGAGCCCTCGACCGGGATCAGCCCGATGGCGGTCTCGCGTGCCTCTCCCTTGCCCTCGCATCGCTGCAAAATCCACTGCAATACCCTAAGATTGTCGCCAAAACCCGGCCACAGGAAGCGACCCTGGCTGTCGGTGCGGAACCAATTGACGCGGAAAATCTTGGGGGGGTGGCTAAGCTGCTTGCCGATGTCGAGCCAGTGATCGAAGTAGTCGCCGAAGTTGTAGCCGCAGAAGGGCTGCATCGCCATGGGGTCGCGGCGCAGCACGCCGACCTTGCCCGTCGCGGCGGCGGTGGTCTCTGAGCTCAGCGTGGCGCCGAGGAAGGTGCCGTGCTCCCAGCTCTCGGCCTCGTAGACGAGGGGCACGCGGCGCTGCCGGCGGGCGCCAAAGAGCATCGCGGCGATCGGCACGCCCTCGGGCTTCTCCCAATCGACCGAGATCGAGGGGCATTGATACGCTGGGGCGGTGAAGCGGCTGTTCGGGTGGGCAGCCTTTTCGCCCGAAGCGGCGTCGAAGGGCCTGCCGCGCCAGTCGAGCATGCCGGGCTGGGGCTCGTCGTCGTGTCCTTCCCACCAGACGGTGCCGTCGGGCTGCAGCGCGACGTTGGTATAGATGGTGTCGCGCGCGATAGAGATCATCGCGTTGCCGTTGGTCTTGCTGTTGGTGCCAGGGGCGACGCCGAAGAAGCCGGCCTCAGGATTGACGGCGTAGAGGCGACCATCGGGACCCGGGCGCAACCAGGCGATGTCGTCGCCGATGGTCTCAAGCTTCCAGCCTGGCATCGAGGCGGGCGGCTGCAGCATGGCCAAGTTGGTCTTGCCGCAGGCCGAGGGGAAGGCGCCGGTGATGTAGAACTTGTGGCCGTCTGGGCGGGTAATACCCAAGATCAGCATGTGCTCAGCGAGCCAGCCCTCCTTGCGACCGAGGGCCGAGGCGATGCGCAGGGCGAGGCATTTCTTGCCTAGCAGCGCGTTGCCGCCGTAGCCCGAGCCGACTGACCAGATCTCGTTGCTGTCGGGGAAGTGGCAGATGAAGCGGCGGTCGGGCGACAGGTCGCCGAGCGAGTGCAGACAACGGGTGAAGTCGTTGGAGTCGCCGAGCTGGCGCGTCGCGATAGCACCCATGCGCGTCATGATCCGCATGTTGAGCGCGACGTAGACAGAGTCCGTGATCTCGACGCCCACCTTGCTGAAGGGCGAGTTGGCGGGGCCCATGATGAACGGCACGACATACATGGTGCGGCCGCGCATGGCGCCGCGGTAGAGCGCGGACAGCTTCTCACGAGCGGCGTCGGGGGCCAGCCAGTTGTTGTTGGGGCCAGCTTGGTCGGCGGTCGGCGGGCAGACAAAGGTCAGGTGCTCGGTGCGGGCGACGTCGCTCGGATCGGAGCGGTGGAGGTAACAGCCGGGCAGCTTCTCTTGGTTCAGCGGGATCAACACTCCAGTAGCCACGGCGAGGGCGGTGAGGCGATCGCGCTCCTGCTCAGAGCCGTCGCAGACGACGATGGCGTCCGGCTCACAGAGCGATGCGACCTCTGCTACCCAGGCGCGGACATGCGCGTTGTCGATCGCTGGGGTGGTGGCCATGACGCGTCCTCCTTCAGTGAGGCGGACGCAGGCCAGGCGAGGCCGCGGGCGCCTGCGCGCGATTGGATGCCTTTGGCGCTCCGCCGTCAAGGAGGCGGTGGTGACACAGCGAGCCATGCCACCGGCGGCGACGACGCGATGCCGGACGATTCGGGGTGGGCCGCGTCGCGACGACCAATCGCGCCGCGCTGTGGCGGGTGGCGGCGTGCATGGCCGGACGACGTGAGGTGGCGGTGAAGCGCCAGCGCCGCGTCTCTGTGTGGCGGCGCGGGACCATGCGCTGGCGGACCGCGACGCGCTCTTCCTCTCGGGCCCCGGACCTGCTGCAATCCCCAAGGCGCACCCAGCCGCGCCGCCGAGGCGACCGACATCGATGACTGACATCCTCTTTGCCCACGCCTACTTTTTGCGCTTCGATCCCAAGCTGCATGCGGCCATGCAGCCCTATCCTCCGCTTGGCACGCTGGTCGCGGCGGCGGTGGCGCGTCAGCAGGGGCGGTCGGTGAGCCTCTTTGACGCCATGCTGGCGGAGGACGCACGCGAATTTGAGGACGCGCTGCAGGCACAGCGGCCACGTCTGGCCGTGTTGTTCGAGGACAACTTCAACTACCTGAGCAAGATGTGCTTGTTGCGAATGCGCGAAGCGGCGCTGGTGATGCTGGCGGCGGCGCGGCGGCGCGGCGTTCGCGCCCTGGTCTGCGGCGCCGACGCCAGTGACCACCCGGGGCCCTACCTCGACGCTGGCGCCGAATTGGTCTTGCACGGCGAGGGCGACGAGACGCTGCGCGAGCTGCTGAGCCGCGGCGCCGACACCCGGCGCCTGGAGCCCGAAGAGCTGTCGCAGATCGCCGGCTTGGCGTATCGGCCGCGGCCTGGCGTCGGCGCCGCCATCGTCCGAACGCCGAAGCGCCCCGTGCTGCGGGAGCTGGACGGGCTGCCCGACCCCGCCTGGGATCTGGCCGATCTGCCGCGCTACCGAAGGCTGTGGCTACAGCGGCATGGCCGGTTCTCGCTCAACCTCGTCAGCACGCGCGGTTGTCCGTTCCATTGCAACTGGTGCGCCAAACCGATCTGGGGCCAGCGCTACGCGATGCACAGCCCAGCGCGTGCCGCTGAGCTGGCGGCCCGGCTGCGCGACGACTTCGGCGCCGAACACTTGTGGTGGATGGACGACATCTTTGGTCTCAAGAGAGGCTGGGTCGGCGAGTTCGCTGCGGCGATGGCGTCGCGCGGCGGCCCTCTGCCGTTCAAGGCCCTGACCCGCGCCGACCTCCTCGTGCGCCCTGGCGAGGCCGCCGCGTTCGCTGCGGCTGGGGCCGACAGCATCTGGATCGGCGCCGAGTCTGGCAGCCAACAGGTCCTCGACGCGATGGACAAGGGCACGCGCATCGACCAGATCGACGAGGCGACGCGCCTGTTGCACGAGCGCGGCGTGCAGGTCGGCTACTTCTTGCAGTTCGGCTACCCGGGCGAGACGCGCGCCGACATCGCCGCCACCCTGCAGATGCTCCGCCGCAACGCGCCGGACGACATCGGCATCTCGGTCAGCTATCCGCTACCGGGGACGCGCTTTTTCGATCGGGTCGCCGACCAACTCGGCGCCAAGCGGCAGTGGCTCGACTCGTCGGACCTCGACATGATGTACAATGGCCCGTTTTCGACAGCGTTCTACCGCCAGCTCTATCGGGTCGTGCACAAGGACTACAAGCCGCGCCGCACCGCCCGTCAGGTGATGTCGGCGCTGCAGGGGCGCGGGTCGCCCCCGCCGCTGCGGGCGCTGGGTCGGGCCGCGATCGACGCCGCGACGCTGCCGGCCGAGCGGCTGTGGCTGGAACGGCTGGCCCGCACCGCCCACCTGGGCATCACGCCTACAGGAGCGACGATGGCGCCGGAGGAGGCGGCGGTGCCCTCTGGCGGTGGCTGAGAGGTGGACCCGCGGCGGAAGCTAGATGCGCAGCTCGATGTGGGTCGCGGCGCGCAGCTCTCCAATCCAGACCTTGTAGAGCCGGGCGAAGGCGGCCTCCGAGAGCTGGGCGCGAATGAACTGCTCGAGGATCTTGGCGTCCTTGACCGGCGCCCGACGGCGAGCGACGGCGCGAATGATGTGAAAGCCAAAGCGGGTATTGACGACCTCGGAGATCTGCCCTGGCTTTAGGGCCCAGAGGGCGTTGGCGTAGGTCTGATCGAGCATCCAGCGCCGCATCCACCCGAGGTCGCCGCCGTAGGCGGTGCCCATGTCCTCGGAGAATTCCTCGGCGGCGTCAGCGAACTCGCGCTTGCCGGTGGTGACCAGGTCATGGATCTCCCAAGCGCGCTTGCGGAGTCGGCTGACCTCTCGCGGCGAAGCGCCGTCGCTGAGCTTGAGCAAGATGTGATGGGAGTGGATCTCCTCCTCGGTCGCGCCGCCGTCGTAGTCAGCGGCGAGGACACGCTGGATCTCCTCGTCGCTGACGCGCAGCCGCGAGCCGAGCTTGGCGCCAATCGCCTGCATGCGCAGCTTCTCGGCGCGGACGTGCTCCCGGTACGACGCCATGTCGACGAAGCCGAGACCGCGAACGGCCTCGCGCAGCTCCGCCATGTCCCATACGTTCTTGCGCCGCAGGTCCTCCAGGTGAGCGTCAATGTCGGCGTCAGCGACCGTCAGCCCGAGGCCGCGCGCCGCCTCTGCGACTAGCTCGTTGTCGACCAGGGTGTCGAGCGTCTGCCGCAGGGCGTCGCGCTCATTGCGTGGCCGCTCGATCGTCGTCGGCAACTGCTGCTGGGCGGCCTGGCCCTGGGCGTGGGCCCGGACCAGCGCCGAGACGGTGATGATCTTCTTGCCGACCACGGCGGCGATCCCGTCGATCTCGGTGTACTGCGCCGGGACGGCAGCGCGGCGCACCTCTGCCGGCGCCTCGGCCTCGGCCCGCGCTCCCAGGCCGAAGACCGCGATTAGACCAGCAAAGACAACGCCGCCCGCACGCCGCAGGGCCGAACGCTCAGTGACCATGGCCATGCTCGCCGCCTCCGCCGCCGGGCCCGCCCTGATCGGGGGAGCCGCCCTCATGCCCGCCGTGGTCATGGCCATCGCCCTTGCCGTGGGCGTCGGGCAGGCGCGGCCTGGGAGAGGGGGCAGGCAGCAGACCGATGGCCTCGTCGTTGAGCTCGATCTTCGCCTTGTCGACGAGACCACGGACCAGGTCGTTGCGCGCCTGGTCACGCTTTCGCTTGAGCAGCCGCGAGCGGATCTGCGTCTCGACGTCGGCCATGGGCACGTTGAGCAGCGGCGACTTGCTGATCGCCAAGAGCAGGTGCCAGCCGCGATCGCTGCGAACGGGCTGGCTGATCTTGTAGGCGTCCAACTCCAAGGCCGCCGTCCGCAGGGCCGCCGGTAGGGTCTCGTGCAGCGCCTGCTCCTCTGGCGTGGCGCCTGGCGGCAGCCGCTCCCAGATGAGCCCGAGCGAGCCGAGGCGCTCGCGCGTACTGGCGTCCTCGCTGTGGCGACCAACGTAGTCTTGCCAAAACCCCACGATTTTTGCCGGCACGTTTGCCCCGGCGGCGAGGATCTCCTCGCGCAGCTTGCGCGCCTTGGCCTCTTCACCGACCAGCAAATGGCGCACCTCAACCGAGGCTGGGCGCTGGTAGAGGCGCAGGTTGGCCTCGTAATAAGCCTTGATCTCGTCGGGCTGCACGTCATCGAGCTTGACCTTGTCGACGACCGCCTCCTCGAGGAAGCGCCGCACTAGCTGCCCGCGCAGGGTCTCCAGCACTTCGGGATCTTTGTCGAAACCCTGGCGGACGGCCTCATCGGCGAGGACCTCGGCTTGCACCCAGTTGAGCAAGAACTCCCGACGCTTGGCCACCGTTCCGTACTGCAAGCGGACGGGCTCGGGCTGCCGGTCCAGCTTGGCCTCCAGCTCGCCGAGGGTCAGCGTACGGTTGCCAATGGTGGCCACGGGCGTCGCATGCTGCTCAGGCGTCAGCTTCGACATGCCCGCCGCGAGCTTGGGGGCCGGCACCTGCTCGATGGTCTTGGCCTTGGCCTCCGCCGTGACGCCCGGCCCCTGTGGGTGGGGCTTCTGTGGCTTGTCGCAGGCGCCGAGGCAAAGGACCGCAACCAGGGCAGGGCCGACGTGGCGCAGATGAGGTCGAGGCATGGGTGCTCCGTGACGATAGGCCGCAAGCTGACTTCCCCGGGGAGGTTGCCGGCGGCGGGGTGAAAGTGTCAGTCGGGGTGGCACGGGGGTCAAGGCGGTAGCCACTCAGCGACGACCGGCAGCGACAATGCGAAGACGCAGCCGCTGTCTACCACGGCTCGCTGCGGCGGCGAGGGGGTCGGGCGCCCTTTGGCAGACGTCGCGTGATGGTGGCGCCGCTCAAGACAGCCCCGGCGCGGCCGAGCTCTGCAGGCAATGGCGCTGGAGGCGTCATGCGGTGGCCGGCGCCAAGGTCTGGGGCTAGGCCAGCGCCAGGCCGAGGCCGCGGGCTAAGTCTCGGCCACCGGCAACAGGCGCACGATGGCGTGGGTCCGCATGTGCACGCCGCGCCCGGTCTGCCCACCTGTGCGCGTGCCCCAACACCAGACCTCGGCGGTCGGGGGGCCCGCGCCGCCTTTGCCGAACGTTAGCGCACAGCCGGAGTAAGAGCCCAGCACGATGCGCTGGACCTTGGGCAGGCCGAGCGGGGAGCCAGGCTGCTTGTCGAACCCGACGGCATTGGGCGTGCCGAAGCCGAGCTGTCCGACGACGTTGTTGCCCCAGCAGTGCGCGACGTCGCCGTCATCGATGATGCAGCTTGCGCCGTTGCCGACCGACAGCGCCTTCGCCTTGGGCTGACCGGCGCCACCGATGCCGGCGGCGAGACCCGCAGTCGGCTTGTCGAAGACCGTGTCGTTCTCGAGGCCCAGGGCATTCATCACGCCGCCGTTGAGACCGAAGCAGTAGACCTTGCCGGCGCCGTCGAGCGCGCAGGTGTGGAGGGTACCGACGGCGATGTGGGTCATCGTCTGGCTGCCGGTGACGAAGGTGGGGCTCGGCACGACGGGCCCCTTCGTACCGAGGCCCAGCGCGCCGTTGGTGTTGTTGCCCCAGCACTTGGCCACCGACATCAGGTTGGTGGCGCAGCTGTGAAAAGGACCAATGGACAGGTTGCCGATGCCATCAGACCAGGAGATCTGCTGAGGGGTCGCAGACTTGGGCGTCGAACCGGTGCCGATCGCGCCGAAGCCGCCCTGGCCCCAGCACTGCAGCTTCCCGCCGCCACTGCTGGCACAGGCGTGATTAGCCGATCGCACGAGCTGGCTCACATCGCTGACGTTGTTGAGCAGCACCGGTAGCGGCACCGGTTTGCCGTCGTCGACCCCGAGCTTCGCGCCGGCGATGTTGCGGCCCCAGCACAACAGCTTGTCGAAGCCGCCCTCGACGAGGACTTGGCAGCCCTCGTCCGGGGTCACCACGACGATCGACGAGGCGGCGAGCAGCGGTGTCGGGGTCGCGACCTGCAGCGTCCTGCCGAACTTGCCCTGAAGTCCGGTGATGCCGCCCTCGTTGTCGCCCCAGCACCACCACGCGTTCGGCGACTCGACGTCGTTCGGATTGCTAAGCGTCGAGGCGCAGTAGGCCCCCTCGCTTCCCACGAGCTCGGTCACTCCGGCCAAATTGCTGCCGTCTGCCTTGCGAACTTGCGACGGGATCAGCGGGTCTGTTTGGGTGCCCGCCTGCCACAGGCCGAGCACCCCCTCCGCGTCGTCGCCCCAGCAGTGGGCGCTGCCACCGCCGAGCACACAGCCGCCGCCCGCGGTCGTCATGAGCTTGCCGCCCGGCAGCTTGAACACCGCAGCGTCAGCCTTGAGCAACGGCGTCGGCGTCGAACGCGGCGCGGTATCACCGACCCCGAGCCCACCGCGCGTGTTGTCGCCCCAGCACAGGACGCGGCCGTCCGACGCCTGCAGGCAGGCATGGGCAATCGCGCAGCGCAGGGCTTTGGCGGCCGGGCCGCCGGGAGCGGCCTTGTCGGTGTCCTTGACCAGGACCGGCGCCGGCGCGTTCTTGCCCTGGCCGTCGCCGAGCGGCCCGCTCTCGCCAGCGCCCCAGCAGCGCACCGCGCCCTTGTCATCGATGGCGCAGACGAAACCGCTGCCAGCGCAGAGATCGACGACCCCAGTCAGCGACACCGGCAGAGGCTGCGAGGCCGGAGTGCCACCCGTGGCCTTGCCGGCGCCCTGGCCAAGCTGGCCGAAGTCGTTGTCGCCCCAGCAGTAGGGCGTCCCGGTGCTCTGCAGCGCGCAGCCGACGCCATCGCCGCTGGCGATCTGGATGAAGGGCTTGACCCCCTGCGGCGTGACCAGCTTGGTGACCCCGAGCGGCGCCGCGAGCGGCGATAGGCTGTAGACGGCGCCGTCGGTGCCGAGCAGGAGCGCCGTGTCGGCGTGACCGACGACCTGAACGATTGGGACCGGCGTCGTCACCTTTGTCGGCGCAAACGCCACGCCCTTGCCGTTGCGGCCCCAGCAGGTCAGGGCGCCGAGGCCGTCGACACCGCAGGCGCGCGACTCCGAGGCGCCGACCAAAACGAGGCCCCCAACGCTCAAGACGAGGGGCGGATGCGGCCCTTCGCCGACCGCCTTCGACGGTAACATGCCGTGGACGTTGCGCCCCCAGCCCAAGACCGCGCCCGCGAAGACGGCAAAAGCCTGGCTGGAGCTGCTGGCGCCGATGGTCCGGCCGGCGGCGACGACGCAGCCGCCGACCCCGCAGATGCCGCTCGGGCACGGCGCCCCGACCTGGCTCACGGCGGCGGTGCACCCAGTCTTGGGGTCACAGGCGTCCGTGGTGCAGAGGTCGCCATCCTGGCAGACGAGCGGGCTCTGGCCCATGCAGAGGCCTTTTTGGCAGCCGTCGTTCTCGCTGCAGGCGTTGCCGTCGTCGCAGGGGTCGAGGTCGCTGGCCTTCGAGAAAACGCAGCCGGTGCCGGAGTTGCAGCTGTCGACCGTGCAAGAGAGGCCGTCGTCGCAGACCACGGCTTTGGTGGCGCAGGCGCCGCCCTTTCAGACCTCGCCGCTGGTGCAAGCGCTGGCGTCGGGACAGGGGGTACCGTCGGGCGTGGCGCTGGCGTCGCAGCTACCAGTGGCAGGGTTGCACATCTTGGACTGGCAGGGGGCGCTCCCCGATTGCGCGCAGGTGACGACCGACGCCGGGTTGAGCTTGCAGGCCGGTGGGCCGGCGGTCTTGTCGCAGTAGAGCTTGCCGTTACAGGCGTCGCCATCCTCGAAGGGCGCGCAGTCGGCGGCCTCCCAGCACAGGCATCCCTGCTGTTGGAGCGCGCAGCTGCCGCCGCTACAGGCCTCGACGGTGCAGACAAAGCCGTCGCTGTCGCAGTCGGCGCCGTCGGTCTGGGCCTTGGCCGAGCAGGCACCCGACTTGGGGTCGCAGGCCATGGTCTTGCTGGGCCCAGCGTCGCCAGCACAGGTCTTGACGGTCGCGGGGTTGACCAAGCAGGTGCCGGTCGGCTTGTCGCAGTACAGCGTGCCATTGCAGGCGTCGCCGTCATCCATGGCCAGACAGTCTACGTCGGCCTTGCACGGGCACTTGCTGGTGGCGGGTTGACACGATCCGCCCTTGCAGATGTCGAGGCTGGTGCACCAAGTACCATCGGCCTCACAGGGACCGCCTTCGTTCTTGGGCACCGGTACGCACTTGCCCGTCTGCAGATGGCAGACCATGTCGCTGCAGGCAGGATCTGCCGCCTCGTCGCAGGTCTTCTGCGTCGCCGGGTTGACCTTGCAGACGCCGGCGGGCTTGTCGCAATAGAGCTTGGCGCAGGCGTTGCTGCCGGCGTAGGCCTCGCAGTCTGCGGTCTGCTGGCAGACGCAGTCGCCTTTGCCGGCGACGCAGGCGCCCTTCTCGCAGTGATCTCCAACGCTGCACGTCCAGCCGTCGTCGCAGGCCGCGCCGTCGGCGCTTGTGGTCGTCTGGCATAGGCCGGACGCAGGGTTGCACAGGTGCGACAGGCATGCGGTGTCGTCAGCCGTGGGGCAGCTCACCACGGTCGCTGGGTTCAACTCACAGTGTCCCGAAGCCTTGCTGCAGAACAGCTCTCCGTTGCATAGGTTTCCATCAATAAAGGCCGAGCAGTCGGCGTCGTTCTTGCAGTCGCAGGGCTCAGCGAGGGCGCCCGGTTTGCAGACGCTCGCCTTGCAGAGGTCGAGCGAACAGCTGGAGCCGTCGAGGTCGCAGCCGCTGCCGTCGGCCTTGGCGAGGAGCTTGCAGGTGCCATCCTTGGCTTGGCACTGGTTAGATATGCAGGGGCCGTCGTCGCTGCCGTCGCAGGTGATGACGGTCGCCGGGTTGACCTTGCAGGCCGCGGCAGGGCTACCGAGGTCGGCACAGTAGAGGGTGCCCGTGCAGAGGTCGCCGTCGTCGAATGCCTGGCAGTCGGCGTCGGACTTACAGGCGCAGGCGCTCTGGCCAGCGCAGACGCCGGCGGCGCAGGCGTCCTTCGTCGTACAGACGTCACCGTCGTCGCAAGCGGTGCCGTCCGAGCGTGCTTTGGCGGTGCAAGCGCCGGTCGTCGGTTCGCACTGGTTCGCGCTGCAGGCGGTGTCGGAGGCGCTACGGCAAGTGATCCGCGAGCTCGGCAGCACGACGCAGACCGGCTTGGCGCCGCTGGCGTCGCAGAAGAGCGTGCCATTGCAGGCGTCTCCGTCCTCGAAAGGCTTGCAATCGCCGTCGGTCTTGCAGGCGCAGGTCGAGGGGCCGGCGCAGACGCCACCTAGACAGGCCACGGCCGCGGTGCAGGGGTCGTTGTCGCTGCACGGGCTGCCGTCGGCGGCCGCGCCGCTGCCGCACTGGCCGTCGACGCTGCAAGTGGCGACAGCGCATGGATTGGCGGGCGACGGACAGTCGGCTGCGACCTTGCAGTCGGCGCCGCTGACGTCGACCTCGAGGGAGGGCCCCCGTCGGCGGCGTCGATGGGCGCTGGCCCGGGGTCGTCGCAGGCGGACAGCCCAATCGCGGCCAAGGTCTCGACATAGGTGGTGAAGCGCGCAATGGAGTTCACCTGGCCTCCGTGCACCGGCCAGCAGAACGGCGCGGCAGGCTGCAACGTGCCACAGGCCCTCGACGCGGGGACAGGTCAGCGGGGCGGTGCGGTCGATGCGGACAGCGGAGATCGCCGACAGCGCGGTCTCTCTCGCAAGGGTAGATGGCGACGGCGCCGGTTGACCCGGGGACTTCGACCTTGCCTGGGACGGCTCTGCCGGATAGCCTGGGGGTGGCTGGGATCGGGCTTCAGCGCAGCCGTGCGGGTCTCATCGGCCACAGCGGCCACCGCGCCGACGCTTTTGAGGCGAGTCGCCAGCTAGGACGTCGCGGATGCCGCAGGTCAACGCCAAGCCTCTGCGACCTGACGCGACGAGCGGGACGGCAGCGTGGCGCGTCTGTCCCCTCTGCGGCGGCCAGACCGTCGCTCGATGCTGCGAGGTCGAGGGGGCGCCGACCGTGCGGCCCGTGGGCTGCGATGCGGCGTCGATCGGGCCAGGAGCGCTGCTCGACGGCAAGGTGCGGATCGTCGAAGTGATCGGCGTCGGCGGCTTCGCCAAGGTCTACGGCGCGATCGACGAGCACACGCACGCGGAGTTGGCAGTCAAGGTGATGTCGAAGGCCTACATCGCCAGCGATCCCGACAATATCTGTCGCTTCGTCAGTGAAGCCGAGATCACCAGCCGGTTGACGCACGGCAACACGATTCGAGTCTACGATGTCGGCCAGACCGCCGATGGGCAGCTGATCCTCATCATGGAGCGCCTGCGAGGCCATAGCCTCACGCAGCGCATCCGAGACCTGCGGCAGGCGCAGCAGCGGATGCCCATCGACGAGGCGGCGCAGATCGCGATCGGCGTCCTCAACAGCCTGGTCGAGGCGCACGCCAGCGGCCTCGTGCATCGCGATCTAAAGCCGGACAACATCTTTTTGCACCGCGCCGGCGAGCGCGGCCGCATCGTCAAGGTCATCGACTTCGGCATCGCCCACCGCGAGGGCAGCGAGATGACCAAGGTAGGGCAGGCCTTGGGGACGCCGGCCTACATGAGCCCGGAGCAGGCCCGCGGTCAATCCATCGACGGCCGTGCCGACCTCTACGCGGTGGGCGTCATCTTGTATCAGCTCTTGACCGGGGGCACGCCATTCCCGGAAGAAGCCAACCCTTTGATGACCATGATGCACCACGTGCTGACACCGGTCCCAGATCTGCGGGCAGCGCGGCCAGAAGCCAGCCCGGCCCTCGCGGCGCTGGTGACGCAGGCGCTCGCCAAGGAGCCGGCGCGACGCTTCGCTGATGCCGCCGAGATGCGGATGACGCTGCGATCCGTCGTCGGAGCCAGCCCAGTAGTGTCCGCGGGCCCGACGCGAGCGGAGTTGGGACCAGTCGGCGACGTGAGGTCGGGTGGCCCGCCGCGTCTAGCCCGGCGCGCTCTCGGTACCTCGACCGAGCGCCGTGCGCCGCGTACAGCCGCCGAGATCGCGGTGGCGCGCGCTCACGCCTCGGCAAGGTGGACCGACACCGCCAAGGTCGAAGGTGACCCACTGGACGAGTTCGAGGTGCTGGCGCCTGCGGCCATCTTGATGATTGAAGATGAGCCCCCACCGATACCTAGCGCTTAGGCGATGCGCTTGCTACGATTTGCGCGCCCGATCGCGTCGTGGCCGAGCAGCGTCGTGGCCGAGCAGCGTCGGACGTTGGGTCGGTGTGCAACTAGGGGGTGATCGCGATGAAATATTCGGAGCATGCGCAGGTAGCACACTGCCGCCTTGCCTTTGGCAAGGGGATCTTGGCGTCTGCGGTCGCCTTGGCATTGACCGCTGCCTGCTGGCTGCCGGGCGCTGCGGTCGCGCAGCCCCTGATGCTCGCCGAGGGCGTGCTGACGTCGACCGGCGGCGTGCCTGCGGCCGACGGTGACTATAAGCTGACGTTCACGTTGTGGGACGCGCCCAAAGGCGGCAAGGCGGTCTGGAGCGAGAGCCTCGACACTAAGGTCGTCGGTGGCCGCTTCACGGCACAGCTCGGCGCCACCAAGGCCATCGACCCGGCGGGCCTGTCCAGCGCGCTCCACCTCGGCTTGACGGTCGGCCAAGAACCCGAGCTGCCGCGCCACCCGCTGATGGCGGCGCCGCTGGCGATGCGCGCCTCGCTGGCGGAGGGGCTGAGCTGCTCGGGCTGCGTCGGCGCGACCGCGGCGGCCTTCAACTACGCCGGCGCCGCGAGCAAAGGCGGACCGGCGTCTGACCTCGCCTGCACGGGCTGCGTCTCGGTGGCCGAGATCAAGTTCGACGGTGACGTCGACCTCGGCGGCAACGCGATCAAAGGTGGGAACGCCACGTTCAGCGGCGACTTGGTTGCCAAGACGGTCACCTCGACCATGTTCGTCGGCGACGGCAGCAAGCTCACCGGCATCAAGACGGCCTCTGGCGCCTGCGCCGACGGTCAGGCGGTCGTCGGCATCGCCGCCGACGGCAAGCTCCAGTGCAAGGCGCTGGTCAGCGCGCTGCCCAAGGACGGCGTCTCGCAGGTCAGCAATGGCCTGCTCAGCAACCAGTTCACCGACCTCCAGGGACCACCGCAGGCCAACGTGCCGATCCCAGACAACACGGGCGCCAGCGCCAATTCGGTGATCACCTTCCCGGACCTCGGCGAAGCCCAGGGGCTGACGATCGCGGTCGAGCTCTCCAACACCGATCTGGCGAGCGTCGCCGTCAAGCTGCTGCCGCCAGACGACAAGAAGGTCGGCTACGTGCTCTGCGATCCGTGCGGCTCCAAGGACCAAAAATCGCTGAAGGCGACCTGGACCGAGGCCCAAGCGCCCAAGAGCGGCGACCTGTCGCCGTGGATCGGCAAGAACCCGAAAGGCGAGTGGACGCTCGTGGTCACCGACAGCGCGTTCTGCGTCAAGCAGGCGCCGGGGAACGGGCCGCTCTGTGACCTCGACAAGAAAGAAGACGGCGCCATCATCGACTGGTCGGTCCAGGCCAAGACGCTCTCGACGAAGAAGGTGGCCGCCACGTCGTCGCTGCAGCTGCTGCCGGTCGACGTTGCGCCCTTCACCTGCACGATCAACCACATGGGCGCGCTGTACTTCAACAAGAAGGACAAGGCCTTGCGCTATTGCGATGGCGCGGTCTGGCGCACGCTGGCGGACACCTGCGGCAACGGCGTCTTGGAGCCCGGCGAGGAGTGCGACGACGGCAACAACAGCGACGGCGATGGCTGCAATTCGACGTGCAAGCCGGTCTGCGGCGACGGCTTCAAGGTCGGCAAGGAGGAGTGCGACGACAAGAACAACGTCGACACCGACGCCTGCAGCAACCAGTGCGTCGCTGGCTACGCCACCATTCAAGGCAAGCCCGGCGTGAGCTGCCTCGAGATCTCGACCAAGTACGCGGCGGGCGGCGGCAAGGCCGCAGACGGCAGCTTCTGGATCAAGGCGCCCAAGGGCCAAGTGCTGCAGGTCAAGTGCGACATGACGACCGAAGGCGGCGGCTACACGTACTTCGCCATCGACAGCGGCAAGGACACCTACCGCAGCAGCGACGACAACAGCTGCAAGGACTATGGCCTCGACATCGTCTACCCGCGCAGCAAGCAGCAGTGGATCTGGATGCTCGACCAGTTCGGCGCGAGCTACTTCTCGACCGTCCCAGGCGTCACCAAGCCGGGCAACGGCGGCAACTACACCGGCTGCGTGATGCGCTCGCCCGGCGACTACGGCTCCGGCTGCCCCGACTGGAAGGTGCCCGATGGCGGTCGTTGGTGGCTGCGCGACGGCACCTACGGCGAGCCCAACGGCGACTACGATGCCAACTGCTGGCTCTCGATGTACAAGCACGACGCCAACGACATCCAGTTCAACGACGGCAACTGCAGCTACCACACGACCAAGTACCTCTGCTCAACGAACGACAAGAAGTAGCGGCGCCCTCGCGCACCGGGGCTGCGGCCGTTGGCGTCGAGCCCATGCGCCTCGCCTTGGCGCTCTCGATCTTTGTCGTCGTCGGGCTGCCGGCGGCGCTGCTCGGCGGCATGCTGCCGGCGGCGGCGCTGCGGTCGGGGCTGCGGTGGTCGATGGCGGGCAGCGCGATCGGCGGTGTGGTGCTTGCGCTCGCGGTCTGGGCGGCGGCGCTCGCGGCGACCCTCCGTCGTGGCGGCGTGCGCCTTGAGTTTGGGGTTCCGGCGCTGCTCGTCGCCGCCTGGCTGCCGCTGCGCATGGTGCAGCTGCTGGTGATCTCGGCGCCGCAGGGGCTCGTCACCATCGGCGGCGGAGACTTCGGCAACCACCTGTGGATCGCCGCCCAGCTCGCCGACAGGATGCCAGGCGTCTACCTCGGTTGCACTGGCTGGCACATGACCCTGTGGACGCTCTCACAGGCGTTCGACCTGCCCATGGCCGACGCCGCGGCGTTCGCCGTGCACCTGCCAACCGGGGCAGCCCTCTCGCTGCTCGGGCTCGGGGTGGTGCGGGCGGCGAGCGCCGGCTGGCGGGGCCGCCCGGCGCTCGGGGCGGCGGTGGGGGCCGCGCTCTCTCTCTGCGTCTTTGCCGAAGAATTCGGCTTCGCCGTGCTGCATTACCTCGCCGCCGAGGGCTTCGTCGCGCAGCTCCACGCCCTGCTGCCTTGGGCCCTGCTCTGGGTCGGTTTGGCCTGCGCGGGCGGCCTCGGCGAGGCGCTGGTGGTGTCGCTGGTCGGGGTCGTGGCGATGCGCTACAGCTACGCCATGGACCTGCCTGCCCTGCTGGTCGGGGTGGCGCTGCTGGCGGCCGCTGCGGCGAGGCGAGCCCCGCCCTGGCCATCGCGCCTTGGAGTGGCGCCGCCGTGCTGGCCCTTTGCCGCCCGGGCCCTGTTGCTCGGCCTCAGCGCGCTGGCGGCGCTGCAGGCGGCGCTCTTGATGGCACAGCTCAGCCTGTCGTGGGCCAAGCCTGGGTCGCTCTTGCACCCGACGGTGTACGGCCGCCTGCTCGGGCTGTCCCTCGGTGGAGCGGGGGCGTTCTTGCTGCTGCTGCTCCAGCCGAAGGCGAGGGCGCTGGCGGCGGCGGTGTGGGTTCAGGTCATGTTCGGCGCCCTGGTCGTCGTCCTGCACCTGTTGCAACCGGAGTGGCCTCGTGAGTACTACTTCTTCAAGCATGGCATGTGGCCAGAGATGATGGGCCTGTGCGCCGTGGCGGCCGCCGCCGGTGCCGCGGTCGCCGTGACGGTGACGGCGCTGGGCGGCAGGGCGCCACCACAGTCCGGGTCGGTGGCGACGATCTTGGCGCGGCGGACGCTGGCGCTGCAGTTGTTGGCGCTGACGGTGGTCTTGGCGGTCTTCGCGCCTGGTCGGGTGGCACAATCCAACCTGGCGATGGTGGTGGGGTACCAGGAGCGCGCTGGGCTACGACCGTGGGCCCAGGTCTCGCCGCTGGTCGATCTCTCGCTGTTGTCGCTCGCCGACGCGGTGCGAGCCGATGGCTACGCGGTGCAGGGCGTCCTGCATCCGCACTGGCCGGTGCACAGCTTTATGGCGTCTGCTGTCCTCGGCTGGAGCCCGATCGAGCCGGCGCCTGAGGTGGGGCTGCACGATCGGCGCTGGATCCCATTTCTGCATGGCGACCGCCCGCAGCCTGGCGCTTGCCTGCTCGTCGCGGCGGGCGCGCACCGACTGGCAGCGTGGCGGCGGCATGCGTACGCCACCGGCGGCGTCGCTGGTTCGCGGGTGCTCGCCGAGTTGGCAGGGGCAACGCGCTGCGTCGATGGCCCACCGATGGCGCCGCAGCAGCCACCTGAGCGGGCATGCGCCTTGTGCGGGCCGCGGTTGGTGGCGCGGTGACGTCGGCGCCGGCGCCCGTGGGTCAAGGCGGGCAGGCGGCCGACGCCGATCTGGGATCGCTCCTGTGGCGCGCGGCGCTCGGCCTGCTTGTCGTCGCCAGCGCCGCCATCGGCTTGGGGATCGCCTTCCGCGAGCCGGTGATCGCAGCGGCGCGCGTCTTCGTCGAGGCCACAGGCGGCTGGGCGGTGGCGGTCGCGTACTTCGTGCCGATCTTCCTTGTCGTGCCCATGCCCCTGGAGGCCGTGACGACCTTCGCCCTGCTCGGCGGCGTGCCGTTCTGGGAGGCGGCGGCGTGGGGCTGCATCGGCACCCTCGCCGCGGGCCCTGTGGGGTTCGCGGCGGGCCGACGTCTGGCGCAAATGCCGAAGATCGCGACGCTGCTGGCGACCAGGGGCGCGCGAGCGCAAGCGGTGATCGCCCGCCACGGCTGGATCGCGCTAGCGCTGGCGGCGATGATCCCCGCGCCTTACGCTTGGTTCGTCTGGGCGGCCGGCGCCCTTGGCATGCGCTGGCGGACCTTTCTCTTGGTTTCCCTGTTGCGCGTGCCACGGGTGGTGCTTTATCTGTGGTTTGCGGAGCTCGGGACCGCCGCGATCGCCGGCTAGCCAGCGGCAAAGCCGTGGGGAGCGCGCCATGACCGCCGGTGCGACGAGTGACTGCACGACGCCGCGGGTCTCGCTGACGATGCGCTACTTCGCGTCGGCGGCGCAGGCCACGGGCTGCCAAGAAGAGACGTTGACGCTTCCGGCCTCTGCCTCGGTGGAGTCGGTGTTTGCCGCGCTCGCCGCGCGCCACCCGCCGCTGCAGGGGCTGCTGCCGGCATGTCGCTTGGCCCACAACTTCTCGTTCGTCAAAGGTTCCTTGACGCTCGCTGCGGGAGATGAGCTGGCGGTCATTCCACCGGTGTCGGGAGGCTAGGATGCCCTTGCGCGCAGCTCGGACGGCGATGGTCGCCGGCGCCCTGCCGGCGGCGCAGATCGCTCCGTCGTCGCTAGTGAACCCGCACGACGGCGCCGTCGCCAGCTTCCTCGGCGTCGTCCGCGACCACCACGGCGGCCGCGCGGTGGCGTCGCTGCGCTACGATCACTACGGACCCATGGCTGAGCTCCAGCTGCAGCGCATCGCGGCTCTGGTGGCGGCGCGGCTCGACGCCGGGGAATTGGCGGCGCCGGCCCAACCCGACGGCCACCCGCTCCACCTGCAGATCTTGCATGCCCATGGTGAGCTGGTGCCCGGCGACGTCTCGCTGGTCGTCCACGCCGCCAGCCCGCACCGGGTCGCCGCCTTCGCCGCCTGCCGCGAGGTCGTCGAGGCGATCAAGCGCGATCTGCCGGTGTGGAAGCTCGAGCGCTACGCCGACGGTGGCGAGCGCTACCTGCCCGGCTCCTAAGGGCGGCCTAGGCTTGCAGCAGGCGTGTCTGCACGGCGGACAAGGCCGTGCGCCCGCTAGGAGCCGTACTTGACGCTGCACCCCCACGCCTTCGTCATTGGCGTCGGCACCGGCTGCCCGGCGCGCGCCGCGACGAGCGCCTCGTCGAGGTAGTGGCGCTCCGGCCCCTCACCGGCCTGCTCGCCGTAAGGCAGGTTGTCGAGGGCCCCGGCGTAGACCAGCACGCCGGCCGGGTCGATGACGTAGAGGTGGGGCGTATTGGTGGCGCCGTAGGCCCGGCCGACCCCGCCGCTCTCGTCGAGGAGCACCGGGTGGCCGAGCTTGTACTCGGCGATGGAGGCGTGGTTGCGCGTCTGGCCGTGCCCCTGCATCCCCGGCGCGCCGGAGTTTATCGCCAGCCACACCACCCCCTCTGCCGCGGCGCGAGCTGCGCGGTCGACGAGGCCGCCCTCGGTGTGGGCGTGCTTCACGAAGGGGCAATCTGGGTTGTACCACTCGAGCACCAGCACCTTGCCCTTGGCCTCAGAGAGGCGCGTCAGCCGGCCCTGCGTGTCGGGCAATACGAAGTCTGGGGCCGGCTGGCCGACCTTGGCCACAGCGTCGGCGGCGATGCTTGGGGTCAATGGCGCAGCCAGAGCGACGGCGACGACCGGCGCCGCAGGTGCGACCGGAGGCGCCGCCGCTTCGACAGCAGGCGACGCGCCACGCGCGACCTCGGCCGGCGCGGGCAGCGCGGCCGGTGTCGGCGCAGTGGCTGGCGGTCTGCCGCAGCCAAGCGCGGCGACAGCGCAGGCGATGAGCGCCGTCGCGAGAGGCCGCGCGGGCGATGACGAGGCGTCGGGCCTTCGAGAGCGGAGCATCGTAGCCTCCAAGTGGCGCAGCGAGGCGCCGCAGCCGCGAGGCGCCGCAAGGGCTTGGGGCGCCAGCGCGTGATCTTGTCACGGGCCACTGAGTCTGCCGCAGAAGTCGGAACGGGGCCATGCCGAAAAGAGTCGACTGCCCATCCCGTCCTCTGCCGCAGGCACAGCGCGTCAAATCCGGCGCCGCCGGCGGACCGCGAGTCGCCGCGCGGCGCTCGCCGCGATCGCGCACGAGCGGTGCCAACGAGTGGCGCAGCGCGTACTGGCTATGCTGAGCGGCAGAGAAGCGCGACCGGTGAGAACTCGCTGCGCCTCTCGCCGTCTGTCTTTGTGGGGCTCGGCCTCGGTGGCCGGAGACTTGTCTCTCTCCGGCCATCCCGCACCGGCGCCGCGCGTCATTCGGCGGCCATGGCGCGAAACTGAGGCGGTCTCTACGCCCGCGCCACCGAGCGCATGCGCTCGACGTCGAAGACGACGTCCCGGCCGCACAGCGCGGCGGCGCATGGCTGCAGCACCTCGCGCGCCATCGCCCGCACCACGGCGCGGAAGCGATGTGACGGCAGCCGGCCCCAGGCCTCCCAGTTCGCGAGATCGACCGCGGGCTGTGGCGGCGGCTCGGGCAGGCGCTGCATGGCACGCTCGAAGGCCTCGGCGACCGCGGGGCGCAAGGTGGCGTCTGTGCGCAGCGCCCAACGCACAAAACGCCAGGCCAGCTCAGCGTGGCGCGCTTCGTCTTCGGCGATCTGCCGCAGCGCTGTCTGCACCGCCGGCACCTTCGCCGTGCGCGCGGCCTCGGCGCACAGGGCCGCCGCCAGCGTCTCGCCGACGCAGCCCTCCTCGACCGCGGCGAGGGCGGCCGCGCGCAGGTCGGGCGCCAACTGCACCGCGGCGGGCAGCGGAAGGGCGGCAGGGCCGATCGGGGTCCCGGCCGCCAAGCTGGCGAGGGCGAAGCAGCGCTCGGCGTGATCGACCTCATCCAGCACGGCGCGCGCCGCGTCAGCGACCAGGTCGACGGGCGCGCCGAGGCGCAACAACTCGAGGCCAAAGCGCTGAAAACTGGCGATGCTGGCGTGCTCCAGCGCGGCGTCGCCGGCCCACGCCTTTGCGATCGCGGCGCGGACGTCGGCGCTGAGGGCATCGGCGCGCGCGGCGTCGCCCTCGGAGAAGCCGAGCCCAGACCAACCGGCGTCGGCCCGCATGTCCGCCAAGATCGCGACGCCGCCAGCGCGCAGCGGCCGACCGCAGCAGCCGCCGGTGCAGAAGACGTAACAGCAGGTGTCGCCGACCATGATCGGGCCGTCGTGCGCAGGGTTGCAGCAGCCGTCGAAGACGCGCTCCTTGACCGGGCAGCCTTCAGGTGGCACCGGATAGTCGATCTTGGGCGGTCCAGCGTCGGCGGCGCCAGCGTCGACCTGCTCGCCGCCACCCCACTTGTTGTCTACGGCGTAAGCGAGCTGCGCGGCGTTCATGCACTCCTGCTGCGGCTTGCCGAACGTGCAGACGTCCATGCTGAGCCCGCCGTCGCCAATGACGCCGTCGGCGCTGCCATCACCACCGCTGTCGCCGCCGGCGTCGCCGACAGAATCGCTGGCCGTGTCACCACCGGCGTCACCGACCGTGTCTCCACCAAGAGTCCCGTCGGTGTCGACGCCGACGCTGGAGTCGGTGGAGACGTCGCTGCCGCCGCCGACGTCGCCTACGTCCGCGCCATCGACCGCGGACTGGCCGTCGCCAGTGTCCTGCACGGCGTCGCCGAGGGCCTCTGTCGCGCTCGCGCCGTCATCGACAGCGCTGGTCGAGGTCCCGGCGGCTGGCGCGGCGCAGGCGACGGTCCCCGCGCCGAACAGCCCCATGGCGACCAGGAGCCGCCGCCGCAGTGCTATGAAATCGCGCATGATCCAGCCATCCGCTCCCTGCCGTTGCGCCGACCTTGGCAGACTTTGCCGCGGTGCGTCAACAGCCACGTCGAATCGAGGTCGTCTTGGGCGGCGCGGCCGATCGGCCCATGGAGCGGTCGAGCGTTGGCCGGCGGCTCGGGGAGAGACGGCGGGTGGGTCAAAGATGCCCCGGGGCTAGCTGCGCGGCCCGGCGGTCGCTACGGCCGGGGCAGGCGCTGCGGCCCGCTCGGCGACCTTGGCCAGAGTCAGCTCGCTGAGCTCGTCTTGAAAGCGGACGCGGGCGAGCATTCGCTCCTGCTGCGCCTCGACGATGGCCATCGTCGTCTTCTGCACGGCCTCGCTGGTCTCACGCATCTTCTTTTGCAGGTGCGCTTCGAGGCTGGCGCCGCGGGCCATCCCCTCCAAGCTGGCGAGCTGGCCGTGCAACTCATCGAGCCGGACGCGCAGCTCGGCGACGCGCTCACGCAGCAGGGCGATCTTCTCTTCAGCCTTGGCCGATGCCTCGTGGTGCTGCATGACCCGCGACATGGCGGCCTGCAGCTCGGCGTCCTTGGCAATGTTGACGAGGTGCAAGCGCACCATGTCGAGGCCGACTGGGCTGCGCAGGTCGATGGTGCGCTGCAGCGGCGTCGCCTCGACCAGGGCCAGCGTCTGGACGCTGCCCGGCGCCACGTCGACGGCGTAGAGGCGGGCGGTGCCGAAGCGCTCAAGCGTGTCCGGGCCTTTCTGTAGCGTCCAGCCCTGCGAAGTCTCGTGGCGGACCAGCACCGTCACCTTCTCGTGGCTGCGGTTGGCGATGCGGTAGCTGTGTCGACGCAGGTGCTGCACCTCGGCGGTCAGCACGCCGCGGCTGAGCTTGAGCAGGCGGGCGATCTCCTCGCCCGCGTCGGCGTCGCGCTCCACCGTGACCTGGCGATCGAGGGCGTAGGGCACGACAGCGCTGCGGCCAGGCGGAATCGGATCTGCCATCCCCTCACCGATGAAGCGACCAGCGCCATAGACGGTCATCGGGCCGGGATCGAGGGTGTAGTTAGTCGGGTTGACGAAGCGCACGGCGCGGAAGGCGTATCGCCCGTCGCCACCGCGCCCCTCTGGCGCGTACAGGTAGACGATGTCGCCTTTGGTTTTCGACTTCAAGATCGAGACCATCGCCGAGCTTCCCCGGGCGACGGTCATGGCCATGCGGCTCTCGAAGTGGCTCTCCCCGACCGGCGGCGCGTCAGCCTGCGAGACCTGGCCCGACTCTCCGGCCGGCGGCGTCGGCAGGGCCACGATGCGGACGCCCGCGCTGCGGCCAGATTGCACGCCCTTGCCGACCGCCGCGACCTGCGCCGGTGGGACACCGCGCTCGATCAGCTGGTTGCGCAGCAAGTGGGCGCGGTCGCGGGAGCGGTCGCCGAAGTCTGGCTCATTGCTCGCGGCGTACCCCTCGACACGGACCGCCTCGCCAGTGCGCCGCAGCCGGTCGGCGAGGGCGTCGACCTGGGCGTCGCGAGCGTCGCGCGGCTCCTCTGCGTCGTTCTTCTTGGCGTCTGCCTTGGCGAGCGCCTTGATGCTGTAGCTGCGGTAAGCCTGCTGCTGCACCTTGACCGGCGCCGCGGGCCTGCCAGCTCGCGCCACGCCTGCCCGCGCACCAGCGCCCTCGCTGCTGCTGGTTTTATCGACGCTCGCCGGCGCCTCGGCGACGTCAGGGTGCCCCTCGTTGCGCGCGATGTCCTTGTCGTCGACGGCGGCCAGCTCGCGCTCAGCCGGCTCGCCCCGCTCGGTGCCCACGGCGCCGCCGCGGGGAGGCGCCCGCACAAAGGTCGCCTCACCGTGCAGCGTCTGTCGCTGCACGTGGCGAATCGAGCGCAGGTCGTAGCGGAAAGCGAGGGCCGACGAGGAGCCGACCCCGACGCGGACGGCGTTCCAGTCCTCAGCCGACGTGTTATCGACCACCGCCCACCCCTGCAGCTCGACGCCGTGGGTCTGGCCGCGTTCGTCTTGCTGCAGGACCACACGATAGCTGGGCTTCCAGGCCGCAGCCTCGGTGACGTAGGTGAGCAACACCTCGCGCTTGTCGCGGCGCACGCCGTCGACCGGCGGCACGGTGACGACCAGCTCGGTCACGCCGGGCTGCCGGGTCGGTCGGTGGCCCGGGGCCGGGAAGGCGACGGGTAGCGGCTGGCCGGTAGCGAGGTCGGTGATCGTCATGGACTTCAGGAAGTCGTCGATCTTGTCGCTCGGCACCGCGATGGTGAGCTTGCCGTCTTCGACGGTGGCCCGGCGCTCGTAGTACGCGACGCCGTTGCGGTAGATGACGACCCGACCGAGCGCGGCGCCATCGGACTGGACGGCGCTGCTGTGCAAGCCGCCACACGCGGCCAACAGGCTAGCGACGACGAGGAGCGCAGCGGCCGATAGCGGTCGGACGTTGTGCTGAGTAGGGTGGCGAGCAAGGAACGTCGACATGGGTCTCCTCCGGCCGGCGCGCAGGTGCCGGTCAGTCCTTGGACGCTTGAGCGGCGCGTTCGATCTGCGCAGAGTGACCGTGCGGCGCCGACGCATCGGGCGCCAGGAATGGCCGGCGTCAAGCGGGGTTGGAGAGGTCGATGATCGAGCTCCTCGCCATCGCCTTGTTCATGTTGTGCTCAGCCGCGCTGGGCGCCTCCTTGCTGCTGCCGTGGGAGACGCTGGCCGAGGTCGCGGCTTGGCTGCTCGCGCTGGGCGCCTCTCTAGGGCTACCCACCGGTTTGCTCTACCATGTCTACCTGCGGCGGGCGCTGGAGCGGCGCGGCGCCCTGCCGGAAGACTGGTACTGGCGGCCAACAGAGCTGCATCCGCTCCTGGAGCCCGGAGCGGAGCGGACGCGAGTGTTAGTCTGGGGCGGCCTCGGCGCCCTTGGCTTCATGGTGATGGTGGCCGGCCTGCTGGCGCTGGCGGGCGCCACGACACTGGTCTACGTGCGTCCCTGAGGGGCGCGACCCGGCGGCGCTGGCGGCGGCGCAGCCGACGTGGCAACTTGCGTCAGCAGGCTGGGCCTCTGCGCCGGCGGAGGCGCGGCGCGACGGACAAGGCGTGAGCAAACAAACGGCAGCGCGCGGCGACATCGCCCAACCGGGCGCGGCCCAGGTTGCGCCATGGCTCGGCGCTGCGCTGGCGTTCGCGAGCCTAGGGGCGGCGTTTGGACCGAACTACCTGACGAGACTGCCGGCGGCGCCCTGGACCTTGCACCTCCACGCCCTGACCGCGCTGGCCTGGCTGGTCTTGCTGGCGGCGCAGCTCCGGGCGGTGCGGTCGGGTGCGCTCGGCCGCCATCGCCGGGTCGGTCGCGTGGGGCTCTCTCTCGGTCCAGCTGTGGCGCTGGCCGCGCTGCCACCGCTGCTGCAAACGGCGCGGGCGGTGGCAGACGGCGAGGCGTCGCTCGGTCAGCGCGGTGAGGCCGCGTATGCCTTGGTGCTCGCCGGCGGCGCGCTGTGCGTGTTTGTGGTCGCCTTGGCCGCTGGGGCGATGCAGCGCCGCCAGCCAGCCCTGCACGGCGCGTGGATGGCGCTCACCGGCCTCGCCCTGAGCGGCGCGGTGGTCCAGCGTCTGCTGCTGTTTTATGCGCCTGGTTTCGAACGGGTCGAGTGGGCCGGCCACGGCGAGCTGTGGCTGATGGAGGCCTGCTGCGCGGCGCTTTGGATCGACGCCCGCGCCCGCCGACTGCGAACAGCACCGGCGCGGGTGGGGCTGATGCTCTACCTCGCGACTCACGCGCTGTTCACCTTCGCTGCGCCCGCGCTGCCAAGGCTCGTCGCGCCCTCGCCAGCGGTTGACGACGCGGCGGACCAGCGGTAGCCCGCTCTGCAACGACGCGGCGCGCGGCGACGGCCTCGAAGCTGCCGGCGGCGGGGCGAACCGGGTGCGGAGGGATCGGAAGGACGATGGCGAGGCCTCCAACCAGCCGCGGCGCGACGACCTGGGCCGCGCGGGTGCTCTTGTACGCGGCGGCGGCGTCGGCGGGCTTCCACGGCGCGCGCCTGCTCGACGTCGCGGCGCCGACCGTCACCAGCGGTGCCCCGGAGATCGGCCAAGCGCCAGCCTCAACGACCTCCTCTGCCTCTTCTGCCCAGGTGGCGGCGGCTCAGGCGCCCGATCAGGAGGCAGGGCTCGGGGCGCTGCGCTTCGTTCTCGGCGCTCGGGGGCTGCTGCCGGCGATGGAGGCCGCGGCTGGCGCCGAGGGCGCAGGACTGCCCGCGATCGCGCTACGGCCGCTCCGCGAGCCCGAGGCGCGGCTCGCCCAGTGGCTGGTGCTGCGCTACGAACAGCAGGGGCTCCTTGACGACGCGCCGGCGCCGCTCTCGGCGGACGCCGCGGACGCCCTGCGGACGCTGCAGGCCACCGTAGTTCGCCGCTGGCTGTTGCCCCCGAAGGCCTCGCCATGACACGCACGACGGAGGCGCTCTGCGCCTTCGCGGCGCTGCTGCTCGGCGTCGTCACCGCCGCGCTGACGGCGCAGACACCCGCCGCGCCGACGCCGCCCGGCGCC
>SXNM01000193.1 GCA_005777155.1 Pseudomonadota bacterium | reverse complement strand
GGAGCAGGCCCGCCTGACCGCCGCTTCGCGTGAGCGCGAGCTCGCGGAGCAGCGCGCGGCGGCGGGACAGCGGGCGAAGGAGCTGGAGCAGGCCCGCCTGACCGCCGCTTCGCGCGAGCGCGAGCTCGCGGAGCAGCGCGCGGCGGCGGGACAGCGGGCGAAGGAGCTGGAGCAGGCCCGCCTGACCGCCGCTTCGCGCGAGCGCGAGCTCGCGGAGCAGCGCGTCGCGGCGGGCCAACAGACCCGAGAGCTCGAGCAGGAGCGCAAGGCAGCGGCGGCCCGCGAGGAAGAGCTGCGCCGTCAGCGCGAAGCCGCGGCGACTGCGTCGAACCGCGCCTTGCGCATCGAAGGCCTCCTGGCGCAACGGGAGCAGGAGCTGCAGCGCATCCGTGACGAGCTCGACAAGCGCGAGCAGATCTTGCGAGCAGAGGCAGCGGCCGCCAAGCTGCGCGCGCAACAGGCGCGGGACGCTGGGCGCAAAGAAGAAGCGGCACAAGCGGGCGCGGATGCCGCGCGGCTGGCCGATGAGCGCGCCGAGATCGGCCGGCGACTGCAGGCCCAGGACGCCGCGGTGCGAGACGCGCAGGACGAGGCCCGTCGCAACGCCGAGGCTCGCGCCTCGGCGGAGGCAGAGGCGGCGCGTCTGCGCAAGGAGCTCGGTTCGCGTGCCGCCGAGCTGCAGCGGCTCTCTCGCTCTGGCGCCGTCAGCGCCAGTCATCGGCACGAGCTGGCGCTTGCCGAGCGCCGGGTCGCCGAGACCAAGGCTCGGTTGGAGCAGCAGCTCGCCGAGCGCGAGGCTCGGCTGCGCGCCGTAGAGGGTGAGCTCGGCGCGCGATTGTCTGCCACCCGCAAGGAGCTTCAGCAGGCGCAAGCCGCAAGCGCCGCCCTGCAACGCGATCTCGCCGCCGCCCGCGATCGCGAGCAGGTCGCACAGACCAGGGCCGAGCAGGCTGAGCGAAGCGCGGCGAAGGTCGGCGCGCTCTTAGAGGCGCGCGAGCGCGATCTTGTGGTCGCGCGAGACCAGCTGGCGGCACAGGAGCGAGAGGTTGAGCGGCGGCTGACCACGGCCCGAGCTGCTGAGCGGGACGCCCTAGCGGCAGGCCTCGCCCAGGAGGCCGAACAGGCGGCCGCCAAGCGCAGCGCGCTGGAAGGCGCCCTCGGTCAGCTGCGCGGCGACTTGGATCATAGTCGGTCGGAGCTCGAAGGCGCTCGCAATGAGGCCAAGCGGCACCAAGAGGCCGCTCGGGCCGAGCAGGCCCGCGCCGCCGAGCTCGCGCGCAGCCTCGCCGAGCGCGAGGTCGAGCTCGAGCAGCTCCGCAAGCGACCGAGCGGCCGCAACAGCAGCGCCGAGGCCGGGTTGCAAGCCGCAGAGCAGCGGGTCGCCGCAGCACGCGCCGAGGTCGAGCGCGCCGCTGCTGAGCGGGGCGCTTGGCAACAGAAGCAAGCGCAAGAGTTGGAGCGCCGCGTCGCCGAAGTGCGGCGCCAAGAGGAGGAGCGCGCCGCCGCTCGGGAGGCTGACCTCCGCCGCACATTCGACGCGGAGCGCAAGGCCGCTGATCGCGACAGCGAGGCGAAGACCGCGCGCGTCGCGGCGCTGCTCGATGAGCGGAGCCAGCAGCTCGAGGCCCTCAAGGTCAAAGCCGAGCAGCGCATGGAGGCGCTGCGGGCGCAGCTGCGGGAGACCGAGCGCAGGGCCAAGGCTGCCAGCGTCGCTGGACGCCGCGCCGAGGCCGAGACCATGCACCGCGAGCTCGGCGCCATCCGCTCAGGGCTGGCAGGGGCACGCACTGAGCTCGTAGAGCGCGACAAGGAGATCGCGACCGCACGCGGCGAGGCGAAAGCGGAGGCCAGTCGCCGCGCGGCCGCCGAGCGTCGGGCCCAGGAGCTCCGCGCAGCGCTCGACGCCCGCGCCGCCGCGTTGGCGGCGCTGCGCGCCGACCGGCGCAGCGATGACCCTCGGGTCGAGGCCGCGGCCAAGGCGCTCGCCGAGTCGCAGCGCAAGCTGGCGATCGAGGCCAAGCAGCGCGACGACGAGCTGCGGCGCGAGAACGAGCGCCTCCAGCGCGCGATCGAAGAGACCAAGGCTTCGGCGCAGCGCGAATATGCCATGCGAGAGGCGGCGCTGACGCAGGCCCATACGGCGCGCGAGACGGCCCTGCGCTCTGCGTTGGTCGTCGAGCAGCAGAAGCGCGAAGCGGCGGAGTCGGCTGCACGGCGGGGCGATGTCACAGTCGGCGTCGACGACTTCGTGCGCAAGCAGCAGACACGCATCGCCATTCTAGAGGCACGAGCGGAGCGCGAGCGCGGCGCCCGAGAGCGGGAGCGCGCGGAGGCGGACGTTGAACGCGACCGTGCGGCACGTCTGGCCGCCGAGCTAGACCAAGAGCGGCGTCAGCGTCCGGCGGTCACCGACAACGAAGTCCAACGTCGCGCCGAGGCCATGGCCGCAAAGATGGTGGAAGAGCGCCGCGCCCAAGAAGAGGCCCTCGAGGCCGAGCGTCGCGCAGAGGCCGAGAAGGCGCAGATCCGCCAGCAGGCCGCGCTTGAGCGCATGCGGTCCCGCGGTGGCCCGGCGGCCGGCGAAGCCAAGGACGGCCGCGCCCGCATCCTGGACGTCCAGATCACCGCTGAAGGGCGTGCGCGCGGCCAAGTCAACTTGCCGATCGACGGCGCTCCTCGCTACGAGGTGCTGAGCCGAACCGAACAGCGGCTGGCGCTGCGCATCCTCGACGCGACGCTGCCAGAGCACCTCCAGCGCATCTACGACACGCGCTCGCTCGACGGGCCAATCGAACGGGTCACGGTGTTTGTGCCGAGCAATCAGCCCCAAGAGGCCCGCATCGTCGTCGACCTCGTGGCGCGCGCCAGCTCGGCGGTGTCGTTGCGTGAGGGTCGTCTCATCTGGGACTTCGTGCGGACAGACGCACCACAGGGCAGCTCGACCGCGGCCAGCGGCCAGCGGGTCTGGGTCGGCGGCGATGGCCGCGCGCGCGCACCGCAGCCGTTGATGGCGCCTGAGGGCGAAGAGGCGGCAGCGGCAGGCGGCGGCAGTGGCGCGGCGGCGTCGAGCGCCGAGGCAGCGGGCGTGAACTCCAACCCCGTCAAGTCGCCCTGGCGCTCGTCGCGTCGCTACACCGGCAAGCGCATCAACTTGACCATTAAAGACGCGGACATCCGTCACGTGCTGACCTTCCTAGCCAAGGAGGGCAACGTGAACATCATCGCCGGTCCTGAGGTCGCAGGCTCGATCACCTTCCACCTTGAGAACATCCCGTGGGACCTCGCGCTCGACGTAATCCTCCGGGCCAGAGGCCTCGACTACGTTCGACAATCGGGCGTCATCCGGGTCAGCACGATGGACACCCTCAAGAAGGAGTTCGACCTTGAGGTTGAGCGCCGTCAGAAGCTGGAGGACATCAAGCAGCTCGTGGTCCGGATCATCCCCGTCAACTACGGCAGCAGCACGCAGCTGATCGCGCAGGCCAGAGAGCTGCTGTCCAAGAAGGGCACGGTGAGCACCGACGAGCGCACGAACGCGCTGATCGTCAAGGACACCGAGGAACACGTCGCCGCCGTCGAGGAGATGGTCCGCAAGCTCGATGCCCAGACGCCGCAGGTGCTGGTCGAGGCGCGAATCGTCGAAGCGTCCTCGAACTTCACCAAGGACGTCGGCATCCAGTGGGGTGGCAACTCTGCGGCGTCCAGCGTCTACGGCAACGAGACGGGCTTGGCGTTTCCCTCCGTCGTAGGCGTCGCCGGCGGCGCGGACGGCGGCCAGGCGAACATCGGCGGCGTCGCGATCACGACCCCCAACTACGCCGTCAACATGCCCGCCGCCGTCGGTCAGGGCTCGGGTGGCGCCATCGGCCTGACCCTCGGGTCGCTCGGCGGCGCCCACAACCTCAACGTCCGCCTGTCGGCCGCCGAGACCGAGGGTACGGTCAAGATCGTCAGCAGCCCGAAGGTCATGACCTTGGACAACAAGACAGCCCAGATCCGCCAAGGCATCTCGATCCCGATCTCGGTCGTCAGCGCCCAGGGTGTGCAGACCCGTTTCTTCAACGCCGACTTGCAGCTGCAGGCGACGCCGCACATCACCCAGGACGGCAACATCTTGATGAAGCTGAACATCTCCAAGAACGAGCCCGACTTCTCCAACCGGGCCGCCGACGGCAACCCCACCATCACCCAGCGCGAGGCCCAGACGGAGCTGCTGCTCGGCGACGGCGAGACCACCGTGATCGGCGGCATCTACACCCGGTCGACCTCAGAGTCGATCAAGAAGGTGCCGCTGCTCGGCGACTTGCCGCTGATCGGGGGTCTCTTCCGGACCCGCTCCGAGCAGGACAAGCGCACGGAGCTGCTGATTTTCATCACCCCACGGATCGTCAACCGCTCGGCGTCGATCACCGTGGGTCGCTGATGCGCGCGACTTGTGGCATCCTGGGCCCGGTGAAGCATCGCGAGAGGAGTTCGTCATGAAGCGTCCACCCCCGCCAACCCTCTTCTTGGCCCTGCTGGCCGCGCTTGCCGTGCAGGCGTGCGTTCATGAGAACCCGCAGTCGCTACAGCTCGCCGGCGGCGTCGTCGCGCTGCGGCTGGGGGTGGGTCCGGGCATCTCGGGTGAGTGCTATCCAGAGAATATGCAGTTGCTGCGCAGCCATGGCACCCTCGATCTGATGACACAGAATCTCTACGAGTTCTTTCCGCTGGTCCGCAACCTCATGCCGCGCACGACCCTGGTGACGGGCAACGGTCCACAGCAGCTACGCACCGACGCCTCAACCGTGCATCTCAAGGGCGCGGCCGTTAGTCTCGAGATGGACACCTCCAGCGCAGGCCCCTTCTCAGGCCTCGCGCTCAAACCGTCCACGGGCTACTACGTTCACCTCACAGGCACGGTCGTCTCGGAAGGTTTGACGATCGCACGATTTCCCCTCATCACCTCGACAATCGGGGAGCAGCTGCGGACCAAGATGCGGACGTCGGCCGATCGCTACACCGCCATGCAGCGCATCGTCGCCCACGTCAAGGTAGAGGGTGAGATGCAGGACGGGACCGTTGTCCAGACCAACACCATCGACTACCCGTTGGACCTCTGCTGGGGTTGCCTTGTGCACCTCGACGCGGCTGAAGCGGGCGTCGGCATCAAATCGCCCGAAGAGCACTATGCGTGGTGCTCGCAAAAGCCTGTCGGGCCCAACTACGTCCCGCCCTGTGTCGTCGGCAACGATGAGTACGTGCCCTGCGGCTTTTACTGCACCGCATGCGACCTCGACGGCAGCTGCGACGAGCGCTATTGCCCGCCGAACTGAGGCGCTTTGATCCAAAGCGCACTGCGCACCTCGTGGCGACGCGAGGCTGCCCACAATAGACCCCCGGTTCCGCCCGGCCGACCACAGCTCCACATCGGGGCCCCTGCTCACCGCGCAGGTCGCTAGGCACTTGAGCTGACTCAGTAGGGCTTGCGCGTTCTTTGACCATTGGCAGGCCCACCAGCGGCGCCAGGTCGATGCTCAGCGAGCCGACGCCTCCATCGGTGTCGGCGTGCTTGGCTACGGTCGCGAGCTTGCGGCGCCCGAGGTCCAGCCACGCCGGGTCGACACGGCCCTGGTTGTCGCGACCTGGGGCGGCGCTATCTGGGGCGGCGCGGCTGTGGAGATCGCCAAGCCCCAGCGTTCAGTGGCACCCCTGGGTCTTCTGGGCCGTCACGGAGGACTTGCAGGTGTTGACGAGCGGCAAGGTCAGTGAGCCGTTCCACTGGAAGTCTTCGATCCAAGTGCCGGAGCTGCCGCAAGTCGGCACCGTGTTCTCCCAGCCTTGGGGATTGGCGATGCACTCAGCCTTGCTTGTGCAGGCGAAGCCCTCACAGATGTGCTTCGCCTGGGCCAGCACCGTGTGCTGCTTCTCAGCGCCATTGCTGCAATTGTAGTCGAAGCTCGCGCACTTGTTGGCGGACGTGAACCAGCCGCTGACACCAGGATGCGCCTTGTTGTCGAGATCGCAGCAATCCCCGCCGCCCTTGGCGCAGACCTTCGGCGTTCCCACCAAGGTCATCGACTTGTCGCAGTAGCCGTCGTCATCGTCGTCGCAGCCTTCATCGGTGCCGCCCTCGCAGTCGTCGTCGAGGTTGTTGCAGGTCTCGGCGGCGTTGGGGGCGATGGCTTTGACGCCGTCGTTGCAGTCCCCGCCGCCGTTCGGGCACACCGTGGGCGAGCCGACGACGGACTTGGCCTTGTCGCAGTAGCCGTCGCCGTCATCGTCGCACCCCTCGTCCGCACCCAGCACGCAATTGTCGTCCTTGTTGTTGCACGCCTCGATGGCGGCTGGGTTGGCCGCCTTACCGCCGGCCGCGGGATCGTCATTGCAGTCGCCGCCACCTTTGGGACAGGCCGGCGGCTTGCCCACGGTCGTCTTGCTGCCGTCACAGTAGCCATCGCCGTCAGCGTCGCAGCTCAGGTCGACGTTGTTGTCGCAATCATTGTCCTTACCGTCGCAAATCTCCTTGGCCTCCGGGGAGATCGCTGGAGCATTGTCGTCACAATCCGAGCCCTTGCTCGCGACATACCCAGCGACGTCGCCCTTGTCGCATAGGCACTTCTTGGCGGTCTTGCTGCCGTAACCATCCTGATCCTGATCGAGGTACCAGTCTGTGCAGTTCTTGCCATTCTCTTCATCGGTCTTCCCGTCGCAGTCGTTGTCGACCTTGTCGTTGCAAAGCTCCACGGCCCCGTTGTGGACGGCCGGATTGCCGTCGTTGCAGTCGCCAGCCTGGAGCGTCGAGAAGGCTCCTGTGGCACCACAGAGGCACGCGGCCTTGGACGCATCTCCCCAGCCATCCTTGTCGGAGTCGACGAGCCAAGACTTGCATCCCCCTGCGCCCTCTTCATCGATCTTGCCGTCGCAATCTTCGTCAACCAGACCGTCGCATACCTCACTGCCGACGGGCGAGATCGCCTTGGTGCCGTCGTCGCAATCGCCGGCCGCCAGCGCCTTGTGATCGCCCTTGGCCGCGCAGAGGCAGCTCGCCACGCCCGTGCCGTAGCCGTCGCCGTCCTTGTCGACATAGAAATTAGTGCAATTCTTCGCGTTCTCCTGGTTCTGGTCGCCGTTGCAGTCGTCATCTTTGCCGTTGCCACAGACCTCAGGCGCCCCGGGCTTGACCGACGCGTCCTTGTCGTCGCAGTCCTCGCCAGAGCTCACGGGATAGACCTTCGTCGCCGCGCATAGGCAGGCCGACAGCCCGGCGTCGCCCTCTTGGTCGAGGTCAACGTCCTGGTAATACAGCTTGCAACCCACAGGCGCCTTCGAGACACCCGCGCCCTCGGCGGCGGGGGCGTCGGTGGCGCCATCGCAGTCGTCGTCCTTGGCATTGCCACAGGCCTCGCTGGCCGCTGGATGTGCCGCCACGTCCTTGTCGTCGCAGTCGCCGATGCCCTTGGCGCACCAGGGCGGCATCTTGGCGTCGCCGCAACCGGTCGGCTCGCTGCACGCCGCCGGCAGGTCGGCGATGGCTACGCCCTTGGCACAGTAGCCGTCCTTGTCGTCGTCGCACCCTTCGTCGGTGGCTCCATCGCAGTCATCGTCAGCGCCATTGCACGCCTCAGCGGCTGGGACCTTGGCGTCGCACTCCGCCTTGCCCTCGCTACACGCCGCGACGCCGACGCAGACGCCGTGCGGGTTCTTGGCCTCGCAGGCGACGGGCGCGATGCCCTGATCTGTCACGCCGATGCAGTCCTGATCGACGCCGTCGCAGGCCTCAACGGCAGGCACGGCCGCGCTGCAGGGCCCAAGGCCGGAGGGGCTGCAGCTGCGGGTGCCGGCGCACGACCCGGCCGTGTTGGTGACTGCACAGGCTGCTTGCAACCCTTTGGAAGTCGCGATCGGGCCACAGGCACAGAGACCCACAGCCAGACGGCATTGCTTGGCCTGGCCGCTGGTGCCGACTCCCTGGGCACACTGATAGCCGCTGGGGCAGTCGCTGTCGCTCTCGCAGCTGCCGCCGCAAAACCTGACCGACTGGTCAGGTCCGTCGCTGTAGCTCAGGCAGAGCGCGCCGGAATTGACCGTGTCGCAGTCTGCGTCCTTCTGGCAGGGGAGGCACAGCGCCTCGAGCTTCGGAAGGCAAATAAAGACAACGTCTTGTCCAGGCGCTTGGGTACATGCCCAGCCGGCGGGGCAGCAGTCGAGGCAAGCGCGACTGCAGCGGCCTCCTGCCGTCGTCGAGACGCAAAAACCGCTATCGCAGTCCGAATTGGCGACGCACGCCGCGCCAGCCTCGCCCGTGGCAGGCTCAGTCTTGAACTCACAGGCGCCTGGGGCCGGCGCATCGCCGGAGGTCGCGTCGCCGTCAGCCGCGTGGTCGGTGTTGCCGCCGCCGTCGCTGCTGCCGCTGGCGTCCACCTGGTCGCCGCCGAGCTGCGTGTCGCCAGGCGCGCCTTGAATATCGAAAACGCCGCCGATATCGAAGACGGCAGCGACGCCGGCGTCCTGCCCGGCCGATGGTTCGCTACCACAGCTGGCCGTCAGCGCGGGCCCAGCCGTCAGGGCGAGCCCAGCCACCAGCCACGCCGCGGGACCGCAGGCACGCCGACCTGTCCCCGCCGAGCCCAGGTTCCGCCCGCGATCACCTGCTGGAGCCGCGTAGCGACGCCCTCCGAACCCCGTCATGCCTTCCTCCCACGACTGCCCGAGCCAGCGGCCGCCCCATTGACAGCGGACGGGGCTGCCAGCATAGCAGATCCCAGGGCTCATTGTCGCGAGCGACACGCGGAGGCGCCGTGGCCGGCCGAGAGTTGCGCGAATTCGAAGAGGAGATGCGGCTCCTTGGGGTCAAGGCGTCCAACGCCTCGGGCCAGCGTCCGCCCCGACCGACCACGACATCGGCGGGTGTGTCGCTCGGGCATCCACTTGCCGGCGGCGCAGCGCAGCCGGCCCGGGCGACCGCCGATTCCCCCGTCGGCGCAGCCAGCCGCGCCGAGCGCGCGGTCGAGGCCGCCGCTGCGGCGCAACTCCAACCGGCCCGCGCCGCGCGGCAGGCGCTTGAGGAGGAGGTGTCGAGGCTCGCGACTACCCACACGACGCTGACGGATCGCCTGCAGGCCCAGGAGTCACAGCTCGCCGAGGTGAGCGCCGCACTCGGTGACGCCACAGCCAGAGCCGCCGGGCTGGAGGCTGCCCTCGCCGCCGCGACGTCGGCCGTGGCAGGCGCCAAAGAGGCGGCGCGAGCCGCGGCACAGTGGCGCAGCGCCTTGGATGCCGAGCTGCGCGCCGCCAAGTCGGAACGCGAAGCGGCGGACCTTCGCCTGCTCTTGCGCCGTCGCGGCCTTGGCGACGACGAACTCCAGCTTCGCGCGCTCGAAGCCCTGCTGCGCGCTCGCCCCACCGCGACGACCGCGGCGGTCTTCAGCGGAGACCACGAGGCCCTGCGCGGCGAGCTGGAGCGCATTGCGCTGGTGTGTGACGGCGCCGACTGCCAACCTGCCGGCAAGGACACGCCCGTCGTGCGCGTGGGGTCTATGGACTGTGAGTGTTGCGGCGGCAGTGAAATCCGCCGCGCATTTGGCGCCTTCGTCAGCGCCTGCCTCACTGCAGGCGTCACTCGCGTCACGATCGTCGGTGGTTCGCCGAGCTACCGCGACAAGCTTCGCAGCCTCAGCCGCGAGCAATCCAAAGGCCTGACCCTCGAGGTCGTCCAGCACGAGCGCCCCGGCGAGGGCAAGCGGGCCCAGGCCGTGAAGGGGCTGGTCGTCATCTGGGGCGCAACCGAGGTCGATCACTCGACGACGGGCCACTACCGTGGGGCCGGCGACCGCACCATCGCCGTCAATCACCGAGGAATCGCGGGTATGCTGAGCCAGGTGAGCCAGAAGCTTTAGCACATCGCCAGCCTCGCGACGCTGGCGGAGACACCGTCTAGGCCAGCTGAACGACCTAGAGCTGGCTAGGCCGCGTGACCACGAGGTCAGCGCTCGCGGTGCTGGCCCCCGGTAGGACGAATCGGACCGTCAATCGCCGAGGGCAACGCCGCCTCGGTCTAACGGCACCATCAGCGGTGCCGCAGCTGGGGGTCAATGCGACGGCACCGAGGGCGAAGTGCCGCTGAGAGACGCGAGCAGCTTGGCGCCCTGGGCGCCGAATCGCGCGGCTCTAGAGCGACCCGATCCGCCGATCCATCGGGTCAAAGCCGAGGTAGTACGCCCGCGTGCGGCGGTGGAAGAACGACTTCGACGCCAAGACCAGCAGGCTCAGGCCGACGAACAAGACGCGGACGGCCCACTTGGTCCAGCCAAAAAGCTCATCTTCTTGCTCAAGCTGGTGCATGAGCTGCCAACGCCGAGCGAAACCGTCGGGTGGCTGAAAGGTCCGCTTCGTCGCGGCGGCCAATTGGACGTCGGTCATCGCCTCGATCTCCCTGCGACGGGTGTCGAGCTTGGCGCGGCGCTCCTTGAAGCGCTCTGAGATCGCGGTCAGCGACTTTTGATGCTCCTCGGTGGCTTCTTTGCGCTTGCGCTCGTTCTCCGAGTCCACTGCGGTCTGCTTGCCGGTCCGCTCAGAGTCGAGGTCGGTAATCTGACGCTGGCGCACGGCCAAGGCGTCTTTGGCAGCATCAGCGCGCTGCTTCATCGCGTTGGCGTTGGCCCGCGCCAGATCGACTGCGAGCTGCCGGGCGCGCCGAACCGACGCCGTCGCGTCAGGGGGGGTCGTCTCCTGCCGGGCCTTGGCGCGCTGCAGTCGGCCGTCAGCCGCCTTGGCCAGCGCCACAGCCCGCGACGCCGCCTTCTCCAACGGCGGAAGCGTCGCCTTCTGCGCCACCACCTGCTTGTCGATCTCGCCGGTGTCCACCTTCTCAGCGACGACCTCGGGCAGCTCGAGCTTGACCGACTGGCGGGCAGCGCGCTCCTCTTCCGCCAGCGCCTTTTCGGCGCCGTCAACTTCGCCGAGCAGCTGGCCGCGCGCCTCTACCCGTCGGCCCTCCACCTCGCCGCCGATCCGCCCCTGGATGACGTCGTGAAAGATCATCATCTCGACAGGGATGGCCGTCACCATCGCGAAAGCCAAAACGACGCCAATCCGGATGAGCGTGCCCTTGTTGGTCAGCGGCGACTTCTCCATCGGCACCGCGGCCGTGATGACAAAGCGCTCGAAGATCAGGATGATGGCGGAGATCAGCCCCGCGAAGCCGATGGTCAGCGCCCAGCCACCAGGCCCGAGCGCGTCCACGAACACCCAGCGCAGACCCAGGGTCCAGGCCAACATATCGACCGCGGCTTGCAGCGCCATCAGCACCGCCGCAAAGCCGACCTGCGCCGCGACGGTCCGCGGCATCGGTCCGTGCTCATCGAGCAGCAGCAGCCGAATCAGCGGCCGCAGCCAGATCGGCGACCAGGGGTCCCAATGTGGCCGTGGCGTCGGCGACTGCAGCAACGTCGGGGCCTGCTCGACGTCATCGTCGTAGGCCAGCGCCGATGTCGTCGTGGCGTGCGCGAGCGGCTCGCTGGGCGCCGGCGCCGCTTCCTCTTCATCTTCCGCCAGCGCAGGCGCCCCTTCAAGACCAGTCGGCGGCTTGACGGCTGGCACGACCTGCCCCGACGCGCGGCGAATCGCCACCACCGACGCCTCTCCGAACGCCGGCGCCGCTGCGCTCTCCTCTTGGCTCCAAGGCTCTGCCATCGGCTCCTCTCGTCTAAACGCCGCCTCGACCGCGGGGCGCGAGAGAGTAGGCCCGCCCACCCGCACCTGTAAAGGAGAATCCGCCGCAGCGACCGCTCATTCCCGACCGCTGATGCTGACATCCCGCCGACGGACGCCCTGGCACTCGAGGACAATGTCCGGCCCGAGCAGAAGCGACGGCGTCTGAAAGCCAGGCCGAACCGCTCCGCCGACCACCCGCTCTGCGAACAAGATGGCCGCGTCAGCGGTGAGATCGTAACCGTCCGGCGTCTCAAGGCTGGCGGTCGCCATCCGACCGTCTGCGGCCACCGCCTCAGCAAAGAGACGCGCGCGCGCCCGTCCCCGCTGTCCCGCGGTCGGCCCAGCCGGCGCGGCGTCGATTCGCCGCTGAATCCGCGATCGCACCCAGGCAGTCCGCAGCAGCGGTCCGCCCAGCGCGCTTGCCCGCAGCGCCCAACGCAGCGAGGCTGGCAGCGATAGGTACACGATGATGTCTTTGATTCCTGTCGAGTAGTAGGCTGTTGAGACGTCTCCCCAAGGGATCGACACCACGGTCTGCGGGCCGTCGCCGAAGTCGACCTCTCGCCGGGCGTGCCCTGGAGGCTTGGCGACGATGACACCGCCCTGCCGCACAGCGCCGCCCATCCCAAGGTGCATCGCCATCGTGCTCGCGGTGCCGTGTGACATGCCGCCGGTCGACTGGAAGGCCAGCGCGAGACGGCAGGCGTCGGGGAGCGCGGCAGCGACGTGAGCGGCGAGGCAGTCCGAGGGCACGACGTCGAAGCCGACGCCAGGCAACAGCATCACGCCGCGCGCCGCCGCAGCGGGCCCTCGGCGGTGAGCGAGCTCGAACACACCAATCTCGCCTGTGATGTCAAGGTAGTGGACGCCACGCTCGATGCAGGCATCGATCATGGGCTTTGCGGTGCGGGCGAAGGGACCGGCGCAATGGAGCACAGCGGCGACGCCGTCCAGGTGCCGCGCTGCGTTCTCTAGATCGAAGACCCGATGGGGCAGGCCTAGCGCCGAGGCGAGCGCCGTCGTCCGCCCGGCGTCGCGGCCAGCCAAGATGGGCCGCAGCCCGCGTTCGGCCGCGAGCTGTGCGATCAGCGTCCCGGTGTAGCCATACGCGCCATAAAGCAGCCAAGTCATCGCCTCCTCCCTGCTGTCGCTGTGCAGCCGTCGGCAGGCTATCACACGAAGTGGCGGCTGGGGCCGCGCCCGCTGAACCTCCAAGGCGCGCCTGGGTTGACCTGCAGAGATCGGGTTGCCGCTCGGCCCCAGACTCTGGCACCATCGCAACTGGTTGCGACGACAACGGTCTCGGGAGCAAGAGATGCCTACACGCTGCTGCCATCGCGCACGTGTGCTCTTTCTCTGCCTCGTAGCAATGATCGTTGGTGCTTGCGATACCACTGTGGTCCCGGCGGAGCCTCAGGCCACCACGGCCCTGCCCATCTTCACCTACGACTCGAGCTCCGAAGACGGCTCGCCAGACGGCCAAGGCAGCGGCCAAGGCGACAGCGACGGCGGCGGTGATGTCGTCGAGGCCGGTGACCTCGGGGGTGATGACACGGCAGACGCTGCTGGCGGTGGAGACATCGCAAGTGGCACGGACGCCCTGGAGGTCACAGACTCCGGAGTTGGCACCGACACCGTCAGCGATGCTGGAGCCGCAGACGCGACCGCCGACGCTGCCGGGGCTGACGCGAACGCCGGCGCCGACGCCGACGCACAGGAGAGCGGCGACAGCGGACCGGGCCCCTGCAAGCCCACAGGCGTCGAGACGTGCAACGGCAAGGACGATGACTGCGACGGTCAGATCGACGGCGTCCCCTGTGACGATCTCAACCCGTGCACCAACGACAGCTGCCTCGGTGCCCAGGGCTGCGCCGCCGAGCTCGCGCCCGGCCCATGCGACGACCTCAACCCTTGCACCGCCGGCGACAGCTGCACCGTCAGCGGCTGCAAGGGCGGTGGGCCGACCCTCTGCGACGACGCCGAGGTCTGCACCCAAGACTTTTGCAAGCCCGGCGAAGGCTGCGCCCATGTGCCCGGCTTCGCCGACTGCAACGACGGCGATCCCTGCACTCTAGACGACGCCTGCGACGCCGGCACCTGCAAAGGCAAGCCGAATGGCTGCGACGACGGCAACGCCTGCACCGACGACACCTGCGCCAAGCTGAAGGGCTGCACCCATATACCGAGCGGCGCCCCCTGCAACGACGGTGACATCTGCACGGCAGGCGACCTTTGCGCGAGCGAAACATGCCAGGGTAAGGTCGTGGCCTGCGGCGACGGCAACGGGTGCACCTCCGACAGCTGCGACAAGGTCAACGGCTGCTCCTTCAAGCCGAATGTGGCGGCGTGCGACGACGCCGATCCCTGCACGGTGCAGGACGCGTGCGCCGCCGGCGCCTGCAAGGGCGCGCCCAAGGCCTGCTCCGACAACATCGCGTGCACAGAGGACACCTGTACCGCCAAGGACGGCTGCCAGAACACCCCGAACCAGGGCACCTGCGACGACGGCGACGCTTGCACAGGCAACGACACCTGCGCTGGTGGCACATGCAAGGGCACCCCGCTCGGCGGCGGCAGCGTGGCCAACTGCGACGACGGCAACGCCTGCACCACTGAGTCGTGTGACAAGGCCAAGGGCTGCGTGTTCGTCCCCCTGGGCGACGGCCAAGCCTGCGGCAGCAGTGCGACATGCAAGGCTGGCACTTGCGCCCAGTCCGGCAACTGCCAAGGCGGCAAGCTCTCCGGGACCTATGCCCTCGGGCCCAACGGCGACTTCAAGACATTCAGCGCGGCCATCGCCGGGCTCGCCAAGGGCGTCTGCGGTCCGACCACCATCGTCGCCGCCGCTGGCACCTACGCCGAGCCCCAGGGCTTGCTGCTATCGCCGATCCCGGGCGCCTCGGCTGACGCGCGGGTCCGTTTGCAAGCCGCGCCCGGAGCCAAGGTCCGCCTCGTCGGCGTCACCTGCTTGAACAGCTACTGCGGCATCATCAAGTTCGACACCGGCGCCAGCTGGATTACGGTCGCCGGCTTCGACCTCGACGGCAAAGAGGCACAGAACAAGATCCCCGGCAGCTACAGCGGAGCGATCGCGTTCGGCTCCGGTGGCGGCCAGAAAGGCGTGCGCGTCGAGTCCTGCTACGTCCACGACTTCGGTCCTGGCGCCTGGGCGTCCTCCAGCTACGTCGGCGGCGTCTACCTGCAGAACAGCGGCACCGAGTCCGTAGAGTTCATCGGCAACCGCTTTGAAAACCTGCAGCCACCGGCGACCTTCCACACCCAGGGCGGCATTATGGTGCGTAACGGTGCACATGTGGGCATGCGCATCGTCGGAAACACCTTCGACGGAATTGTCGGCATGGCCTCGGTGCGGCTGCGCAACGGCACCAACTGGAGCGCCCTGCTGATCGCCAACAACTTCTTCATCCAGAGCGGTCAGCACGCGCTGCATTGGTACTCTTCCAACGTGCTGACCAACAAGAACGAATTTGTGTACAACACGATCTGGATGGCGGGCCCTGGCGCGGTGGTGGATGGCGCCACCACGGGCGCACTCGACGTCCGCTACAACGCCGCCGTGGGCTCCAACAACGCGTTGGTGGCCAACACCACCGTCGGCGCCTACGGCACGAACTGCCTGCAGGGCATCACGCCACCCGCCGGCGTCAAGCCGACGGCGCCCGACGTGGTCGGAGCGGTCGCGCTGATGAGCGAGACAGCGCCGCTAGATCTGCACCTGAAGGCCAATTCGGTGTGCCTAGGCAAAGGCGCCAAGCTGCCAGAGGTACCCACCGACATCGACGGAGAGACACGGCCCGACGCCGCCGACATCGGCGCAGACGAGATCCCATAGTCGCGGACCTATGGCGCACTTCTACCATTGGCAGTGAAAGGAGAATCTGCCTGTTGCGTCGTTAGTCCAGGTGATCCTGAGCCCAGAGCTCGAGCAGGAACACGCGGTGCAGCATCGGCGGCAACCCGCCCGCGGTTTCGGCGAGGAAGGCGTCGCGCGCCCGTCGCAGTTGTGTCACGTCATACCATCCCCGCGCGGCGATGCGGTCATCGGCGAGCACGGCCTCGAAGGGCTGCCGCAGCGGCCCGCGCAGCCACGCCGCCGCCGGTACCGGGAAGCCCATCTTTTCACGGCGCTGCCAGACGATGTCGGGGACGAGGCCGGGCAAAATCTGGCGCAGCAAAGCCTTGTTCCAAGGTCCGCGGCGCAAGATGTCGGCCGGCGCGGCGCGCGCAATCGCGACCACGTGCGGATCGAGGAACGGCAGCCGGGCCTCAATCGAGAACGCCGACGAGTTGATGTCCTCAATCCGCAAGTAGGTCGGCAACGGAGAGCGGTGCTCGTTGTCGAGCAGGTGGCGATGCAGGTCGAGCGAGTCAGGCAGCTGGGCCGGCAGCGCCGCAGCCAACGGGCCGTGTGGGCTCCAGAGCGGTGAAGCCCGCCGTCGCGTCTGCCAGCTGCCACCGCGCACGGCGAGCTCGACCGCGCTCGGCAGCGCACGCAGCACCTGACCGGCCGCCGCTTGAGCGACCATCCGCAGACCGGCCGACCGCGATCCCCGCAGCGCGCTGGCTTGCTCCCACGCCTCCGCCGCCCCGCGCTGCCGACTCAGGCTGCGCAGCCAGGGCAGCTCACTCGACGGATAGCCGGCGAGCAGCTCGTCGGAGCCCTGGCCGTTGAGCAGGACCTTGACGCCAGCGCGCGCCGCCAGACCCATCACCAAATATCCGGCCAGCGCGGTGAGCGTGTGAACTGGCTGATCGTGGGCGCGGCGAAAGCCTGGAAAAGCCTCGCGCAGCGTCGCGGCGTCGCCGGTCGTGACGTGCCACCGGGCACCGGTCTGCCGCACCACCGGCTCAATGTATCGCGACTCATCAAATTCCGGCGCATGGACCGTGAACGCGTGCCGGCAATTCGACGCCCGCTCGGCCTGAAGGAAGCGCGCCGTCGCACAAGCGATCGCGGTCGAGTCCAAGCCTCCGGAGAGGCTGGTCCCGGCGTCGACGTCGGCCCGCATGCGGAGCTTGACCGCATCCAAGAACGCCCCGCGAAAGGCCTCTGTCCAGGCGTCGGCGCTGGCGCCCGGCCCGAGCCCCGGCGGCAGCGGCGCCGCGCCATCACCGGAGCGACTTCGCTCGACTGGATGGCCGACCCGGTGACGCTCCACGACGCCAGGCTGCAACCGGCGCACACCCCGAAAGAACGTGCGCTCCCCGGTGTCCAGCTCGTGATGCTCGAGGAATTGCCGCGCCTCCAGCGCATCGATGCCGCCCAGGTCACAGCCGGCGGCGCGCAGCCCCTTTATCTCGCTGCAACAGACAATAGACCCTTTGTGTTCCGCAATATAGAGAGTCTTTATTCCCCACGGATCGCGGGCCAGGTACAGCGCCTGGGTCGGCGCATGCCAGGCCGCCAGGGCCCACATTCCGTTGCACCGGCTAAGGCATTGCGGCCCTTCGCGTGCCAAGAGCTCGAGCAGCACCTCGGTGTCGGAGTCGCTGCGCAGCTGGACGCCGGCGTCGACGAGACCGCGCCGAAGCTCCAGGAAATTGTAGATCTCACCGTTGAAGACCAGGGTCCAAGTGCCGTCCTGCGACGTCATTGGCTGGTGCCCTGCGGGGCTCAGGTCCAGGATGCTAAGGCGGCGAAATCCAAGGGCCACTGGACCGTCGAAGAAGGCGCCGGAGTCATCTGGGCCGCGGTGGGCGATGGCGTCGCAAGCGCGCTGCACCGAGGCCGTGTGGCTTCGGCCGTCGCCGTGCGCGTCGAGCACCGCTACCAGTCCGCACATCGCCTGCTCCTCGTCGCCGGCGCCCCGCGTACACCCCGCCACGCCGCTAGGCGGCGGAGGCTGCCAGCGCCTGGAGGCCTGGGCAATGCCCGCGCCCCTGCTCGGTTGTCAACGCGGCCTCGCGCGATCAGAGCCCGCTCAGTGCCGGTGCCCGTGACCGTTGCGTTCAAGCAGCAGCTCGGCAACCGAGGCGATCCCGAGCAGCAGCAGGCAGGTCAGCGTCTGCGCCGCGCCGACAGGCAGCTCGAAGCGGTAGGCCGCGAGGTAGCCCAGCGTCGCAGCCGCGATGCCGCCGCCGCAGGCGATCCAAATCGCCTCGCTGACGTTGCGGGCCAGCTTGACCGCGGCCATCGCCGGCAGCACCGAGAAGGCGAACACCGGCAGCGCGCCGAGCACCCGAGTCGCCACCGACACGCCAAGGGCCAAGCTGAAGAAGAGGACGGCCTCGAGCAGCGCCACCGGCAGCCCCCGAACCCGGGCGCCGTCGCCGTCTACGCTGATGGCGACAAATCCACGCCAAGCGACGCTGTGCAGCAGGAGCATCGCGCCGGCGGTCCACAGCAAGGCGTCGCGATCCTCCGGCAAGACCGCGACGGCAGATCCGAAGAGCAGGGTCTCGATGTCTGCGAGATCGGACACGATACGCGTGGCAACCGCCAGCGTACCGGCGCTGCCGAGCAGGTAACCGACGCCGAGCTGCGCGTCCTGGTGGGCGTCGTGGTGGTCGTGCGCGCGGACGAAGAACACAGTCGCCATCAGCGTCATGGCGATCGCGCCGAGCGCCGGATCCAGGCCGCCCAGCAGCCCTGGCAGCGCGGCGCGGGCCCAAAACGCCAGCGCGACGCCCAGCCCAGCGGCCTGCGAGAGCGCCGCCGAGACGAAGACCAAGTTGCGCAAGAGCACGTAGACGCCGAGCACCCCGAGCATCGCGCCAGCGGCAGCGCCGGCCCAGAGCGCATCGCTGAACAACTCAAGGTTGCTAAAGAACTCATCCAACCCTGGCGGTGCGTGATGCGGCGACATCAGCCCCCCGTACCCGGCGCTGGCAGACGCAGCGCGCCGTAAATGCGACTGAAGGCAGCGCTGGCGTAGACCTCGCGAGTGCTCCCGGCCTGCAACACGCTGAGATCTTTGTCCACGAGCAGACAGTGATCGGCGTACTCGGGGAGGAACCCCATCTGATGGCTCGCCAAAAGCACGGCCATCGCGCCAGAGCCGCCGGGTGGGCGGCATAGGCGCTGCAGCATCGCGAACACCGCGCGTTCGTTGAGTGGGTCCATGGCGCTGGAGGGCTCGTCGAGGACGAGCAGCTGCGGCGCGCTGACCAGCGCCCGGGCGATCAGCGCGCGCTGTTTTTGGCCCTCCGACAGGGCACTGAAGGGCTCGGCGGCCAACGTCGCGGTGTCCGTCTCTTCGAGGATCGCCTCGACCCGGCGGCGCTCGCTGGCGTCGATCCACGGGCGCAGAAATCGCCAGCCGACGTCGAGGCCGCCGGCGACGAAGTCGCGGACCCGCGACGGCACCGAGAGGTCGAAGTGAGCCCGCTGCGGTACGAAGGCCACCCGCAGCTGCGGAGCGCGCCGCAGCGTGCCGAATAGCAGCGGCTGCAAGCCGAGCATCGACCGCATCAGCGTCGACTTGCCGGC
>SXNM01000192.1 GCA_005777155.1 Pseudomonadota bacterium | reverse complement strand
CGTCGACTTGCCCGATCCGGTCGGCCCGGTGACCACGACGAGGCCCTTGGGGTGGTCGCACATTTTTCGCACGGCCTCGGGCAGTCCGAGCTGCTCGAAGGTCAAGATCTTGTCGGGGATCTGCCGCAACACGGTGCAGATGCCGAGGCGGTCGCGGAAGAGGTTGACGCGGAATCGGGCAACTCCAGGCACCGCGTACGCGAAGTCCGCGTCGTTGGTCTGGAAGTCGACGAGGCTGCGGTCAGCCATGATCGGCTCGAACAGCTCCATGACCGTGTCTTCGCCGAGCACCTTGGCCTCGACGATCTCGTGCATCTCGCCGTCGATGCGCCAGCGAGGCTTGTGGCCGGCAGACAGGTGGAGGTCGCTGGCGCCCTCGGCGACCATGCGCTTCAACAGGGCGTCGAGCTTGGTGTTCTGCTGCTGCCGCTGGCCGTAGCGACGGATGACGTTGGCGCTGTGCGCTGAACCCGCGCCCTTGCCGTGCTCCACGCTGCCGACACCGCCGCCGGCGCTGGGCGTCGGCATGGACGCTCCAGCCGTGGCCCGCGTCGGCACCATCGAGGCCATGCCGCCGCCGGCGCTCATGGCGGCGCCGTCGTCGTCGGCCTTGGTGCCGCGAGCGCGCATCAGGGTGTCAAAGTCCGTGACGGCGACGCGCCACGGGTGGATCTCCATCGCCGGGCACTGCTTTCGCACCAGCTCGATGACGTGGGTCGTCAACGGATCGACGACGCCGATGTCGAGGCGCGCGCCCGCCGTCGCCAGCGGCACGACGCGTTGGCGGGCGATGAGCGCCGCGGGCAGCAGCTCCAGCACCGTCGGCGTCGGCGGCCGGGCCCGCAGGTCCCACTCGAGCAGCGGCACTGCGGGCTCGGCGGCCTGCAGCCGCTCGGCGAGCGTTCGCGCCATCGTCAGGCCAAACGATGGAATGCGCTCGAAGAGCTGGTGGACCGTGTCGATCGACAAGTGCAGCGCCAACATCGGCGACGCCGCCACCACCGTCGCCCGGCGCGGCCGCGACAGCAGCAGCTCGACGTCGCCCCAAGACTCCATGGCGTCGACGCGCCCGACCTCGACCGCGTGCTCAATGCCGGGCAGCTTCATCGCCAGGCGTGCGGAGCCGTTGAGCACGAGGCCCATCGCGTCGGCGGCGTCGCCCTGGCGCACGATGACCTCGCCGGCTGAGGCGTGAATCAGCGAGGCCGCCTGCGCGACCGCCGACAGCGTGCGCTCGTCGAGACCGCGGAATAGGGGCGCCTGGCCGATGGCGCGGACGACCTTGGGCGCCAGATCGGGGCTAACGGGCTGTAGCTTCATGCGGGGACTCCGGGCGGCGGTAGGCGACGCCTAGTCGCGGGCCGCTGAGCCTACCTCAGCGGGGCGCGGGCGTCACGCCGGCCAAGGACGCCCAGAAGCACCTAGACTGAGGCCCCGCGCGCTGCCTCGCCACGGTCGCTCGGGACCAGCTGGGCACGGCGCCCTGGGGTCGGCCAACGCTTCAGGCCGCCGCGTCACTGGAATTGCAGCCGCAGCGCGCCACGCCCCCACCAGCCAGCTGCGTCGCTGGCGGCGTTGGCCGGCTCGACCTCAGGCGCCGCCAGCGTTCGCACGACGCCGTCAGACGTCACCAGCACCGCGCGCGCGGCGGGCCGGGGTCCACCGAGAGCGGCGCCGAGCGCCAGGGACGCGGCGCAGTCGAAGCGGCAAGGCAGGTGTCGCAGCGGCGATGGCTGGGCCTGCAGCGCGGCGCCGTCGAGGGTGTCGAGGCGGGCGTCGAACCGCGCGCTTCGGGCGGCGGCGCGGGCGATGGCGACGAAATTGTCGCCGACGCGCGGCGCGACGAAGGTCAGCGTCTCGCGGTGGGCGTCGATAAAGGCTTCGACGCAGCAGGCCGGGTAGCCGTAGAGGGCGCCCAGCCGGCGGTGGCGCGCCGCGATGCCTTCGAGCGCAGCGGCGTCCAGGCTGTCGACCGGCCGTGGCGTCAGGTCCGCGAGCTCAAGCGCCAATGCCACCTCCATCGCCGCCTCGCCCTCGCGACCGGCGAGCGCGATCAGGGCGAGCCGCAGCCCGGCGCGCGGGTTGCCGTGCAGGCCGACGCCGCCTTCGCCATCGCTGACGTCGGCCTCCGAGGTCCGCAGCGCGAGGGCCTCGCTGGCGGCGAAGGTGCGCCACGCCGGCAGCCACGCCAGCGGCAGGCGCAGCCGACTGACGCGACGGAGGCCGAGACGCAGGCCACGTACCTCGGCGGCGTCCGTCGAAGGTTGCGGGTACAAGACGCGCCCTCGGCTAGAGCCGGCGCCAGCCGCCGCCGGGAAATCCGGCAGAGGCGGGAGGCGTGGTCGACGTCAAGACGTAGACGGCGCGGCGGTTGCGCGCCTCATCGGTGCCGTCAGGCGTCGGCACCGCCAGCACGGCCTCGCCAAATCCCTGATGGAGGATCGGCACCTTCAGGCCCTTCTTGCGGAACCAGGCGGCGATGGCGGCGGCCCGTTTGCGCGACAGCTCGACGTTGTCCGCCGGCTGGCCCACGGTGTCGGTGTAGCCGGCGACGTAGAGCGAGATCGGCAACACGCCCGCGACCTTGCCGATCTCGACCGCGATCTGCTTCAGCGGGGCCAGCAGCTTGGCCTCCTCGGTCGGCAAGATGTCCCACTTGCCGGACTCAAAGACCACGTCCTCGTGCGGGATATCGACGAAGGTGACTGACTCGATCCCGCTCCAAAACTCCGCGATGTCGTACGCTTTGAGCGCGAACCGGCCGGCGACCTGGCCAGGCCGCTGCTTCCAGGCGACGGTGAGCGGGCTGCCAGGCGGCGCGTCGTAGGCGACGTCAACCTCGTCGAGCGGCGCGCCGTGCTTATCCCACACCTCCAGCGCGATATGGCCCTTCGGCTCGGTGACGCGCACGATGAGGCGGCCGTTCTCGAGGTCGACGTCGTCGGCCCGGATGGCGATGCGCGGCACGGCGCCCACCGTCAGCGAGAACGTCAGGTCGAATGGCTCGATCGGCCCGTCAGGCCCCTGTCCGCGCACCGTCGCTCGGTACTCGAAGCTGCCCTTCTCTTGCCGCACGGCCACCCGCCGCTCGCGACCAGGCGCTAGGTTGCCGACGGCGAGGCGAAAAGCCCGACCGTCGCTACGTTTGACGTCGAGGCTGACCCCGCGCAGCGGCAGCGAGGCCGAGAAGCTGATGGCTGGCGGCGCCTTGCCGGCCTCCGCCACGCCGACGGGGATTGCGAAGCCGAGGTCGCCGTCGGAGATCGAGGTTGCGGCGAGCGCGGGCGGCGCGACGGCGGCGAGGGCGAAGAAGGCAGCCAGGGCGAAGGGTGCAGCGAGGGCAGCATGGGCGGCAGGTGTGACGGCGGCGGCGCGCCAGCCGAGCGGTGGCTTTGACGCAGCGCGGCGGTGGTCGGGTGGCTGCATGAGCGACTCCAGGACGCGGAAGGCGCGACGGACGCGCCGGAGCTTGGCGCCAAGATAGCAGCGGTCTGTGCGGCTGTCAGGACATCGTGCGCCGCGCGCCGTGGCCCCAATCGTCTGCGCTGCGGCCGAGGACACGGCCCCTACCCAGGCGGCGACGGGCCGTGTACGTTTCCCCGCCCGAGCGCCCCACAACGACCGCGTGCCGGGCCGACCCTCTCCACGGAGCCAACGTCGATGTCCCAGAGCTTCCTCGCCACCCACAAGCGCACCCGGATGAATGGCGACTTTCGCGCCGCCCACATCGGGGAGAACGTCGTCGTCTACGGTTGGGTGCAGTCCGCCCGCGACCACGGCGGGGTCATCTTCGTCGACCTGCGCGACCGCACCGGCCTTGTCCAGGTCCGCTTTGAGCCCAGCCACCTCGGCGGCGCGGCACATCAGATCGCCGACCGCCTGCGCGGCGAGTGGGTCATCGGCGCCCGCGGCGAGGTCATTAGCCGCGGCACCAACATCAACCCCAAGATCGCCACCGGCGAGGTCGAGATCCTCTGCGACGAGGTGGAGGTGTTGAGCGAGGCCAAGACGCCGCCGTTCGAGATCAAGGACGACCTCGACACCAACGAGACGACGCGCCTGACCTACCGCTATCTGGACCTGCGCCGCCCAAAGCTCGCGGCCAACTTCGCCCTGCGCAGTCGGGTCAACCAGCTGACGCGACGATACTTTTGCGAGGGCAACGGCTTCTTGGAGCTGGAGACGCCCATCCTCGCCAAGTCGACGCCCGAGGGCGCCCGCGACTACCTGGT
>SXNM01000191.1 GCA_005777155.1 Pseudomonadota bacterium | reverse complement strand
CGCCATCGCCAGCCTTGGCTACGTGTTCTGGGTCGTCGGTGGCATGGAGATGATCGAGCGGCTCGCCTACTACGGCGTCAAGGCGGTCGCCACGCTCTACGCCAAGGACCCCGTCAGCAAGGGCGGCCTCGGCGTCACGATGACCGAATTCGGCACCATCCTGACCATGTGGGCGCTGGTGCAGTCGGTGCTGCCTGTGTTCACCGGCGGCCTCTCCGATCGCTTCGGCTACAAAGAGACCATCGCCGCCTCCACCGTCGTCAAGATCATGGGCTACCTGACGATGGCGATGTTTCCGACCTTTGGCGGCTTCTTCGCCGGCGCCATGCTCCTGGCCGCCGGCACCGCGATCTTCAAGCCCGGTATTCAGGGCACGCTGGTCAAGTCGACCACACGCGAGACCTCCTCGATCGCCTGGGGCATCTTCTACCAGACCGTCAATATCGGCGGATTTCTCGGCCCGCTGCTCGCCGGACTGATGCGCAAGCTCGACTGGCGCTACGTGTTTCTGGCCTGCGCCGCGATCATCTCCCTCAACTTCTTGATGTTGCTTCTCTACAAGGAGCCAGGAAAGGCCGAGCGGCTCGCCAGGGCGGCGGAAGATCGGGCCGCGGGGCGCGTACAGGCGCCGCTGTGGCGCACCTCGTTGCGCGAGCTGTCGCGGCCGCAGGTCTGGGTGTATCTGCTCATCTTCTCGGGATTTTGGTTCATGTTCAACGCGCTCTTCGACGTCCTGCCAGCGCACCTGGAGGACTGGGTCGATACGCGCGGCGTCGTCCGCGACCTCTTTGGCGGCCAGCCTGTCAGCAACGTCGTCGTGCAGTTCTTCGTGGTCATGAACAAGGATGGCTCCGAGATATTGCCGGAGGGAATGCTGAACCTGAATTCCGGCCTCATCATGATCACCTGCTTCGGGTTCGCCTGGCTCTCGGGGCTGATGCGCGCTACCACGTCGATGGTCGTCGGCACCTTGCTGGCGAGCGCTTCTCTCTTTTTGATCGGCGCGGCGACGGCTGGCTGGGCGGCGCTGGCGGCCATCGCGGTCTTCTCGGTCGGTGAGATGCTGTCGAGCCCGAAGTTCAGCGAGTTCGTCGGCAACCTCGCGCCCGACGACAAGAAGGCCATGTACCTCGGGTTCTCGCAGATCCCGCTGGCGATCGGCTGGACGCTCGAGGGCAAGCTCGGGCCGATGCTCTATGACCACTACGCCAGCAAAGAGGCCTTCGCCCGCACGGCGCTGCTGGGCCGCGGGCTGACCGAGGCACAGGTGGCCGCGGTCCCACAGGGCGAGGGGTTCACCAAGCTGGTCGAGGTCACCGGTCAGGAGCCCTGGCAGGTGACGGCAGAGCTCGCCGCCAGCCATGACATCGGCATGGTGTGGAACCTCATGGGCGTGGTCGGGGTCGCGTCTGCGGTCGGCATCTACCTCTACGGCCGCTGGATCCGCACGCTCACCGCGCGCTGAGGTCCACCGACGAGCGCTGGCGCCGCCAACGGAATTCAGGCCGCCTGGCGCAGGCTCGCCACCTCCAGCACTTCTCGCCGCGGTGTCTGGCCGAGGCTCATTGGCGCCTCATCCCGGCCACGCCGTTCGTCGCGCTCGCCCTTGCTCTCCGCGGACCATGGAACCATCGTCGAGTGTTGCGCTCCTTCCAGCTGCGGGGATGGCGTGGCGGCTGTCCGCGGCGTCCGCGATGCGGCGGGGGTAGCGTCCGCGCGGGGCAGCGCGTTGGCGAGCGGGCGGCCGAAGCGGTCGAGATCGGCGCGCGGGGCGGCGAAGCGGTGTCCGCAGTGGCTGCAGAGCAGGCGCGGCTCGTTGCGGCCGTGGTTGATTGGGCCGAGGACGACCTCGCCGCGGCGGGCCTGTTGCAGCACCCACGCCGAGACCATGCCGTAGCGGATGGGCAGCGCGTCGCGGGCGCTGGCGGCGCAGGACGGGCAGGTGCGCTTGGTCGACGTCGGCGGCGTACGGGCGATTTCGGTGGACATCATGGCGTGGGCTCCTCTGGCTGGCTCGCGGCGCCGGCCTCCATCGACCTGTACGCCCGTTCAGCACTGAACGCAAGTTCAGCACCCATATCAGACAAGCTGTGTCCTACCCGATCCCGCCAGGTCCGCAGACGCGTCGAAACGGCACGGCGTCGGTGCGCCGGCGGCTCGGCGCGGGAAGTCGCGCTGGGCCGGCCCCGTTGACGATGTTGGTGGCCTAGCGGGCCGCTAGTGCCTCGACGTGCCCGGATGAGGGCCGGCCCCGCCTGTGCGCAGGTGATCGAGCAGCACGCGCTCCAGCCGGTCTGCGATCTCGTCGGCGAGCCGATCGACCGCCACGTTGGCGGTGGCGTTCGGGTAGTACTGGCGCACGTGTTCGGTCTGCGGGCCGAGGCCCAGGCCGACCAGCATCAGAGAGGGATCGGCGCTGCAGACGGTGGCGACGGCGGCGCTCAGGTCCTTGGGCAGGCTGCGCCGGCCCTCCGGCCGCCCGTCGCTGACGACGATGAGCAGCCGCTGCAGCGCCGATTGTCCGAGCAGGCTGCCGGCGGCCTCGAGCAAGCACGGGCCATCGTCATTGTAGGACGGGCTGTTGTTGCCACCGAGCCGACGTCCTTCAATCTCTTGCGGGATCTCGCCGATCGCCGACCTTGCAGCGTCGTCGAAGGGTTGAACGAAGCCGCAGAGTGGCACCAGCACGTCTTGAAAGCCCTGGATCGCGAAGGGGACATTGAGGCGGTCCAGGGTCTCGGCCAACAGGACCGTGCCGAGCAGGGCGGCCTCAGCCTTGGCGCCGCTCATCGACCCTGAGAGGTCGACCAAGAGCAGCACGGCGACGTCGCGGCGATCGGGGATCGTCGGACGCCACCACAGCTCGCCGACGCGCCGCGGATCGGCCTCAAAGGCGAAGAGGCGCCGCAGATCGATGCCGCGGCCGCTCGGGAAGCCGTCTCGACGGCGCAGCCGGCGGCTGGGCAAGAGCGCGGCCTCCAGGCGCCGGCACAGCGCCTCGACCTGGTCGCGCAGCCGCTCCAGAGCGCGCTCATAGGGCGTGGGCGGCGTCCAGATTGAGGGTCGTGGGCCTGGATCCGCCGTGGCGTCGGCGTCGCGGCCGCCGGCCTCGGGCAAGCCTTCGCGGATCAACACCCGCCGCGGGAGCGCCGCCAGCGCCGCAGAGGCGACCAGCGCCTGGGCCAGCTCCTCGACCCAGCCCTGCTGCGGCGGCGTCAGCGGTCCGCGACGGCGCAGTTGGCGCATCACGGCGATGGCGTCGTTGGCTTCCAGTCGCTGGCGGGCCCAGGGGATGCGGTCTGGGCGCTCCATGAGGTAGGCCTGCATGGCGTCGACATCGTCCCAATACAGCGCCTCAGCGACCGGCAAGATCTCGGCCGCGGCGTGGCGAAGCGCGGCGCTGGCGGCGAGCAGCGTCGCCTGTTCGGCGGCGGGCGGCAGCAGGCCTTTGGGCAGCTGGGGGGCGACCTCCAGGCGAAAGCGGGCCCGCGCGGCGGTCGTCGGCGGCGTCCCGGTGGCCTTTGGAGCGAAGCTGGCGTATGCCTGCCTCGCCTCAAAGGTGTCGGCGAGCGCTTGGGCGACCGACGCTCGCACGCCGAATCTGCCGCTCATGGGCGCGGCGCAGGCGATCGCGAAGGCGACCACATCTGGCAGCGCCGGGTCGATCGGTTCGCCTTGCTCGTCGAGTCGTTCGAGCCACGCCCTGGCGCCGGGGAAGCGGTCGCCGATCCAGGCGTCAGCGCGTCCGACCTCGAGGGCGTCGACGCAGAGGCGCCCCAGCTCCTCGTCGGCGAAGGCGATCTCGAGCAGGCCGTGGCGGCTGATCTTGGCGTGGCCGACTTGGCGCGCCAGGACCGCGGCACAGTAGTCGACGCCTGCGGCGCGCAGGTCCTCGGCCGAGACGATGAACGTGCGGCTGGCGCGGTCAAAGGCCCAAGGCCCGGGCGCGACGTCGACCCCGACGCGGGCGTCTTGGCACAAGCCGGCGGCGAGGGCGCGCAGCCGTCGCAGATCGTCCGTCAGCGCGGCGTCGGCCTCACGCTGCGCGGCGTGGGCGCGCTCTTCGGATGCCGACTCGAAGCGCCGGGGCGACCGCGACGACCCGGAGGTGCCGCCGTCGCCATCGCCGGTGCCGCCGCCCGACGACGTCATTTGGCTAGTCCCGGCGCCCGTCGCCCGTCAGAGGGCGCCAGACCGTCGGGCCGACGCCCGCGGCGTCCATCAACTGGAGGACGGTGCGCTGATCTTGGGCCGTCGTGACGCGCGCCAGGTAGGTGCGGACCAGCGCGGCGCGCATCGCCATCGTCGGCTCCTCGCCGCCCTGGCCGATGGCCCACGCCAGGTAGTCGAGCGCCGAGAGCAGGCTGCGGCGGCTGAAGACGACGCGGTCCTTGCGGCGGGCCGACAGGCGCGCGCCCTGGCCGCCGCTGGCGCCGACCGCCCCTTCGAGCGCGGCGTGGAAGCGCGCCAACGCCTGCAGGAAGCCGTCGATGCCGGGCACGTCGAGCAGGCCGGCCAGCGGCGCGTCCTGGGTGGCGCCCCGGTAGCTGCGACCGCGCAGCGAGACATCTGGCTGGCGGCCGTCGAGCAGCGCCCGCAGCATCGCCAGATAGTCGGCCTCGCCCGGCGGTGGCACGAAGGCGTAGCTGCGCCAGCGATCGCGGTAGGCGGGGCTGAGCGCGGAGCGGCCGGCGTACTCGGCGGGGTTCATGGTCGCGAAGATGCGAAAGTCGCGATGGATGGGGGTGCCGCCGGGGCCGAGCACCTCGCCGTCGTGCTCACTCAGCACCAGCGACGGCACGCGCTCCAGGACCGGGTTGAGGCGCTCGAGGATCTGCGGCTCGGCGAGGTTCAGCTCGTCGAGCACCACCCACCAGCCGTGGCGCATCGCGGCGACGACGAGGCCGTCTTGCCAGCGCCAGGGGTGCTGGCTCATGCGCTCGCGCGCCATCACCTGCTGCACTTCGGCGCGGCTCAGCGGGCGGGACTCTTCGCGCGCCCGCGCCAGCAGTTGCCGGCTCTCTGCCGTCAGCCAGCCCTCGACCTGCATCAGCTCTTCGACTGGCAGCGGCAGGCGCGACGCGGTCTCCTGCGGCAAGAAGCGGCCGACCAGCTCGCCGGTGTCCGTCTGGCCGTTGAGGTTGAGGCGGACCAACGGCTGGCGCAGCAGACTGGCGAGGAACTGGATGATCGAGGTCTTGCTGACGCTGGTCTCGCCCTCCAGCAGGCACGGCTCGGCGAGCGCGACCGCCTCGGTGACCAGCAGCAGCGTCTCGGCGGTGCGGCCATCGAGGCAGTAGTGACGGAACAGCAGGTCGGGCGGCACCAAGGCGGCATGTGGACCTGGGCGTCGGCGTGGCAGCGTCACCTCGGCGACGCGGAGCGCGTCCGGCTCGATCCCAAGGAGGGGGCGCGCCGCCGCCACCGCCGGGCCGCGGGCAAAAAACGGCCCGAGGTCGACGCCATCGAGGCTGCCCTGCGCGGTCTGTGGCCGGGCTGGCAGGTTCAGCCACACCTGCTGGTCGTCGTCGCCCCACTCCTTGCGGATCTGGCAGTGCATCCCGGACTCTCGGCGGACGAGATCGGCGACATGATCGACTAGGGCCACCGGCGCGCCGCCGAACTGGGCCAGCGGGTCGCCGTGGCCGCTGTCGCCCTCGATCTCGAACGCCTGCCAGTGCATCGCCTCAAGCCGCGCTAGCAGCAGCGCGTGGTCTTCGCGGTGGCCGGTACGCACCCGCAGCTGATAGCGCGAGGCGGCGAGCGTCACCCGTCGCTCCAGGCCCGCCTCGTCGAGCTCCCGGCTCGGTAGGTCGATGCCGACATGGTCGGGGTCGCCGCTGTCGCTGGCCTCCAGTGAGGTCACCCGCCAGCCGGCGCTGGCGCCGAGCTCGCCCCGTCGCTGCTCCACGAGGCCGAGCAGCGCGTGGGCGACGCTCTCATAGCGGCTGGCGCTGCCGAGCCGGACCGAGAAGCCCAGCACCGACGCCGGGAGCGGCGCGCGGTCGACGCAGCGAAAGCCGGCGGCCTCCAGCGCAGACACCAGCGGCGACGCAGAGGCGTCGTCGTCGCAGTGGACGGTGACGCGCCAGCGCTCCGGGTGGCTGCCGGAGGTCGGACGCAGCGTGCCCTGGCGCAGCGCCTGCAGCGGCAGCGTCACCTGCGCCGCCGAGATGGGGTCACCGTCGCTGACCTCCAGCGGAAAGCGGCCGCTGTCTACCCCTTGGCCGTGCAGAAAGGCGCGCACCGTCGTCGTGAGGGCGGCCAGGGCACCGCCGTCGCGGGCATAGCCGCCGCCGACGAGGCGAAACTGCGGGCGCTCCTCGTCGTCGAGGCCACGGACGCCGACCTGCGTGTGGCCGAGGCTGCGCAGCTGGGCCTGCAGCGCCATCGCTGCGCCGAGGTCGTCGCTCTGGACGTCGACTGCGACGCACTCCTGCAGGTTGCTGCCGTCCAAGCGTGGGTCGCGGACGTAGAGCCACAGATCGACGTCGTCGCTGCCCCAGGCGCGCTTCTCGGTGATTCGGATGCCGTGCCGGCCGAGCATCCAGCGCAGCACCTGGCGCGCAAAGGGCGTCGCACCGCCAAAGTCGAGGTGGTTGTGCTCCTGGCGACCGATGCTGGGTGTGCTGTCCTCGAAACCGAGCGCGCGGGCCTCATCGCGGAGAATCGTGCAGAACGATTTGACATCGCAGTGGATTGTCAGGTTCCACGCCGCCAAGCTCCGGGTGTCGCCGAGGTAGAGCTCGACGGTGTCCGCCGGCATCGCCGCGACGACGACGCTCGGCAGCAGCGGCCGCACGGCGGCCAACAGCCGCCCGATCTCTGCGACGTCGCTGACTTCCGCCGTCCGCAGCTCGATGGTCGACACCTCACGCGCCTCGACCCGGGCGTCGAAGCCCGCCGCCTGCAGCGCCTGTTGGACGCTGACGCCGAGGCCCTCGAACGAGGTGACGACCTTGACCCGCATCGCTCGCTCCGTCCCGATTCGTCGCCCCTGCAAACATCGATCGCGCCACAAATCTGCGCCCGGCGTAGCGGAGGTCCCACCGCGACGGCCTCTCGCCGCGACGCCGGCGGCGACCCCGCACGATCGCACATGGGCCAACCGAGCGCCATCCCGCGCCGTTCCAAGATCGCGCGCGTGGGCCCCTAGGTCGGCGCATCCCGAGGCGTCTCCCTAGGCCTCGGGATCGCCGCCAGCGGTATCGCCACGACGCGCGCACCGCGCTACACTCCCGACCTTCGGCCGCCGCACGCATCGCTAGGTCCTTGCCCTAGTCTGCAGGCCGCTGCCCGCCCCAGGGCTTGAGGAGCTCGACGATGAAGACCCCGGTGGCGCCGCTGCGCCGACTGATGCACGCCTGCGCCTTGAGCGTGCTCTGCCTCGCCCCAGCCCAGTGGGTGCTCGCCGATGCCCTGCCGCCCTCCGGCGACCCGAGCGCCCGGCGACACCCCAGGCGGCCCGACCCCGCCCCGAGCGAGCCAGCGCAGCCACGGCCCAACCGACCGCTGGCGGCCCCGCCCGGTCCGAGCGATTCAGCCCCTGCGCCCGCAGCGCCTACCGTGCCCGCCGCGCCGGTTGCACCTGCCGCGCCCACCGCGCCCACCGCGCCACCGTCCGCGCAGGGACAGCTCGTCAATGCCGAGCAAGCGGCCGCCGCCCTCGCCGCTGCCGCCACCGCCACCGCGCTGACGGTCGACACCATGGCCACCCGGCCGCCGCCCGCCGGGTTCGTCTGGAGCGTGTTGCGCGACGTCACCATCCACGAGGTCGCGGAGACCTACCTCTACGTCCGCGCCAGCAAGAACTCACAGTCGACGCGGGCGATCCCAATCCCGAAGGATCGCGCCCTTCTGCGCCCCAACGTGGCTGGCGGCACGGTCGACGATCTGCAGCGTGGAGCCGTAATTACCGCGAAATTCGACCCCAAGGGCGAAGTGCGGCCCGAGATCGTCATCCAGCAGCGGGTCGAGACCGAAGTGCTGGAGGGGGTGCGGGTCCTCGATCGCGGCGGCAACAAGCTCTATGTCACTGATAGTCAAGGAAAAGGTCGCGGGTTCGCCATCGAGGGTGGCGCCGAGGCTTGGAATGAGGTCGTCGCCGGAGGCAGCGCGGATGATCTGCGGGTCGGCGCCAAGGTCACCGTGCGCTTCGACCCGACCGGCCGCGAGCCCCTGCGCGTCACGCTGCTCGAGCCGGCCCCGGGCGGCAGCCGCCGCGACAACGATCCGGGCAAGGACGGCGGCTGTGGCTGCGATGTGCGGTCGACGTCGAAGCGCCTACCGACCTCCGGTGAGGCCTTCGCCGCGCTGGCGTTTGGGCTCTTGCTGCTGCGCGCGCGGCGCCCAGCCAGCAAGCCAGCGGCTTGACGACGGGACGGCGAGCCGCGACCCTACCGCCGGTGGGCCGGCACGGCGCCTCGTGCGCCGCAATGGGCAACGGACCGTGCACTTGCGAGGCGAAGACGATGGCAGCAGATCGCGAGATGGACGCCCTGGTCGATGTGATTACGCAGCGCGTGCGCGCCGAGCTCACCTCGCGGGCAGGGGCGTCGCGTCCGGCCGCAAGCGCGGCCCCCGCCGAGGCTGCCGGTCATAGCCACGGCGCGGTCCCTGGCCGTCCCTGCACCGCCGGCAAGGGCGAGTGCACGGGCTGCGGCTGGTCGGTGTCGCGGCGCCCGGCCGACACGCAAAAGATCGTCGATGTCGGCGCCTCGCGCATCGCCGCCAACTCAGCGGGGCTGGACCCTTCGCTGGTGCGCGCCGATCTGGCGAAGTACATCGACCACACGCTGCTCAAGGCGCGCGCCACGCGGGAAGAGCTCGACAAGCTCTGCGACGAGGCGGCCAAGTACAAGTTCGCCTCGGTCTGCGTCAACCCGTCGAACGTCGCCTACTGTGCGCGTAAGCTGCGCGGCAGCGGCGTGCCGGTCTGCGCCGTGGTGGGCTTTCCCCTCGGCGCGACGACGCCCGACGCCAAGGCGTTCGAGACCCGAGAGGCGGTGCGCGCCGGCGCGGCTGAGATCGACATGGTCCTGAACATCGGCGCGATGAAGTCCAAGGATTACGCGCTGGTCCTCGAGGACATCACCAAGGTGGTCGCCGCCGCCGCGCCGGCCCGGGTCAAGGTCATCCTTGAGACCGGCGAGCTCGAGCGCGACGAGAAGGTGGTCGCCTGCGCGCTCTCAAAGATCGCCGGCGCCGCCTTCGTCAAGACGTCCACGGGCTTCGGGCCCGGCGGCGCCACCGCAGAGGACGTGGCGCTGATGAAGGCCATCGTCGGCGCGGAGCTGGAGGTCAAGGCCTCCGGCGGTGTGCGGACAGCAGACGACGTCGACACCATGATCGCCGCAGGCGCCACGCGCATCGGCGCTTCGGCTTCGATCGCCATCGTCAAGGGCGCCCGCAACGAGCCGCCGGCGGCGCAGAAGGGCGGACCAGCCCGCGCCACCGCCGCCAAGCGTTGGGGTGGTGGTGGCTACTAGCGCCGCGCGACGGCGTTCCGCGGCCCTGCGCTCGGCGATATCGATCTCTGCGCTCCTGCTCGCCGGCGTGGTCGGCTGCGGCGGTGAGCCTGGCGCCGACAAGGATGGCAAGGACGCCACTGGCGCTAGCGGCCTCGCCCATGACCCGTGGGCAGCTGAGGCCTCCGGCGTCAGCGCCCGCTACGACCTCGCCGGCAAGGGCTGGCACGACGCGCCGTTTCCGAGTGAGCTGCGTCGCCGCGACGACGGCGGGCTCGACCTCTCGGGCTTTCCGGCGCCGCGCACGGGCTCGCCCGATCCCTTGCTGGCGTCCTACCTAGAGCACGGCGAGGCGGTCCTCGACGGCTGGGGCGTGGCGCCAACCATCTACATCGCCTTCGACGGCGCCTTGCAGGTCGGCGCGTTGCCGACACCGACGGCTTCGATGGCCGCCGACTCGCAGCTGGTCCTGGTGGACGTCGACGCCGCCAGCCCCGAGCGCGGCCGGCGCTTCCCGCTGCGCAGCGCCCAGAGCGGCTTTGAACGCGGCAATCTGCTGCTGCAGCACCTGCTGATGGTGCAGCCCGCCTGGGGCGCGGTGTTGCGACCCGACACCAGCTACGCCCTCGTCGTCCGCCGCGGGCTGCGCGACTCGCTCGACCGGCCCCTCGGTCAGCCCGCCGCCCTCGCCGCCGCCCTCGACGCCGCATTTGGCCTCGGGCCGGTGCCGAGCGATCCGCAGCAGGCGCGATTGGCGCAGACTCTCGCGCCGCTGGCCGCCACCGTCGACGCCGGCGCGCTGGCGCTGCTACCCCGCGACATCGGCGCTGTGACGGTGTTTCGCACCGGTCGCCCGGCCCGTGAGCTGGCGCTGCTCGCCAAGTGGCTCCACGCTTGGCCGGGCTTTCAGGCGGCGACGCAGTGGAAGCTCGTGAAGGAGAAGCCGGGCTATCGCCTCTACACCGCTGAGTACCTGGCGCCCAACTTCCAGCACGGCACGCCGCCCTACCTGAGCGGTGGTGGCGGCTTCGCTTTTCTGCCCGACGGCACGCCCGAGCCGGCACGTCTCGATGAGCCGATTCGCGTCGCTGTGGCGGTCCCCAAGCTGACACCGGGCAGCGGCCTCGATCTCGACGGCTTGCACCCGGCGGTGATCTACTCCCACGGAACAGGCGGCAATTACTTCAGTTTCGACGACGGCTCGCCGAACAACCCCGCAGAGCTGCTCACCGATCGCGGTATGGTGGTGGTCAGCATCGACCAGCCGCTGCATGGCAAGCGCAGCGGCAAGGCGATGGCCAAGGACTCGTTGTACCTCGCCAGTTTCAACTTCTTGAATCCGCCCGCTGGCCGCGCCGTCTTCCGCCAGGCCGCGCTCGACAACGTGGCCCTCATCGAGATGATCCAGCGCGGTCTGCTCGATGTGCCGGCCAGCGCCACCGGCAGCAAGCCGCTGCAGATCGACGCCAATCGGCTGTGTTTCTATGGGCATAGTCAGGGCGGGCTGGTCGGGCCGCTGCTGGCCAGCGTCGAGTACAACCTGCGGGCCTTTGTCCTCTCGGGCACCGGCGCCGGGCTGTCGCTGACCGTGGTGCGGCGCAAGGACATCGTCGACTTCCCGGCGCTTGTGACCGCCAAGCTCGGCCTCGACGAGGGCGAGCTCAGCGAGCTGCACCCGGCGGTCAGCCTCATCCAGCTCTTGGTCGAGGCCGTGGACCCCATCGCCTACGCCCGCCAGGTGCTCGCGAGGCCGCCCGGCGTTCGGCCGCCGCACATCCTGCACACCGAGGGGCTGCTCGACGAGGCGACGCCGGCGGTGGCGAGCGAGGCGCTGGCGGTTGCGATGGGCCTGCACCTGCTGGAGCCGGTCGTGCAGCGCAACGAGGCGATGGTGGCGCTCGGCACGCCCGCCGTCTCTGCTCCGGTGTCGAACAACGTCGAGATCGGCGGCGAGAAGGTGACGGCCCTGCTGCGACAGGTCGCCGGCGGTAGCCACTACGTCATCTACGACGTCGAGCCTTTGGCACGGATGGCCGCGGAATTCCTGGCGCAAGTGGTCTCGAGCGGCGAGGCCATGGTCGAGACCAGCGGCCTCTGAGCTGCGGCGCCCCGCCGACCGCTGCGGCAGCGCGAACAAGCGAGCGCCCTCGGGCGTTGTCTCCGACGATGGCGCGCATCTCGCGCCGACGCGCCTCCCGGCTTGGTCGAGCCGCGCTTGACCCGATCCGCCGCAACGGCGATAACCCGCGCCCCCAGCGCCAGGAGGCCCAGATGTCGCAGCTTCAGACCCTCAACCGCCCCGCCCGCCGCCGGTCCGCGTCGGCCGCCCACCCGCTGGCGACCGTGGCCGCCCTGGTCACCTTTTCGGTCGCTGGCCTCGCGCTGACGCCCGGTGAGGCCAGCGCCACCGGCGACAAGATCGCCGTGGTCGACCTGCAGAAGATCCTGTTCTCGACCAAAGAGGGCCAGGCAGCCAAGAAGGCCTTCGAGGGGATGCAGAACAAGAAGAAGAAGGAGCTCAAGCGCCGCGACGACGCCCTCAAGGAGCGCGAGAAGGAGCTGCTGGAGGAGCGGGTGGCGATCGAGCGCGAGCTGGCCGAGGCGGCGAAGAAGGGCGCCCAGGCGATCCCCGAGGACCTCAAGACCAAGGCGCAGGGCTTCCAACAGAAGGTGCTCAACTTCCAGAAAGAGGTCATGGAGTTCCAAGAGACGCAGAAGAAAGCGCTGGAGGACCTGGCCAAGAAGGAGTCGGAGCTGCTCAAGCCGATCGAGGACAAGATCCGCAGCCACATCGCTGGGATCGCCAAAGAGCGGGGCTTCTCGGTGGTGCTGTCGCGCGTCGCCGTCGTCTACGCCGTGGACGCCGTCGACATCACCGACGAGGTCTCGGGCCGCATCGGCAAGTAGCCGCGCCCATGTCGAGCGCCGACACCGGCGTCCACCGCGACGCCCCCGTTCGCTCGCCGCCTGGGCCATCCCGCCTGGCTCCCAGGCGGCGCACCCTGACCGCCTTCGCTCTGCTGTGCGCGCTTCTGTCTTTGCCCCTCGCCTGCCGACGCCAGGCCGAGGCGCCGCTGCCTGGGCACACGCTCTACCCCGACGCCGGCGCCGCCGCGCCCCAATCGACCGCCGCTGCGCCGCTGGCCCGCATCCAAGAGCTGCAGGCGCGCGAGCCAGATGATGCGCCGGCGCAGGCGTTGCGCGTCGCGCTCGACGTCGTCGTCTCTGGCGCCTTCGGCGATCAGGTGGCGCGAGCTGGCGCCGGCGAGGCCGATTGGATCCGCGTCGAGCCGCTGCCGCCCACCGGCACGCTGTGGCGCGCCGAGCTGCTGAGCGCCCCGCGCTGCGCCCGCCTCGACCTCTTCGACCGCCTGGACGGGGCGCCCTTGCGCGTCGCTGGCCCCTGGCGCGACCAGCTGCCGAGCCTGCCCTCGCTGCACATTCCGGCGGTCGGCGTCTGGCTGCGGCTGCGCTGCATCGGCGCGCCACTGGCCGGGCCCTGGCGTCTGCAGCTGACGACGCAACGCGCCGGCCCCGACGACGAGCGCGAGCCGAACGACCAGCCTGCCGACGCCGGGCCGCCGATCGGGGTCGGCCAGACGCGGCAGGGGACGCTGGCGCCGGCTGGCGACGAGGACCTCATCCGCCTGGACCTCGGCAACGCGCTGCCCGGCGACGCTCTGCTGCTGTCGATCACTGGCGTGCCCGACCTCGCGCTCGAGCTTGAGCTGTACGCCGGCGACGCGCCGATGGCCGGGCACCCCTCCCGCGCGCCCTGGCCGCCGCCCCTGCTTCGACGCGCTGCGACCTCGGGCGAGGCCATCGCCATCCCGAACCTCGACCCGCAAGCGCTGCCGGGGCGACCCTGGCTGCGGGTCCGCGCCAAGGCCGGTCAGCGCGCCGACGTCAGCTATGCCCTCACCGTGCGTCCGCTGCTGCCCGAGGGCTGCGTCGCGGTGTCTGCCTGCCGCGAGCGCCTGCCAGTCGAGCGAGAGCCCAACGACGACAAGCGCCTGGCGCAGCTGGTGCGCACGCCGGCGGCGCTGACCGGGCTGCTCGACGCCGCTGCAGACGTTGACGTCTACGCCCTCGACGTCGCGCCAAATGACGTGCTGCGCGGCGTGTGGACACCCCCAGCGGGGCTGCGTGCTCGGATCGCGGTGGCGGAGGCGGGCGGACCGCTGTACAGCGTCGATGGCGTGGCCTCGGGCGCTCCCATCGAGCTGCCGCCGCGCCGGGTCAGGGGCCGCCGGGTCTTTGTCGAGGTCTCGGCGCTGGAGGGGGCGACCGCGACGGCCATGTACAGCTTGCGCCTCGGCGCGGCGGCGGAGCCGGCCTTCATCGATCCGGCCGACGCTGTGACGCCGGTGGCGGCGCCGGGGGCCCCGACGGCGCTGATGGCGGTGGAGCCGGCGCGGCTGCCCTAGCCGCCTGTCGAATCGTCCGGCACCTACAGAAGGCACCTACAGAAGTAGGCCTGTCGAATCGTCCGGCACCTACGGAAGTAGGCTCCATTCCGCCCGTCGAATCGTCCGTCGAATCGTCCGGCACCTACGAAGGGCACCTACGAAGGGCACCTACGAAGCAGCACCCACGACGGCGCCTACGAAGGCGCATCAAATCACTAGGCCGCTCTTTCGGACCGCCCAGCCCCACAGCCGCTCACGCTCCTCGGGAGTGTCGGAGCGCCGCGTGGACGCGAGGCGGTGCAGGGGGCGCGTACGGCGGTCGAGCCAGAAGCGACCGCTCTCCTGCAGCGGCGCTCCGTCGTCGACGGCCAACCAGATCAGCGTGTCGGCGCCCTCTGCCGGTGTTCGCAGCAAGGGCCCGACGACGCTGCGAAACGTCGGCAGCGACCGCGCGACGCCAGGCGTATCGGCCCAGCCAGGATGGAGCGAGTGCACCGAGACCCGATCGGCGGCGAGCCGTGCAGCCCACAGCGCTGCGAGCGTCACCTGGGCGCGCTTGGCGCGGGCATAGGCGGCGGTGCCGTTGTAGTCCCTGGCCGACATCTCCAGCCGTTCCACCGACAACGGCTCGCTGTACATGCCGCCCGACGAGACCCACAGCACGCGCGCGGGTGCGCCGGCCCGCAGCGCAGGGAGCAACAACCCGGTGAGCAAGAATGGGCCAACCACTTGGCTCGCGACCGTGAGCTCGATGCCCTGCGGGCTGGTCTGCCTGTCGTCGTCGAGCGCGCCTGCGTTGTGGATCAGCACTTGGATCGCCGGGTGACGCTGGAGGAGGTCCGAGGCAGCGCGACGAAGGGCCGCGAGATCTCCGGTGTCGGCGACGACGAAGCCGATCTTCGGGTTGCCCGACTCTTGGCGGATTTGGGCGCAAGTAGCCTCTACCTTCGCTGCGTTGCGCGCGACGATCTCGACGGTCGCTCCCATCCGAGCGAAGGCCCGCGCCGCTTCGAGCCCGAGCCCGGAGGTGGCGCCGCTCATCACGATGACGCGCCCCGCGAGGCTGCGTTCGTCGAGCGGCGCCCAGTGGTCCAGGCGTCGACGGAGCGCCGAGCCGACGCGGGTAAAGCTGCCAAAGACGCTGAATTCGAGCGCAGCGTCGACGCGGTCCGCCACGGAGCTCATGCGGCCACCGCCCTGCCCGAAAGCACCCGCCGCAGCCCCACCGCGGCGCGATCTCCGATGCGGCGGAAGGCTAGGCGCAAGAGCGGATCAAAGAGGGTCAGCGGCCCATGGAGGGTCAGCTTGGCGTCGTAGGTCACGATGCTGCCACTGCCGGCGGCGTCCACTCGGACCTCATCGACGGAGGTGAGAAACGTCGTGCGCGCCACCAGCAGGATGCGGCGAGGTGGCTCGTACTCCGTGACCTCGTAGCGCATGACCGTCGTGCCGCCGGCCTCGACCTTCAGGTCATAAGTTGTGCCGACGCCAGCGCCATGGCCGGCGACCCGGACCACGCGCTTCACCCCAGGGTCCCATTCGACGAAGCGAGTGATGTCTGCCATGTACGCGAAGGCCTCGGCAGCGGACAGCGGCGTTGCGACGGATGTGACGTAGTGGGCCATGGAACTCTCCTCTCGATTCGGCTGTGGGCCAGCCGAACGCCCGAACTGCGGAGTGGAAGAGCGCCTGCGGGCTGGCCTTCCAGGACCAGCTCCCTGCGTTGCGCTCGCATGGCTGCCTCTCGATTCTCCCCAATGGCGCGCTTCCTGCCGACCCTCTTGCCGGCGGGCGCCGCAGGGCGCGGGCGCGCAGTCATTGGCCGACCTGCCTGCGAGACCTGTACACGAAGCCCTGCTGGGCGCGGCCCGCCGTGAGCTGGGCGTTCTCGCAGGCGGCTGCGAGGCCACGATCCCTCGCTGCTGGCAGTGCGGCTTTGGGCGCCCCTGTATTCATGGTACGTAAAGGGGCAGCCATACCAGGACGACCATGTTCCACAGCAAGTGCGCGACCAAGGCGGGCACGAGGCTCGCTGTCATGGCGCGCAGCGTGCCCCAGGCCAGCCCGCAGACGAACCCGGCAGCCACCAGCACGGGCGAGGCGAGAGGAACGTGCACCTGCGCGTACACGACCGCCGCCAGCGCGACGCCTCGCCAAACTCCCCGGCGCTGGACCTGCGTCGCCTGGACGACGCCTCGCCAGACCAGCTCTTCGCCGACGATGATGGGGACAAGCGCCATCGAGGCGAAGACGACCGGCTGGGTGCGCGACTTTAGCCACCGCGGCAGGACCATCACCGGCAGGCGAGCGGCGAGGTCGCGGACGATGAGCCAGCTCAGGCTGCCGCGCCCAACGATCATGCTCACTCAGCTCGATGGTCTTCACGGAACCGGCACGCAGCGCGTCGCCCACCTCAAGTCGGCTGCGCAGGTGATCGGAGCCCCTGCCATCGGGCGCGACGCCGCCGAGGTGCACGATCCGTTCGACGCCGGCTGCGGCCGCCGCCTTCGCGAAGGTCGCTGCCGCCAGGACTTCGCGGCGGTGGTAATCCTCGCCTTCGCCGATCCCGTGCACGAGGTAGAGCGCTGCCTCGCCGCCGTCGAGCGCGTGGGCACAGGAGGCCGGGTCCGACACGTCGCCTTGCACCCAGTCCAGAGTCGGGTCGCGCATGTGAGCCCGAGCGCCATCGCGCGTCAGGCACCGCACGCGCCAGCCTGCGCGAGCCAGCGCGGGTCTCACGGCGCCACCGACGAAACCGGTGGCGCCGGTTAGCAGTAGCGAGCGCTCTGGCTGGAGCCCGATCATCAGCTTCGCTCCGGCGCTGGGCTGTTGCCCGCCAGGGTCAGTCCGGCGACCTGCAGTGTTCGTACGAGCTGGGCGGTCCCGTTGCCCTGGGCAAAACGTGTGACGAGGCGTTGGTCGTCCACCTCGCCCATGATCGGATTGCGACAGAGGATCCACAGGCCGTCCAGCCCCAGGTGGCCGACGACGGCGCAAGAGCCGTTCGCGGCGAGGTCGCTGATTCCGCAAACGCCCCCCACAAGAACTCGCTGCTCGATCTGAGATGGCGCGCTCACCTTCGACCTCCGCGGGCTGTAACCGAGAGATGCAAGGCGGTGACGAAAGTTGCGCAGCCAACATCGGACGTCGGCGATGGCCCTGCCCGGCCGGCGAGCCAATCGCCGAGGGGAGCTGGACGGAGGGCAGGGTGCGACGCCGGGGCGACAGACGAGTCAGCGACGGCGGGACGCATTTCCTCGCAGTGGTCTGCAAGCGGTGGTACCGCGCGGCGCTGGCGGCCGAGCCGCCTGGCGTGTACGTCGCTTGCCTCGGCATCGGCGGCGTCCTCGCGACAGGCCGTGAAGCGCTCGCCCACATGCGCACGCCCTCTTCGCTGGACGCAGCCTTGACCGCACCTCCGACTTCAGGCGCGATGTGGCGGGGCGCCAGCTCGGCGGCACTAGCGCCGGCCAGCCCGCGCTCGGCGAGGAAGCGAACCACGCTCACGTCGCCGAACAAGGCGCGCCAGGAGCCGGCCCCTGGATCGAGCCAAGCGGCGGCCACGCCCGCCATCGAGGTCTTCTGCGCCAGCGCGCGGCCGGCCTGCAGGCGTGAGATCCCGATGCTCCTGAGCCGCGACCACAGTCCGCGCATCTGTTGGGTCGCGATGGGCCCGGCTGGCCTCGCTGCCGCGTCGGGCGGCTTGACCTGGGAGACGCAGATGGACCGAATTCACCGCCGCGTGGCCGAAGGGACGCTGGTGGAGCGCTGCGAGGTGCAAAGGCGCCGCCATGCCACGGTCTGCCGCGGGCCGCTAGCGGCGCTGGCTCCGCTGCCCGGCATCGCGCAGCTGCCCGACCGCGCCTACCTCTCGCTCGCCACGTATCGGCTCCGGCTCGCCGGCCGTGGCGTCGATGGCGCGTGCCAACTCTCCACCACGCCACACCGGCGCTCGGCGGTTCCACAGTGAGCACCAGGACCATCGTCTGGTTTCGCGGCAAGGACCTGCGCATCTCGGACCATGCGCCGCTGCGGGCGGCTCTGGCCGCCGGTGACGTCATGCCGTTGTTCGTGCTGGACCCCTACTTCTTCGCACCAGCCCGCGCGCGCGAGCTACCCCACCGCATGCAGTTCCTCCTCGACTCCCTCAGCGCCCTCGAGGCCGCGCTGGCGGAACGTGGCTCTCGCCTATTCGTCGTCGCGGGCAAGAGCGTGGAGGTCGTCCCCCGGCTCACGCGGGAGTGGCGCGCCGATCGCGTGGTCGCGCAGCGGTGGGTCGAGCCATTTGCGCGCGAGCGCGACCGACGCATCGGCGACGAACTCGGCGCGGCGTTCCAGCTGTACGAGGGCGAGACGCTGATGCCGCCGGGCACGCTGCGAACAGGAGCCGGAAGGCCGTACTCGGTGTTCAGCCAGTTTGCCCGGGTGTTCCGTGAGACGGTGGTGATCGGCGGGCCGTGGCTGCCACCGCGCGCGCTGCCGCCAGTGCCGAGCGACGTTCGCGCCGACACGACCGCCATCCCGACCTGCGAACAGCTCGGCATCCAGCGCAATCCGGCGCTTCTGCCCGGGGGAGAGCGGGCCGCGCACGCTAGGCTCCAGCGGTTCCTACGCGATGCAGCGTCGGCGTATCCAGAGCGCCGCGATCGCATGGACCTTGCAGGCACGAGTCGGCTCTCGGCGGACCTCAAGTTCGGCACCATCTCGGCGCGCCAGGTGTGGACGGCGGTCGACGGCGCTCTCAACGGGACGCCGGCGGCGCGCTCGTTTCTGAACGAGCTCGTGTGGCGCGAATTCAGCCACAGCACGTTGTGGGACCGACCCGAGCTGCTCGAGAGACCGTTCCGGCCCGGATTCGAAGGCTTCCCTTGGCAGCACGACGAGGAGCTGTGGCAAGCCTGGGTGGACGGCAAGACCGGCTATCCCGTGGTAGACGCCGCGGCGCGCCAGCTGCTCGGCGAGAGCTTCGTCCACAACCGTGCCCGGATGATCTCGGCGAGCTTCCTCTGCAAGCACCTGCTCATCGACTACCGGCGTGGCGAGGCGCACTACCTGAAGCACCTCACCGACGGTGACTGGGCGCAGAACAACGCCGGCTGGCAGTGGTCGGCCGGCTGTGGCTGCGACGCCCAGCCCTACTTCCGCATCTTCAACCCCTTCACGCAGGGCGAGAAGTTCGACCCCGAAGGCGACTACGTGCGTCGCTGGGTGCCGGAGCTAGCGAAGATGCCCACGCGCTACATCCACAACCCAGCGGAGGCCCCCGATGCTGTGCTGCGCGAGGCGGGCGTCTGGCTCGACCAGAGCTATCCGCGCCCAGTCGTCGCCCATCGCCTCGCTCGCGAGCGCTTTCTGGCCGTGGCGTCGCAGCACCTCAAGCGTGACCCGCGAGCCAGCGAGGCCTCGTAGATCGCGGGTCGGGCGCAGCGCGCTCTCTGACGGGTTCCATGTCAGACGCGCTCGGCGCTCGCGTTCGGCGTCGCCTAGCTCGGTGTCGTCACGTTGGGGGTCGCGTCCGCCCGCTCGGGTCGAAGCTGCCTGGGGCGGTGAGCCGAGTCCACGCCGCGATGATGTCGAGCACGAATTCCCCTTTTGCTTGTCCTCTTGCGCATATCGCTCGGCGGCGGCGCTACCGTCAAGTCGTCCGGCACCTACCACCCATCGGCGGTCAGCCGGCCTCATTCGGTCTCTTTGTCGCGAAAAAAGCCAGAGGCACCCACTGGATTGCACTCCGCATAGGTCGCGTTCGGATCGCCGGTGCCGACGAGCTCAAAGGTCGAGAAGACCCCATTGCAGTCGAGGTCGGCGTTCGCCGTGGCGACGTACTTCGCGCTGGTAAGCGTGCCGGTACCGCTGTAGGAATACTGGAAATAGTGCTCGTCAATCATCGAGAACTTGAGCGCTGACCAGGTCGCGTTGGCCCATACCGAGAGGGTCGAGTCGCAACGGTCGTCGCCATTGGTATCGACGTTGCAGCAGCCTGACCCTGCAGGTGTCGTGCCGACAGCGGCCGGAAATTGGCAGTGTACCAGCTGCAGCGTTCCCTTCTGGATGCGAGGCGTCGCGTAGTAGGCAGTGCTGCCCTTCCGGATCATGTCGAGGGACTGGTTGGCCTCAGCTGCCTTGGCCGAGCGCATGTACTTGGTGAACTGCGGTACCGCGATCACGGCCAATATGGCAATGATGGCGACCACGATCATGAGCTCAATCAGGGTGAACCCGCTTTCGCGTGCCGTTTGCATCTGCACTCCTTGCGTGCGCCGTGCGCCTGTGCACACGCCGATGAAGTTCCGTTGCCCTCACGCACCGCCTGGGGCATCGCCGGTGCGGACCACGGAGGGTGGTTTAGGGGGCTAATTGGCTCGATGCGAGCGCACTCGCCGCAGTTGCCCTGTGCAAGAGCCGTGCGAGTGCGAAGGGACCTGGCCTAGGCCGGGACGATTGCGCGATAAAAGTGCCGCATGTTCGCTCGTGTCACCGCTGACAAAAAGCGTCACTCAGGCTTGGCCTGGACAAATCATGTCAGCGCGGTCGCCAGCTGTGGGTCTGTCTACGATGCCATCGACGTGACGATAGCGGCCCCGCCGGCCGTGCGCTACAGGCGCCCCGCGGGCACCGCTGGCACCGGCGGCAGCTGGGCTTGGCCGAGATCGACGTTCAGGTTGCGGCCCCGCTCGCGTAGCTCAACCACCCGTAAGCTCAGGCCGGCGCCCACCGTGCCGTACTCGTCCCCGACACTCCACGCCGGCACGGGCGCGGCACCTTGCCCCGGCGTCCCGACCAGCGCGGGCAGCGCGTCGCAGGGAGCCGGTTGGCCGATCCAGCAGTCCAAGCCGCTGATGGCTCGAACGCAGGAGGCGCCCGGCAGCAATGCATCCAGGCGCGCCAGGGGCGCGTCGAGGCCGTCGCCGAGCGGCGTCGGCCCACGGAGCGGGCCGCCAAACGCCAGCCAGCGTGGTCGCTGCAGCAGCGATTGTTGCGGTTGCGCGTCGCCCACCGGGGTCACGTAGACGCAATCAGCGCGCGCCGCGAGCTGCTCGAGCCAATGGCGCGTCTCGCGTTGTGTGTCGAGCGCCAACCGGCCGTCGACCCAAGCGCGGTCGGGCCTGGCACCTAGGGCGGAGCTGGGCACCGCGCCGAGGCCCGCCAATTCCAGCGCGACAAAAGTCAGCGCTACTAGGCCGAGCCCACGCTGCGCCGCCGTGTCGACGCCTCGTCGCTGCAGCCAGGCCACGCCCGCGACCGCGCCCCGTGCCGCTCCGAGGACGACCAGTGGCAGCAGGTAGCTGTCATAGCGCAGCAGCTCCCAGCGCGCCGAGCCGTTGTGAGATGCGCCGCCCGCTCACTCTGGCCCTCGTGCAGGACAGTGATCGCCTCGATCGGCACGCCCTGCTGAAGAATCGATGCGAGCGCGACGCCCAGGCAGCCGAGCACGGCAGCACACAGCACCAGCAGCGGGCGGCGCAGAGCACGACGCTCGGCCGCGACTGCAATGCACAACCCAACCGCCAGGGCGATCGGCACAAGCCGTCGGTCGAATCGTCCGGTACCTACGGAGGCCGCACCTACGGAGGCCAGGCTCTTGGCCTTACCGGCGGGCGCGGTGCAGGCGCAGGGCAAGCGTGTCACATGTCGCATCTGGACGGGCTGCTCGCGCCTTACCCGGCATTCCCGGGCGCGGACCGCCGCGCTGCGACGCTTCGAGACTCCATGTGCGGCGCGCGTGTCGTGATCGACCATGCCGGGGACGCTTGCCATGATCGGAGCCTTGCGCGACCGTCACAACGGGCGCCATCTCGGCGCCGAGAGGAAGGCCAGGCATGGAAGAGCTCTTCATTGACCCAGACGAGGTCTTTGAGCGCGTTCAGGGCGGCGCGAAGCTAATTGATCTCCGCACCGCCGCCGAGTTCGCCCGCCTCGCCTTGCCAGGTGCGGTCCACGTGCCCTTCTCGAAGTTGCCGACTGAGGTCTTTCAGCACGTAACCGTCGCTGACACTGTGATCTGCTACTGCATCTCCGGCGCCCGTGGCCACGAGGCGGCGCGCTGGCTGCGGCAGCATGGCGTCGAGAGCGCGTTCAACGGCGGGGGGGTCTATCCGCTCCTCGACGCCTTCGACATCGACCTCGAAGACAGCGCCGACACCTAGGCCCGAGCCACTGCCTGCCGCCTGAACCTCTGAAACGACTCGACAGTCCGACGACTGGTGTCGCCTTGACCAGAGGACATGCGCGCTCTGTATCGCGCACGCGCTGCGGAAGTTCGTTGACGGTGCCCAGCGCGCTTGGATCGTGCGTTGCCGCGATTTGCCGCCCGAGATGCATCGCGGACGCGCTGCGTGTCGCCGCTCCGTCGAATCGTCCGGCACCTACGGCGGACCGGCAGCAGCGTAGCGTCCTCGGCGGTCAGGCTGGAGCCGATGAAGGGGTTACCGCCCTGGGTGCGGCAAGCGCCATCGCCGGCCGGCGTGCGCCACGGCTGCGCCCAGACGGCGCCACAGACCCAGAGCTGGCCGAGCACAGCGACCGGCTCCTTGACCCCGAAGGTCTTGAAGATCGGCTCGACGATGCTGGCCTTGTCAGCGAACACCTGCGCCGCATCCGCGTGCAGCCAGACCTGGCCACTCTGGAACAGCGCGATGCCGAACTCCTTGAGGTTGGTCGCTGAAGCGAACGCCTTGGTGTCGAGCGTCGCGGCGCTCCACAGCCCCTGCAACTGCGTGCCCGGCTGCGCCGACTCGGTCACAAAGGCACGGCCCGCGGCCTCATCGATCGCGGCAGCCACCAGCTGCTGGTAGTTGTTCGCTTGGCCGAACCAGTTGATCCGCGTCGAGTTGACCTCGACCGCGAGGTGGTTCATCGGGACAGCGCGACCTGGGCCTGCGAGCGTCACGACGACGCTGAGCTCCTCGCTGGCGGCGATGCTGGTCAGCCGCAGCGGCACGCACGGGTCGGCGTCCTGCATCTCCAGCACCACCGGCCGGATCAGGTTCACGCCCTTGCCGCTCTGCAACTTGATGGCAACAACGACGTCTCCCTTGTCAGCATGGCTCTGGATGATCGGGGTCGCCGTGACCGGCGTCTTGTAGCCGCGGGTGTCGAGCTAGCTCTGCAGCTGCTTGGCGTCCTTGCCAGCGATGACCGCATAGTCGTAAGGCCCGGTCTGCCCCTGGTCGAGGATGGTGACGCCGGGCTGGCTGCCGCCCCCGCCAGTCGCTCCGGCATCGGCGCCGCCGCTGCTGCTGGAGTCGCCGAAGGAGCCGACATCCGAGTCCCCGCGCTGCTGCGGCTCGCAACCCTCAAAGGGATTCCGGCAGTTCTCGGTACCCCGGAACTGCAGCTCGTACCGGGCGGCGGTCTGCTGGTCGAGCATGTCGAGGCCGATAGTGGTTCCGACGGTCACGGTCGGCTGCTTGGGCAATGGCAGCACCCAACCGAAGTCCTCGGCTGCGCCGGTGTAGCGCACCTCAACCCAGACCAGGGTGCGCCCGGTCTTGGGATCGTGGCGAAAGACCACCCGCTCGGCATCTTGCAGCACGGCCTGGCCATTGCCGGGCTGGCCCGGCGCCGGCGGCAGCACGGGCGAGAAGCAGCCACCGCAGGCATAGGACAGCTCTGGCGTGGCCAGGGCGAGCACACAGGCCAACCCGGCGAGCGCTCCTGCGAACTTTCGATGTGCGTGCGTTGGCATGGCCTACCCCCTCGATCCGCCGCGCTGCGGCCGCGGCGTCCGTTCTCGATGTTTGACTTGAGCATCCCCCATGCCACGCTGGCACGAGACTGAACAGTCCTCTGAGATTACTCACCAATTGTCGCCGCATCCCTCGTCCCGAGCGCGACGAGTGTGTCGATTATTCCATCATGTTGTTGAATTCATCACGACCCAACGAGCTTCGGGGGCTTTGCCCGAGCTGCGACGGTCGGCGCATGGCTGAGCAGGCTGCGCATTTGGTCGATGAGGTGATCCCGGCGGTGCCGGTGCGGCAGTGGGTGCTGTCGCTGCCGTTCTGGCTGCGCTATCGGGTCGCTCACGATCACAGGTTGTTCAGCGAGATGGTGGCGGTGTGGACCAAGACCGTGACGAACTTCTACCGCAAACGCGCTCGGGAGCAGCACGACGTCGACGACGGGCTCTGCGCGGCGGTCAGTGGAATTCAGCGCTTTGGTGACGGGCTTCGCTTAAACCCTCATATTCATACAATCTTTGCCGATGGCGTCTGGCATGCCGTCGCCGGCAGCGACGTGCCGAAGTTCCAGCGCATCGGCTCGCCGACGCAGCGTGAGGTGCAAGAGCTGACGCTCGCCGTACGCCGCCGGGTCTTGCGACGCCTCGGCCGGCTCG
>SXNM01000020.1 GCA_005777155.1 Pseudomonadota bacterium | reverse complement strand
GGCTGGTCGGTGCGGCCCTCTACGGCCTGCGGCACCACGGCGGTCGGCGGGCGCTGGTCGGCCTCTGCGTCGGCGTCGGCCAGGGCGTCGCCGCGCTGGTCGAGCGAGACTGACGGCGGCGCGACGACTCCGAGCAGGCGTACGCCCAGCCGGCGCGGATCAGCGCTCTCCCTCGATGGCCTCTGCGACGACCATCGCGAAGTCCGCCTCGTCGGCGGCCTCGTCCAGCACGCGCTCAACGTTGCGGGCAAAAACCGCGATCGCGCCATCTGCACCTGCATCCACCATGCGGCTGCGCAGGCCCACCGTCGGCATTTCGCTCATATGCACCTTGCCCAAGGGCACGCGAAGCTCCCGTGCCACCGCCGAAGCCAGCTTGCTACGCGCCATCCGCGGCGGCGCCGGCCACAGCGGATCAGTCGACGCCGCCGACGCATACAGCCTGTCAGCGGCCTGAAGCTCGCCCTTCACTTCGTGGCAGAAGGCACGCGCCCGCTGCAGGCGCGGATCGTCTGGATCAAGCTCCTCGGCGATGGTCAGCTCAATCGCCGCCAGATCCAGCGCGCCAGCTTCGGCATGAATCTCGGCCCGCTGGGTGTAAGCTTCGAGCCAGTTCGGGTCGAGCTCGACGACCTCAGCCAACGCCTCCAGCGCTGCCGCCGCATCGCCAGCGGCGTGATGCGACTCTGCGAGGTAGGCCCAGATATCGGCGTCACCTGCGCTCTCTTCGAGCAGCTCCTCGCAGAGCGCGATGGCCTCCTGCGGGTCGGCCTCAATCGCGTCCTCGATCGCCTCAGCGTCACTGCGTCGCATCGCACCCTCCGCGCCCCCGGCGCATCCCTCGGCAGTTCTGGCTCGCGGAGGTCTCGCCCTCACGACCCGCCGCGTTCACACTCCCACACGGCGTCGCGTCGCGCCAGCGTCGCCCCGCTCTGCGCGCGCGGTGAGAAGATACCGTCAACAACCTCGCCAGTTCTACCGCATCGACCTCGGTTAGCGACGCGCGAAGTCGCGCCCGTTGTCTCGCGACCGTACTGGCGCCCGCCGACGCTTGACCACCCCAGGAACCCGGTGCTACAACGCCACCCACTCGGAGTTCCCCGAGGGAACAGGAGTGCGTAACAGGCAGACGTTGTCAGCCGACGCAGAAGGCCCGAATTCGAGCCAGTGAGCGTAGACTGAACGAACGGTTGAGAGGCAAGACGCCGACCACGCCTTGGGATCGCCGACGGCGTCCCAGGGGATCCCAGACTGGAGCGACCGCAGACGCCACCCAGGCGCCGACCGGAACGACCCCTAGCCAGGATCTCGAGCGTGCACGGCGAGGCCACTCTACCGTCAGCACAACGACCGCCTGCCCGCATCGCTGCCCCAAGGGGAGCGCGTGCCAAGTCGGCACAGTGGCATCGTCACACCCTGCAAAGGGGGAACGGCGCCACGAGCAAAGGGGAGAAGGGTCCGCGCGCGTCCGGGAGGCCCGGCGCAGGGAGAGACAGGGATGTTCCACACGATTGCTGAGTTCTTCGAAGAGGGCGGCTGGGGCATGTGGCCCATCCTCGGTCACCTCATCTTCATCTTCGCCATTATGTTCGAGCGCATCTACGTTCTGTACATCCGCTCGAGCGTCAAGAAGGATGAGTTCATCAAGCTCCTCCAGGTCCCGATCCTGAAGGGCGACCTGAACCGCGTCCTCAAGGTGTGCTCGACCTACCAGTACCCGTTGGCGCGCATCGTCCACAGCGGCGTCCTGAAGGTGAAGCGCAGCGACGAAGAGGTGCAGGCCGCCATGGACGAGGCCTACCTCCGCGAGCTGCCGCACATCAAGAAGCGCACCGACTACCTCAACCTGCTCGGCAACTCGGCGACCCTCGCCGGCCTGCTCGGCACCATCACCGGCCTGATCCAGACCTTCGGCGCCATCTCGCGTCCGGACGTCGATCCGTCGCAGCGCTCGGTCCTGCTCTCCAAGGGCATCTCCGAGGTGATGAACTGCACGGCGTTCGGTCTCGGCACCGGCATCATCGGCGTTCTCGCGTTCGCCGTGCTGGCGTCGAAGGCCACGGCCATCGAGGCCGACATCAACGAGGGCACCGTGCGCGTCCTCAACCTGATCGTCGCCAACCGTAACAAGATGGGCGACATCAAGGAGGACGCCGCCTAATCAGGCGGAGTCCAGCCGCCCCCTCTCGCAGGGAGCGGTCGTCCTTGCCGCCGGCGGCCAGTGGCCCAAGGCGGGCGTTCCCGGTGCGGAGGCTGCGAGCTGTCCGCACCCGTCAGAGACCCGAGCGGACCCCGGCTGGGGCCGCCCGCAGCGATGCGGCGGCCCCAGACCCCCGCGCGAGTCCCAAGCGGCGCCGGAAGGCACTGCAGCGCTGAAGGCAGCGCGACGCTCGGGGCCCGACAGGCCTGAGCAGAGGTTGGGCGACGACGCCCGACCGCGGACCGGATCGCTCGGTCCGACCGAACTAGGCGAGCAGATTTGGACCATGCGTCCGGGCTGCACGTACAATCCGGGCCCTCGCGCCCGTGACGGATGGAGGCCACAATGGGTGGTGGATCCTCAGGAAAAGGTGGAGTATCGGACGCGTCCCTCAACGTCGTCCCCTTCATCGACCTGCTGGTGTGTTTGATCTGCTTCCTCCTCATCTCCGCCTCGTGGACGACGCTCTCGCGAATCGACGTCGACCAAGCCCTGCCAAAGGCCAGCAAGACGCCAAAGCAGGACCAGCCGGAGAAGAAGCCGAAGATCAACGTGGCGGTCACCCCCACGGGCTTCCTGACCAATCTCTTCAACGCCACAGACCCGAACATGGCGGTGCCAAAGCGCATCCCGACCGTCGGTGAGTACAGGCTCTGCCGTGGCGAGAGCCGCGAAGGCCAGTGCGACGGCGACGTAGAGGTCTTCAAGAAGTACGACGTCGAGAAGCTGCGCGAAGAGCTCGCGAAGTTCATGAAGGCCGGCGGCGAAGGCGACAAGATCAAGGTCATGGTCGCGGCCCACGACAAGGTGCCCTACCTGCACCTGATCGCGACCCTCGACACGGTGCTCGGCAGCTGCGAAGACGAGGCGGGCAAGATCTGCCTCAAAAACCCCAGCGTCGGTGACATCAACCTCTTGCGCGCCGAGGGCTTTACGGCCTTCGACTGAGCCGCGCGGAGACCGCAGCGGCCAGGGCCGAGGACCTCCCTCGCGCCACCACCCGAACCGACCTGACACGACCACAGGAGCGCCGAGATGGCCATCCACAACCCCGGATCTCGCGCAGGACACGGCATCGCCCTCAAGGCGGTACGCGACGTCGTCACCCACGGCAGCGGCAAGGTGATCTTCGCCTCGCTGAACGTGGTGCCCATGATCGACATGTTCGCCATCCTCGTTGTCTTCTTGATCCAGCAGTTCAATGCCTCGGGCGAGCTCCTGCTCATCAACCCGAACATCGCAATGCCCAAGGCCCAGGTGGTAAAGGAGCTGGAGCGCGCACCGATGGTCGCGCTGACCCGCGGTGAGGGCGGCAAGCCCGGCGCGCTGCTCTTCGAAAACCAGATGGTCATCAGCCTGGCCAATGTCGACGAGGTCCACTATCCCTCCTGGGATATCAAGGAGCTCGCTGAGGCGCTCAAGCGCGCTTGGCAGCTGCAGCAGACCAGCTCGGACGCCAAGATCCGCAAGAATCGCAAGATCATCATCCAGGCCGACCGCGGCGTGCCGTTCCAGGTCATCAAAATGGTGATGGCCACCTGTGGCCGCAACGAGTTCCGCGAGCCGAACTTCTCAATCATGGTCGGCAAAGACGTCGAGACCAACTGACGGCCTCGGCGGCGTCGCGACCAGTCGTCGCGAAGAGATGCCCCTGCACACGCACGCGCCGGCGCCACCAAAGGTTGCGCCGGCGCGGTCGTTTTTCAGCGCAGCGGGCGAACCCTCTCCGTCCGCTACGATCCCTCGCGGCGGGGCGGGAGGGTGCCGACTCCATCGGACGGTGGGCCGCGCGCACTGACACGATTGACATCGGCAGGCCCATGCTTTGCACTGATCGCCCTGGGGCGCTTGTCTCGCGCCGCTTCGGAGCTCTGATGCAGCCTGATCAACAGCCGAGGGCCTCCGCTCGCACGCTCCGTCGTGTGACGTCCGGCGTCGGTTTGCTGCTCAGTGGGCTGCTGGCGCTCGCGGGGCGGGATGCCGCGGCGATCGCGACCTCCAAGGTCTTCCTCAACGGTAGAGTGACGCCCGTCCACTTCAGCGACGGCGACTCCTTCCGCGTCCTTGCCGGTCCACTCGCCGGAACGAGCGCGAGAATGGGGGGATACAACACGCTCGAGAGCTTCGGCCCCGTCCACCAGTGGGGCGGCTGGACGGCCAAAGAGCTCTACTTCAACGCCAAGATGGCGACCATCAACGCCCGCCGTGGCGTCTGGCACTGCACATCCGATCTGTCGCGCGACGGCTATGGCCGCATCCTCTGGAACTGCCCAGATCTCGCCGAGAGCCAGATTCGACAGGGCTTCGGCCACGCGATGACCGTGACCAGCGCCCCTTCCGAGGCCTACCTCCTGCGGGCGCAGCGCAAGGCGCAGCAGGAGCGGCGCGGCATCTGGGCGCATGGGATCCCTGACTACATCATGACCTCGAATCACAGCAACGACGAGGGCTACGACGGCAAGACCTACAACCGGCTGGTGAGCACGCGCGATGGCCACTCCAAGAAGTGGTACCACTCTGACATCTACAAGGAGTGCGAGAACGTCTGCAGCAAGACGACGCGCTACGATGAGGCCAAGCTGCAAGACGCCGTGGTCGCGCTGCGCCAGGACGCGAACCTGGCGACCTTCATCGGCCGCTACAGCGATGGTCAGCTCCGAGGTTTGCTGCGGACAGCGCTGGTGCCGGAGCCGCTGGGTGGCCTGCTCGACGAGGAGCATCGCAAGCCGCTGAAAACGGCGATCGCCGCCATGCGCGACGCCGGCGCCTTGGGGACAGCACAGCAGGTCGTCGATTCGTGCATGATCTACGTCGCGTTCAAGCGCCGCTACGGCAGGGGGTCGGCCGCATGTCTGCACTGAACCCGCCGATGCTGCGTCGGCGCACCGCGCACCGTGGCGCCCCGCTGCTCGGCGTCGTCGCGATCGCTGGCCTAAGCGCCTGCAATTTCGGTCCATTCGAATTCAAGCGCCCCGTCATGCCCCCGCTCGGCTACGAGGTCGACCCAGTGGCCTGCAACGATGGGCTCGACAACGATCGCGACACGCTCATCGACTGCGAGGATCCAGACTGCTTCGGCCAATCAGGCCTGTGCGGCGAGATCGTGCCCGAGGTGCCGAATTGGAAGCAGGAGTCGAGCTACGCCCTGTGCAGCGACAAGATCGACAACGACGAGGACGGCCAGTTCGACTGCGGCGATCGCAAGTGCCAAGTCATCGCCGAGCTGTGCTGTAGCCGCGAATTCAGCGACGCGGCCTGCAGCGACGGCCTCGACAACGATCAGAACGGCTTCACCGATTGCCTCGACTTCGGCTGTCGCAACGGCGTTTTTGTCCAGGTCTGCGTCGAGAAAGATGACGCGGCCTGCAAGAACGGCAAAGACGACGATGGCGACGGCTACACCGACTGCCTCGACCGCGACTGCCAGAGCACTGGCGCTTGTACCGGCGCCAAAGCGCCACCGCCGACCGGGCCGGAGGACACGCTGGCGGCGTGCAGCGACGGCTTCGACAACGACGGCAACAAGTTCGTCGACTGCAATGACTTCAGCTGCAGCAAGTCGAAAGATCCGGCCCTGGTCGCCCTCTGCAAGAACCCGCCCAAGGAGCTGACGCTGGCCGAATGCAGCGACGGCAAGGACAACGACAGCAACGGCTTTAAGGATTGCGCCGACTTCAGCTGCAGCAAGTCGCAGGACCTCGCAGTCCTCGACTACTGCGCTAACCTGCCGACCGAGGCCGACCTCGTGACGTGCGCCAATGGCAAGGACGACGACCTCAACGGCTACACCGACTGCAACGACTTCAGCTGCAGTCAGTCGCTCGACCCTGACGTCGCGCTAATGTGCGCTGCTAGTCAGGAGTCCACCCTCGCCCAGTGTCAGGACGGCAAAGACAACGACGGCGATGGCTTCGGTGACTGCAACGACTTCTCGTGCAGCGACTCGACCAACGCCGACGCCACTGCCTACTGCAAGTCGCTGGCCGAAGACACCTGGGACAAGTGCAAGGACGGGCTGGACAACGACGGCGACGGGTATGCCGACTGCTCCGACCGCTCGTGCCGTGACGCTGCTCCGGTGCTGGGCAAACAGCCGTGCCGCGAGAGTGTCGGCGCCTCACCACAGGCCATGGATCTCAACTGCGCCGATGGGATCGACAACGACGACGACGGCTTTGTCGACTGCGCGGACTGGGACTGCGCGTGGAACCCGGCTGTGACCGTGTGTGCCGGTAAGACCAAGATCTGCTTGGAGAACTAGCCCGGAAATGCGCCGGGCGGGAGCGCGCGATGGCTGACGACTTGGACAAGGCAACCCGCCGCATCTGGCAGCCTGCGCCGTGGTTGGGCGCCGTCGCGCTGTGGGCGGCGTCGGCTCTCTTGCCACATGTTGCGTGGGCAGATGGCGAGGCGCCTGCCGCGCCTGCTGCTCCGGCCAGCGGAGGGAGAGAGTCGGTCTGCGACGACCACAAGGACGACGACGCCGACGGCATGACCGACTGCGCCGACGCCGATTGTGCTGCCGCGCCGCGCTGCAAGCCAGGGCAGGGCGATGAGCGCAGCGACGCCGCCTGCAGTGACTTCGTCGACAACGACGGCGACGGGGCGGTCGACTGCGACGACGCCGACTGCGAGGCCACCGGCATTCAAGTCTGCCGCGGCAGCTGGAAGGGACCGCACGAAGGCAACGGCGCCAAGGGCTCGGCCGGCGCAGATGAAGAGCTGCCTGACCTGGGCAACGGGCAGTCGGTCGAGGACCTGATCGGCAAAGGCGGAGACAAAGACGGCGAGCGCAACGACGAGGTCTGCTCGGACGGAATCGACAACGACGGCGACGGCAAGGTCGACTGTGCAGACTTCGGTTGCCGCTTCGACCCCAGCGTCACGGTCTGCCGTGGCAATCCTGGAATGCGCTTCTCGGTGGTCGCCGGTATCTCGCAGGCCTACCACCTCAAGAGCTACAAGCTCGGCGACGACAAGATGGACACGGAGTTCTCGCGCATCCAGCTGCGGAGCTTCGGGCCAATGCCCCTGATTCAGGACTCCTTCTACCTGCTCAGCTTGCGGGCCGAGCGGACACCCCGTTTGACCTTCGCTATGTTTCAGATGCCGCTGGGCAAGCATGGCACCTACCTGAACATCAACTCGGGCGGCGGTGGGCTCTCGGCGGCGCTGATCACGTCGGTCGCCAAGCAGCTGCTGCTCGACCCGGCCTACTACGTTTATTCGGCCTTCGAGCAGGGCAACGGCGCTTCTGTCGAGCTCGGCGGCGCTGCATTTGATGGCAAAATCGGCTGGCGCGCGTTTGTCGCCGGCGGCGCTGGCCGCTCATCGGGCAACGTCGGTGGCCGCTACTTCACCTACGACAACACCAACTACACCTACGCTGGCGGCGCCCAGGCGGTCGTCAACATCATCGGCACGCTGTCGCGCTTCGACACGCCCTTCCTCTACACCACGGTGCCGACCACCCTCGGCTTGGCCGTGGGCGTCAAGTACGACCAGCGCGCCCAGGAGCGCTTCGTCGGCGTCAACGCTGGCGGCACATTCCGCTCCGGGCGCCTGGTCATCATGGCCGAGAACTACAGCAAGCAAGAGTTCGAGTTCGACTCGTTTCAGACCGCGTACGTCGTGCAGGTCGGCTTCCTCGCGATCCCGCGGACCCTGCTGCTCGCAGCCGACTTCGGCGAGTACCTGCCCGGCGAGATGAAAAACCCGCCGGCCAAGCTCGAGACCGACCTGCTGCGTCAGCTCGCCGAGCGGCAGTGGCGTGCGGCGGCCCACTTCTATCTCGTGCGCAACATCGGCCTGCTGAGTCTCGTCTACGTCGACCGCACAGTGGCGAACACCAAGGCGGGCCTGCCGGCAAATCAGGAGCGCAATCTACGCCTAGAGGCCCAGTACCGCTTCTAGCGACGTCGCCCTGGTGGGTCGGCCTAGCCTCGCGGCCGCTGCTTTGCGGGAGGCACGGCGTTCCTGGCCAGAAAAGTGTGACTGCTCCAACTTTTTCCTGCCAACGTCGCGGCCAGTTCGGCGCCCACGGGGTCTCTGCGCGAGCGGCCTCGTGGCGAGCGCCGAGCCCGCCCTTGGGGCACCTGCGCTAGCGCGGACGCGACCGCCGCAGGGCATGCTGCGCCGCCATCGGCGCCGCGCGTCATCAGGGTTCGCGATCAGCGTCGCACCGCCCCTGCAGCCCGATCTCTCCTGCGCCACTGGGCGGTGAGGCTCCCCGTTTGCGCTTTCGCGATCCCGATCGCGCTGGCTTGCGACCTCTGTGCAGGGCGGCCGGCGCCCGCATTGGGGGCGCTCATGGCAGACGGTCCCGACAGTCCTCGTCGTCGCAACGCCAAGGTCGCTGATGACCTCGCCACAGCGCTGCGCGGCAAGCGATGGGCGCCGCTCGCTCTCTGCGCGCTGGCCGCCCATGTGGCCCTGGCGTCGCTAGAGGCCGAGCCGATGATGGCGGCGCTCGCGGCCGTCGTCTCTCTGGTAGCGGCGACCCTCTTGTGGCGGGCAGGGCCGACTTTGCTCGGCCCCGCCCTCGTCGCCGTCGCGCTCCTGGCGTCGCTGGCGATGCGGCCCGTCTCCCTAACGCCCGCCGGTGTCCCCGATGCAGACTTGCCGCGGCCGCGCGCGCTGGCGCCGCTGCAGCGCCTGCAGATCGCCTCAGGGGCGCGGCTGACGGCGCTCGGGGTGGCGGTCGACGCACATTGGCTGCAGTCCTGTGGCTTGCAGGGGCAAAAGGGCACCTGCGCCCGGCGGGATGGCCTGCTTCAGCTGGACCTTCGTTGGGACGGTCCGCCGCCGCCGCAGGGCAGCCTTGTGAGGGTCCAGGGCTTCGTGCAGCCGCTGGCGGCTCCGGCAAACCCAGGCTTCGAGGGCTTGCGTCAGCTCTTTGTCCGGCGCGGCGCCAGCGGCCGCGTCGTCGCCGCCGACGCTGCGGCGATGCTGGTCGAGCGGCAAGCCCCCACCGACTTACGCGCCAGCCTCGACCAGGTTCGCCTTCACCTGCGGCGGCGTCTGCATGCCACGATGGGCGCTGACGCCGCGGCGATGGCATGCGGGCTCGGCCTTGGCGATCGCAGCCGCGTCGGGCAGGCGATCTCAGACCTCTTCCTCGCCACCGGCACCTCGCACGTCCTCGCCGTCTCCGGCACCCACGTCGCTGCCGTGCTCGCGGTCGGGCTCTGGCTGCTCGGCAAGACCCTCGACCGCCTCTGCCCGGCCCTCTGGCGGCTGGCGCCCCGCGCCCTCTGGCTGTGGCCAGCGACGACCGCCCTCGCTTTTGGCTATGCGGCGCTGGCTGGCATGCCCGCCAGCGCGGCGCGGTCGGCGGCGATGGCTTCGATCGCGCTTGGTTTTCGCGCCCTGCTCGCGCCGAGCTCGCTCGCCGAGTCGCTCGGTGGCGCAGTCCTCGTCTTGCTCGTCTTCGATCCGCACAGTCTCGACGACCTGGGGCTCGGGCTCTCGGTGCTGGGGGTCCTCGGGGCGATCGCCGGTGCCGCCCGCGCCGCGGCGTGGTGGCGGCCGCCCGATCCACTCCGACGCGCGGTCGTCGCGCTCTTCGGCGCGTCCATTGGCGCATTCGCCACGACGGCGGCGCTGGCGGTGCCGGCGTTCGGCGCCCTGCCGTTGGCTGCACCTATCGCCAACCTCCTGATCGTGCCCTGGATCTCAGTCTGGCTGCAGCCATTGTCCCTGGTGGCGACCCTCGGCGCGGCCCTGCCGGCGGGCCAGGTCACAGACGGCGCGCTGCATGCGCTCGGGGTCGCGCTCGACGTGGGGCTCTGGCCGCTGCACCAAGCCGCCGCGTGGCCCTACGAGATGTGGCCCTGGTGGCGACCGCCGCCGGCGCGGGTGTGGCCCTGTGGCCTGCTCTGGACGCCGGCGCTCGCGCTCCTCACTTGGCCGCCAGGCGGCGCTTCGCGGCGGGGCCGAATGCGCGTCGTCGGCGCCCTCGCCACGCTTGCGTTGCTCGCCGCGCCCTGCCTTTCGCCGCCACGCGCGCGTGCGGGCTGCGTCGAGCTCTACTTCTTCGATGTCGCGCACGGCGACGCCCTGCTGCTGCGCTTCGACGACGGCTCGACGATGCTCATTGATGGTGGCGGCGAGGTCGGCGACGACGGTCGGGTCGGGCGTCGAATGCTGGTGCCGGCGCTGCACGCGCTCGATGTACGCCGCATCGACCTCATGGTGCTGAGCCACCCGCACCCCGATCACCAGAACGGCCTGCTGGCGGTAGCGCGTGCGTTGCCGGTTGGTGCCTTCTGGAGCAACGGTCAGGGCGCAGCCGGTGCCGAGCACAAGGCCTTGCGGGCGCTGCTGCAGGCGCGTCGTACGCCGACGCTGGTCTTTGATCGCGTGGCACCACGGCGCTTTACCTGGGCCGCTGCCACGCTGCAGGTGCTCTGGCCGAGCGTTGCGCGCGCGCCGGCCGATCCGAACCTCGGCGCCAACGACAACTCGCTGGTGCTGTTGCTCACGGTCGGCGACGTCCGGCTGTTGCTCACCGGCGACGTAGAAGGTCCCGCCGAAGCCGCGATGCTGGCAGAGGGCCTGCTGCCTGACGGCGTCGACGTGCTCAAGGTGCCGCACCATGGCAGCCGAACCTCAAGCTCTGCCGCGCTGATCGCCCGCCTGCAACCCCGCCTCGCCCTCGCCGGAGCGCGGCGTTTCGGCGCGCTGCCCTTTCCTGACCCAGACGTCGAGGCGCGCTACCGAGCGGCGGGCATCCCGCTCTGGGTCGCTGGCGACGGTCACGTTCGAGCGCTGTTGCGTCCCGACGGGGTGACGGCCTCTCAGGGCTCGCGCACTCTCCACTTCCACAGCCAAAGGGCGACGGCGAGCCAGGCGGCAAGGGCGATCGCGAGGCCGAGCGTCCAGCCGGGTGGATCGTAGTGAAAGCGCACCTTGTGGACCCCCGCCGGCACCGCGATGGCGCGAAAGAGGCCATCAGCGACGGCGATCTCCGTCGGTGCGTCGTCGATCTCGGCCGTCCAGCCTGGAAACATCGCGTCACGCAAGATCAGGACTCCGGGCGTGGCGAGCCTGACCTCCGCCTCCAGCCATGCGTTGCCCTGGCCCGTGAGCCGCAGGGCCTCGCCAGATCCCTGTCGCCGCTCGACACCCATGAAGTCATGACCTGCGCCGGCGAGCGGCCGATCGACGAGCGTGACCGATGGCGGCAACGTCCCCAGCCGCTCCACCGCGCGGCCACGGTCGGGCTCGACCTCGACCTTGGCCGCGACGCTGAGCCGGGGCATCGCGCTGTCGTTGCCCTGCAGCGCGAAGCCGGCCGCAGACGCCACCGTGCGCCACCCTGCGAAACCCTCAGCGGTGGCGCGATCCTCGGCGCGCCGCAGCAGGAGGCGCGCGCCGGCGCGATCGAGCCACGGCGAGGCGCGCCTCAGCTGCAAGTTGACGAGGTATCGCTCCTGCGGGCGGCCGTTGCTGCTGTTGAAGTAGCGGTTCGTCCACAGCGGCAGCGCCGTCTCATAGCCACCCACCAGCGCCACCCCATGGGCGCCGCCCCAGTTGGCTTGGCGCAGCTGCGGCGCCGTGATGACCCGGCCGGCGTCGACGCCCGCTTCGGCGCGGCTGCCCAGGCGCAGAGGCTCGACCAGGCCGGGAGGCCAGTCCACTTTGCCGGGCGGCCACATGCGATCTGCGGGCTGCACCGCGAGCGCCAGCCGCCAACCGTCGACGGTCGCAAGGCACAGCGCCAGCACAACGACGGCGCGCCTCGCCCGCGGAGCGCCGGCGGCGATCGCGATCCCCGCGCTAAAGAGCGCTACCAGGGCGAGGCGGCGGGCAGCGCCCTGAACGACCGCGCCGATGGCGTCCTCGTCGAGCTGCCCGGCGAGCGCCGCGACGAACCACGACGGGCGGGCCTCCAGCGCCGCCGCGAGTCCGACCGCCAAGGCGGCCAGCGCGGCTGGGCCGAGCCACCCCCAACGCAGCCACGACGAAGGGCGCGACGCGCCAACGTGCGCCGCATCGCCGTCCCGCCTTGGCACTCGCGGCGTTGTTGCCTCCGCTTCGCGATCGACCAGCCCTCCGACGACCGCGGCGAGCGCGATGGCCAACAGGAGCGTCACTGCCACCCACCACCGCGACGGTACGCGGAAAGCGCCGAGCGGCGGCAGCAGCTCAATGAGGCCCGGCAAGACCGGCAGGCTGCTGCCAGGTACCAGTGCCATCAGCCCCGCCGCAGCGAGCAGGCAGCCCGCCAACCAGGCGCGACGCCAGCCGATGAGCGCCAGGGCGAGCAGCGCCGGTGACACCGCACCCACCGCCTCGTGCCACGAGAAGCCCGCCTGCTTCGCCTCTGGAAGGCCATAGGCGAACGGGTCGAGCAGGGTGAGCAGCGCCGCCACGGGCGGGGAGAAAGCCAGCCCAAGCGCCTGCTCGCTGTCGAGGGAGCGGTTCAGTTCGCCGACCAGCGTCGCCGTTGGCAACAGCTGCGCCGCAGCCAGCGCCCCAGCGCCCGCTGCGATGGCCACGCCACGAACGACAGCGTGCCCGAACCAACGGGCCCGACCCGCCAGCGCTTCGCCACCAGGAACGCTCGCAGCGGGCCGATCGCGCATTGTGAGAGCAAGGGTCGCCAGCCCAAGGCCGACGCCGCCAAAGAGCACCAGCTGAGGATGGCCCGCCAGCAGCGCCATCGCCCAGGCGACCATGGCCGTGGGAAGCCAGGGCCGCGGGCCACGCTCGACCGCGCGCAGGCTCAGCGCCCAGCACCACGGCAGCCATGACCACACGGCGAGAAAACTGACGTGGCCGGCGTAGATATGGCCCCAGGTCACGCCGCTCCCCACCAGCAGCGCGGCGACGGCGAGCCCAGGTGCGCTAGGGACGAGCAGCCGCCCAGGTCGCAGGGCGTTGCCCAGGGCCAGTCCGCCCAAGGCCAGCCAGGCGCCGTGCAGCGCCCGGTCGAGGTCGAGCGCCAACCCAGCGTCCAGGCCGACGACGGCGCCCAGGGCATGTGTCGGCCACACCGGTGGGTAGAGCAGGCCGAGCTGCCAGGCGCCGAGCAAGGGCACGCCGGTCAGCATCCACGGATTCCACAGCGGCCACTCACCCCGCTCCAGCGTGGCGACCACGAGCCGCCGCATCGGCAGTTGGTAGCTGTATAGGTCGGTCCCGTTGCCGACGTAGACGCCCTCGCGCAGCAAGGGCAGGGCAAAGGGCCAGGTCAGCGCTACCAACCCGAGCCAGCCCAGCCAGCTTTGGATTCGCGGGCTCAGCGCTGGACCTCGGCTGTCGACAGGGCGGTCGTCGCCGTCAGTTCCGCCGCCAACTGGCCGAGCTCACCCAGGTCGGCCGGCTCAACCTCGCGCCTCGTAATGGCGATGATTGGCAGCTCGCTCGAACGCCGCTGCGTCAGCGCCGCGAGCAATGTCCGATCACGGTCGGCCACTCTGGCCATGGCGAGCGCTGCGCGGGCCAATCGCCCTGCCCGACGCTCCAGGTTGACAGGGACCACAGCAGCCTCGTCGGGCGCGGCAGGCGGGGCCAAGGTCTCCGCCGCCGACGCTGGGTCGCCCTGCAGCGCGGCGCGGATGTGGTCGGCCAGCGACCCCGCCTCGCCCAGCACGCCGACGTGGGCGATCGCGACACGGTTGACGAGCCACGCCTCGACGGCCAGCCCGTCCTGTCGCAGGCGATCGAGCAGGAACTGCGCCTCATCGCGGGAGGCGTCGTCGGTGCCAGAGACGACCAAAAAGGACGTCCCGTCGCTCCGCAAGAGCGCCAACACCTCGCGCCCGCGCGCCACCCACGAGTCGAATCCGCTCGACAGCGCCCCGAAGAACCCGAGCAGATCGTGAAAGGACTCAGCGCTGGTGAACCGACCGACGCCGCGCATCACCAGCGAGCCGCGCGCGAACATGCCCGAGCTCGCGCCCTTGCCGGCAAAGGGCCGCAACAACGCGCGAAACGCACGGTTCTCGAAGAGATCGATGAGACGCTGCGGCGCCTCGAGAAAGTCTAGCGCGTGGGCTGAGGGCGGCGTGTCGAGCACGATCAGGTCGTGATCGCCGCTGGCGACGACCTCGGCCAGCCGCTCGATCGCCATGTACTCCTGGGAGCCGGCGAGGGCCGTGGACGCCGTGCGGTAGAAGGGGTTGTCCATGATCGCCCGCGCCGCCGCTGGGTTGGCGACGTGGCGCGTCACGACGCGGTCGAACGTCGACTGGATGTCGAGCATCGCCACCTCGACGCCGACCTGCGCGTCGATCCCAGCCGCACGCAGGGCCTCTTTCGGGATCACCTGCGTGTGCTGGTCAAACGCCTTGAGTCCAAGCGCGTTCGCCAGCCGCCTCGCCGGGTCCACCGTCAGCACCAGCGCGCGCCTGCCCTCGACCGCGGCGGCAAGTCCCAGCGCGGCCGAGAGCGTGGTCTTGCCCACACCGCCGGCGCCGACCACCACGAGCACCCTGCGGGTCCGCACCGCCGCAGCGATTGGCGCGTTGATCGAGGCGCTCGCTGGCTCGCTGCCGGCGACTTCTACTGTCGACGGCGCGTGCGCCACGTTCGCCACGCCCATCGCCGCCGCGACCGGCGCCTCTGCTAGTCGAACGCCCATGACATGCCCGTCAGAAACGCGAAGCCGACGCCAGAGAAGTCGGTGCTCAGCCGCATGCCCAAGGTCAGCGAGAGGTGAGGTCGCGCGGCGTCTTGGATCAAGATGCGGGTGCCACCCTCCACATGGAAGCTGAGCAGGTCGAACAGCTCGTTGTTGGCCCACATCAGGCCGAACCCGAACTCGCCGTACCCGCGCAGTCGGTCCCAAGCGTTATCGCTGGTCTCGGCGCCGAGCAGCGCCATGACCCCAATCAGCGGACGTGGCGCCGAGGTGGCGCCGATGAGGACCTCGGTGCCCAGCGTCAAGAAGCGGGTGTGTCGCCGCGCAACACCGCGCACCGCGAGGCCGAGAGGGCGGCCGTCAATCGGCAGTGAGCCTGCAAAAAACCCGAGCTCACGGCCCAGCACGTCGTTGCGATCGTAGTCTAGCCCCTGCGCTGCTGGAGCCAAGAGGAGCGCGCCCGCCATGGTGACCAGAGCGACCGCCAGTCGGCTTTGATCTCTCGTGCGCCCCTCGTTGTGGGCGAACGCGAGGTCGGCGTCTGCACGAGGCGCACGGCCCACCGTCGACGTGCCGACCGCTGCGGTCGATCGGTCCAGGCAGCGGCGTAGGGCTCTGAGCATCGCTCGGCAGGTACCGCTTTTCGCGATGTACAGCAAGCGCTGTGGCCCCCCTGCACGCAGAGCGGCCTCCGGAGCACGTGGGATCCGGCGGCGCCTGAGCCGGCGCAGCTGACCGGGCTTGTGGTGCAGACGGCGGGAGTCTAGGGGGAAGGCGGCGGCAGGCCGGGTACGCTGCGGGTGGAAGGGAGGGAGGGGAGCCAGAGCGCGCCCGACCTGCCGCCGACTTGGGGGACCGTCTGCGGCACCGTGCCCCAGACTCCCACCCACAACGCAGGCCCCGCCCCGCCTATTCCGCACCGCGCGGCCCTGGCAGGCCGGCGCACTGGCGCGCCGCCGCAGCAGCCGCCTCACCGACCGCCCACCGACCGCCCACCGGCCGACCGCTTGCCCCGCGTCGCATCCGCGTCGACTCTGCGGTCCGCCCAGCCGGCGACCGCGAACCGGCCAGCCGAGCGCCTACCGCCCGCGCACCTGCCGCTGGTAGCCCCGTGGAGGGCGCCGTGTGACGTTGGGCCGCGTCAACGTCGGCGAAGACGCGCCCCCGCGACTCGCTGGCGACAGGCGCGCGGCGACGTCCCGGCCGCGGCGCCAGCGCGGGCACCCTCAGGCCAGCCGCTGGCCACACCGCGCCGCAGCCGGCAAACTCGGGCTGGTCCGGTCCGCAGGCCGCGCGACCAAGGGGTGGCCCAGATGCTCAGCGACGCCAGGACAGCTGCTGTGTCGGCGCGGCCCGTCCACGCGGTGGCGCCACCCGCCGCGGCACGAACGGCTGCCTGGGCGATCGCCCTGACCCTGACCGCTATCGCTGCTTGCGGCGAACTTGCCGACTCGACCAACGACGCTGTCGGCGACGGTACAGGCGCAGGCGGCGATGATGGGACGGTCGCCAACGACAGCGCGCACACCGACGCAGCCGACGCCACCGCCGGCCCAGGCACCGTCGAGGCGCGGGACCTCGGGACGTTCACCACCGGCCAAGACGGCAAGAGCGGCACCATCGACTTCGATCTGCCAGCTGGCGTCACCGCGCTGACGCTCACCCTCAAGGGCCCGCCCGACGTCGAGCTGCAGATCGCGGCTCTTGAGCGCGGCAGCGCCGTCGCGTTGGTGCCGCCAGCGTGGATCGGCATCAGCGCCGACCCAGGGGTCTGCCTCGGGCCCTGCGCCAACCGCGTGCTCGCTCAGCCCGAACGCGCCGCGTTTCTCTTCCCGAACACGCCGCTGGTTGCGCTGGAGGCTGGACCGCAGCGGCTGCGCCTGTTCGCATTTCGCCGCATCAAGTCAGGCGTCTCGCCCGTCGTCGCCAAGGTCGCGGTGGGCTTGCACTTGCGCTACGGCCCGCTGCATCTCGGCAACGATCTGGCAGTCAACCTCATCTACACCGGCGCCCACGGCCTGACGCGCGACGCCGCCGCGTCCGACGCTGACTTCCAGGCGGCCCTGGCGGAGGCGCGGAAGCGCCTTGCGGTCGCCGGCATCGTCCTCAACCCAGTGCGGCATTACGAGGTCGACGGCAAGCTCGGCTTCATCGTGACGCGCGAGGGCAGCGACGGCGACTTGGCGGCGCTGTTTCGTGCTGGCGAGGGGCTGCCTGCGGGCGTCAACGTATTCTTCGTCGACTCGATCTATGCCACCAGCGGCGGCGGCGGCCCGCCAGGCCTCGACTTGATGCTCGGGGTCGCAGGCGGCATTCCCGGCGAACCTGACGCCGCGGGCACCTCACGCGCCGGTATCGCCATCGCCGGCGAGCGCGACGACCCCGTCCGCCTCGGTCGAGCCATCGCTCACGAAATCGGCCACTACCTCGGGCTCTTCCACACCACCGAGGCGCCCGATGGCGACGGCGACGCCATCGCCGATCCTCTCCCAGACACCCCCCAGCCAGCGGGCGACAACCTGATGCACTGGAGCGTCAGCGCGCAGTCGATCGCGCTCAGCCACGAGCAATCCCAAGTGCTGCGGCGCAGCCCAATGCTGCGCCCGATGAGGCGCCCATGAGCCGAGGCCCCCGACAGCGCCGACACCTCCCGAGCGGGCGCGCCGCCGTGCTGCTCCTCTCCCTCGCGAACCTCGCCGGGCGGCCTGCCGTTGCGGCAGAGGTCCCTCGCGCGCTGCGGGCTTGGCTCCACGCCACCGACTCTTCGCCGACCGCAGACCAGCTCCGCAGAACCAGCCACGATGTCGAGGCCGACCTAGCGGGGGTCGCTGCGGACCCTGCTGAGCATCGGTTCGCTAGGGTGCGCGCAGTCGCCTTGCTGTCGCGCCTTGGCACCGTCGGCGCCGATGACCGGCTGCGCGCCATCGCTCGATCGAAAGACAGCCGCCTACGGGCGACGGCGCTGATGGCCCTTGGCGCCGGGCTCGGCCGCCGGCAGCCCGCGGCGGCACTCCCGGTGCTGACGGCGGGCCTGCGTCACAAGGAGCGCGAGACGCGCTTGGCCGCGGCGCGGGCGCTTGGCCTGGTGGCCGACCCCGCCTCAGCGGGCGTGCAGGCACGGCGGGCCTTGGCGACCGAACGCGACGAGGCCGTCCGGCAGGCCTTGATGACGTTGGTGCTGCGGGCGCGGCCTGTGGCGGGACCGACCAAGCCCCAGGCCCCCGCCACAGCGCCTCAAAATCGCAGGTGAAGCGCGGCTCCGTGGGACGCGCCATCGCTCCAAGGTGCCAACCGAAAGGCCTGCTCGGCGCCCTGGTCGCTTACCGGCGGCGCCGCGAACCACGCCACGACCGTGCCGACCGCGAACACCCCGCCCGCGATTGCGAAGCCGTAGGACAGACGGTCGTTGCTGACGATCCCGTCGCGCAGGCGCTCTCCCTCGGCGATGAGGGCTGGGCAATCGTCGTCGCTGGTCGCTGTGGCTGGGCAGTCAAATCGCTTACGCCCAGTGGCGGTCGCGTGGCCCGCCGAGTCGAAGAGCGTGCTGAAATCGCTACGCATCGAGGCGCCACGCACCGCTAGGACCGCTGTCGCCGCCAAGGAGGCCGCGCTCAGCCCGGCGCCCACCCAGGTCCAGGTATGATCGCGGCGAAGCTTGGACCACTCGACCGGCTCCAAGAGCACCACGTCGAGGCGCGTCTCGCGGCCCGAGGTGATCAAGACCTGCCGCTGAAACGGCACTCGGTCTGGCGCGCGCACCGAGACTTTGTAGCTGCCGGCTGGCAGATTGATGCCGCCGCGGTGGTCCACCCCAGCCACCTTGCCGTCGATCCGGACCTCTGCCGTCGAGGGCAGGTTGCCGAGCAGCATGGTCCCGGGGCGGGCGGCCAGCTCCTTGTCGATGGCAGCGATGCGCTCCAGCGTGGCGGCGCGATCCGGATCCTCCGGCGGCGCCTCGACCAGGAACAACTTATAGTACTGGTGGGCGCGCTCCAGATCTCCCGCGCGGTCGAGCGTCTTGGCGAGCGCGAGGATGATCAGCGCCTCGTGTGAGTAGATCGACTGCGCCTGGCGAAAAAACTCGAGCGCCGCGCCGTAGTCGCCGGCCTTGTAGGCCGTCCTGCCTTTCTTAAATACCTCGAGGGCTTTGGCTCGCTGATCCGCCTGCTCTAGCGTGAGCGCGCCGGTGGCGGCGAGCGCCGGCTGGGTCAGAAAGAGCGCGACCAAGAGCCATGCCAGCGTGCGGCGCATCTTCACCTCGGGACGTGCCCGCTCAGTCGAGTCGGAAATCATCGCGTTTCAATGGCTTGTCAGGTGCTGGCCGCACGCTCGCGTCCGCCCCGCCGCCCGGCGCTTGCCCTTCGCCTGCTCTGGCAGCGGCGGCCCTGGCGTCGGCGGCGGCCTTTGCGTCAGCGGCAGCCCTGGCCTCCGCGGCGTGCTTCGCGTCGGCGGCGAGCCTGGCCTCCGCGGCGTCCTTGGTTTCAGCGGCGAGCCTCGCGTCG
>SXNM01000190.1 GCA_005777155.1 Pseudomonadota bacterium | reverse complement strand
GATCGGCGCCGCCCGCTCAGTGCCGGTCGACGTCCGGGTGGTCGCGGCATCGGCGGTCGCGGCGCGTGATCGCGTCGCCAGCGGTCGTTTTCGCCAGGACCTGTATTATCGGCTCGGCGTCATCGAGCTGCAGGTCCCGGCCCTGCGCGAGCGTCGTGAGGACATCCCGCTGCTGGTCGAGCATTTGGTCGCGCAGGCCAATCGCCGGCTCGGAACCAGCATCCGCGCCGTGCATCCCTTCGCCTTGGCGCGGCTGCAGGCTTGGACCTGGCCCGGCAACGTGCGTGAGCTGCAGAACGTGATCGAACAGGCGGCGGTCATGAGCGAAGATGAGGAGATCGGGGTCGAGGCGCTGCCCGGCTACTTGCAAGCCGAGTTGGCGGCGCCCCAGGTCAATGAGCTGTCGTCGCGGGCGCTGTCCGAGCTCACGGGGCTCAGCCTGCCCGCCGCCGTGGCCGCGACCGAGAAGCTGCTGATCGAGCAAGCGCTGCGCCAGACCAGCGGCAACCGCACCCACGCCGCCAAGCTCCTCGACGTGCCGCTCCGCAGCCTGCATGACAAGATCCGCGGCTATGGTGTCGAGATCCCCGGTCAGGTCGGCCGACCGCCGCAGCGCTGAAGGGTCGACCGCGGTGGCAGCCGTGCCCGCCACGCTCGCCGAAGGAGACGCCATGGACCGCAGCAACGCCATCGCCAACCGCATCGCCGCCCGCTACCCGCTGCTTGAGGTCCTGTCTAACGACGAGGCCGACGCCCGCGCGCTGGTCACTGAGGCGGCCCGTCGGGCTGGCGTCGAGGTGCTCGAGCCTCGCCTTGGCGCCGCCGACCCCGCCGCGGCGGCCATCGCCAGCCTAGACGCCCTGGAGGAGCGCGACTCGCGCGGTGTCCTGGTGCTCGGTGGCGGGCACGCGCTGCTCGGCGACGCCGGCGTCGTTCGGGCCTTGCGCGAGGCGCTGACGGGCCTCGAGCGCGCCGGACACACCCTGATCTTGCTGTCGGCGGTGCGCCGCGAGGTGCCGGAGCTGGCGCGTGACCGCGTCATTATCGAGGTCGCCTTGCCTGACGACGGCGAGCTGCGCGACCTGGTCGTGGCCGCCCTGACGCCGACTGATGGCGGTCGGGCCGACCCCGAGTTCGTCGCTGCGGCATTGCAGGCGGCGCGCGGCATGACACGCGGCCAGTTGCGGCGGGCGTTGCGTCGCCTGCGGCTGTTCGGGGTGCCGGCCGATGAGCAAGCTGTCGCCGCGCTGCACGCCGAGAAGCGCGACTTGGTGGCGACCGGCGGTGTGCTCGAGGTGGTGGCCTCGGCGCCGGTGCTTGAGGACATCGGTGGCATGGAGGCGCTCAAGGCCTGGCTGGAGCGGCGGCGGGCGGCCCAGGGCGAGCGGGCGCGCCAGTTCGGCCTGCCGGCCCCACGCGGCGTGCTGCTCGTCGGCGTGCCTGGTTGCGGCAAGTCGCTGTTCGCCAAGGCCTCAGCGCAGGCGCTCGGGCTACCGCTGCTGCGCTTCGATCTCGGACGCTTGTTTACCGCCGACTCGGCGCCCGACGAGAACCTCCGCCACGCCTTGGCCGTCGCCGAGGTGATGGCGCCGGTCGTGCTCTGGGTCGACGAGCTCGACAAGGCTTTCGCTGAGGCGCTGTCGAGCGAGGCGACGGCGCGGATCTTGGGCACTTTCTTGACTTGGTTGGCCGAGCACAAGGAGGGCATCTTCGTCGCCGCGACCGCCAACCGCGTCGACGGCCTGCCGGCGGAGCTGACGCGCAAGGGTCGTTTCGACGAGATCTTCTTCGTCGATCTGCCTGACGCGGCGGTGCGGGCCGAGGTGTTCGCCATCCACCTGCGCAAGAGCGGCCGCGACCCCGCCGACTACGCCGTCGAGCGCCTCGCGCGGGCCGCCGATCGGCTGACCGGCGCCGAGCTTGAGGCGGCGGTGCATGAAGCGCTGGCGGCCGCCTTTGCCGAAGGCCGGGAGCTGGCGGACCGAGACCTCGAGCGGGCGATCAGCGAGATCGTCCCGTTCGTCGAGACGTACGAGGAGCAGGTCAAGGCGCTGCGCGAGTGGGCCCGCCGGCGGGCGCGGGCGGCGGGCCGTGATCGCTCGCTGCGCGATCTCTTCGACGAGGCGCAGCGGGGCGGTGGCGGCGAGCGTTGGCGCGATCCTGCGCTCGACGCCCTGCCGGCGGACCTCGCGCCGCCCCCTATTTCGCGATCGGCGGCAGCGCCGCTTGAGCCTTTGCCGCCAACGGGCGCACACTCGTCGGCAGCCCGGCCCAGCCGCGGCGGAGGACAGCGATGAGCGAGCAGCGTCCGAAGATCAAGATCGGCGTCATCGGCGGTGGCGCCTGGGGCACCGCGCTCGCAATGCACGCCGCGCGCGTCGGCCACGAGGTCACGATCTGGGCCCACGAGCGCGACGTCGTCGCCGACATCCGCGACAATCGCCGCAACAGCGTCTTTCTCCCCGGCTTCGAGCTGCCGGCGGGTGTCACCGCCAGTGAAGACCTTGAGGCCGTCGTCGCCGGCACGACGCTGGTGCTTTCGGTAGCGCCGACCCCCCACGTCGGGCGGGTCATCGGCAGCGTGGCGCGGGTCTTTCGTGATGACCACATCCTCGTCAGCTGCAGCAAGGGCATCGAGAACGACTCGCTCGAGACGGTCGATCAGATCTTGGAGCGGGCGCTGCCGCACAAGCTGCACGGCAACCTCGCCTACCTGTCGGGGCCGAGTTTTGCCAAGGAGGTCGCCGACCAGAGCCCCACGGCGGTCACGGTCGCCAGCCATATGCCCTGGGTCGGCCGGCAAGTGCAGCAGTGGCTCAGCAACAACCGCTTCCGTTGCTACACCACGCGCGATGTGGCGGGCGTCGAGCTCGGCGGCGCCCTCAAGAACGTGATGGCGATCTGCGTCGGCGCCGGCGATGGCCTGGGCTTTGGCTACAACGTGCGCGCCGGCCTCATCACCCGCGGGCTGGCCGAGATCACGCGCATGGCGGTCCGCAAGGGCGCTGACCCGCTGACGCTGCAGGGCCTCGCCGGCATGGGCGACTTGGTCTTGACCTGCACCGGCGAGCTGTCGCGCAACCGCACGGTCGGCGTCCGCCTCGGCAGGGGCGAGACCCTGGAGCAGATCTTGAGCTCGACCGTCACGGTCGCCGAGGGCGTGCTGACCAGCCGCTCGGCGTGGCAGTTGGCCGACAAGCTCGGCGTCGCCGACCGGGTGCCTATCATCGAGCAGGCCTACCGCGTGCTATGGGAGGGCAAGGACCTCCTGGTCGCCATGGAAGACCTCATGTCGCGTCCTCTCAAGGACGAGCTGACCCTCGGATGAGCGCCACCTCTTCGCGCCGACGGCCGCCCGCCGTGCCTGACGCCAGCACCGCTGGAGACGACACCTCGCCGTGGGTGCGGGTCGCTGTCATCGGGCGGCCGCACGGTGTCCACGGCGAGCTGCGGGTCTGGCCGGACAACCCAGCGTCGACGCTGCTGTTCGAGGATATCCCGCTGCGACTTCATCACGAAGGCAAGCCGCCGCGTCCGATCACCATCGACGCCATTCGCGACACCGGCGACGCCCTGTTGGTGATGTTCGCCGGCGTCGCCGACCGCGAGGGCGCCGCGACGCTGACCCACGGCGCGCTCGAGGTGCCGCGCGACGTCCTGCCGCAGCTGGAAGACGGCGAATTCTATCACATCGACGTCATCGGCGCCGCGGTGCTCGACGCCGACACCGGCGCCCACCTCGGTACGGTCAAGGCCTTCACCGAGACCAGCGTCGACGTGCTCGTGGTCGCCACGGAGCGCGGCGAGGTCTTGGTGCCGATTTTGGCCGACATCGTGCCCTCGATCGGTGAAGAGCCGGGCATCGTGCGGGTGCGCAATCTCGACGACTGGCGCTAGCCGATGTTGGGGCCCGAGCTGGACGCGTTGCCCCCGCTCGCCGCCGATGGGCGCGGCCTGCGCGTCGATGTGCTGACGTTGTTTCCTGGTATCTTTGAGGGTTTTCTCCGCGAGAGCCTGATCGGAAAGGCGATCGCCGCCGGCCGCCTCACGGTGTGCCTGCACGACTGGCGCCGCTTCGCCACCAACAAGCACGGTCGGGTCGATGACGCGCCCTTCGGCGGCGGCGCCGGCATGCTGATCGAGCCCGCCGCGGTTGTGGCCCAGCTCGACGACCTGGCGGCAGCCGCAGACAGAGGGACGCCGCGGCCGCTGCGGGTGATGCTGTCGCCGGCGGGGCCTCGCTTCACGCAGGCGACGGCGCGCCGCTACGCCGCCCACGAGCCAGGGCTCTTGCTGCTGTGCGGCCGCTATGAGGGCTTCGACGCCCGGGTCGAGGACGAGGTCGACGAGCTGCTCAGCGTCGGCGACTACGTGCTCAACGGTGGTGAGGTCGCCGCCATGGCCGTGATCGAGGCGGTGGCGCGGCTGCTGCCGGGTGTGCTCGGCAACGCCCTGAGCCTCGTCGAGGAGTCGCACGAGGGCGGGTTGCTGGAGGCTCCACAGTTCACCCGGCCGCGCAGCTTTCGCGACCACGAGGTGCCAGCGGTCCTCCTCTCGGGCGACCAAGCCAAGGTGGCGGCGTGGCGGCGGCAG
>SXNM01000189.1 GCA_005777155.1 Pseudomonadota bacterium | reverse complement strand
GTCGCGCGGCGTCTACGAGACCCCCGGCGGCACCCTGCTCTTCCACGCCCACCGCGCCATCGAGCAGATCGTCCTCGACCGCGAGGTGATGGCGCTGCGCGACAGCCTCGTGCCCCAGTTCACGCGCATGATCTACAACGGCTACTGGTATTCGCCGGAATTCCAGCACTTGCTGACCTTCATCCGCAACACGCAGAAGGGCGTCTCGGGTGTCGCCCGCCTGCGGCTGTACAAGGGCAACTGCTGGATCACCGGACGTAAGGCGCGGAACTCGTTGTACAACCCTGAGTACAGCACCTTCGAGGCCGACTCGGTCTACAACCAGGGCGACGCTGACGGCTTCATCAAGCTCAACGCGCTGCGCCTCAAGCTCAACACCTACCGCGACCGGGCGATGCTGGCCAACCCGACGGGCGAGGTGATGGGCGAGGTCGCCGCGCTCAAGGGCTACAACGACTGAGCCGCAATGGTCGTAGTGGCGGCGCGAATGCGGCCGCCGCGTCCGCAGCTCTCCGTGTCAGGAGTCCCCGATCATGAATCGCATCAAGGTGTTCGCTGGCCGTAGCCACCCCGAGCTCGCGGCGGCGATCTGCGATCAGCTCGACCTCGCGCTGGGCAAGAGCGAAGTCGTCAAGTTCAGCAACGACAACCTGATGGTGAAGATCGGCGACAACGTGCGCGAGTGCGACGTGTACTACGTCCAGACATCGAGCCCGCCGGTCAACGAGCACTTGGTCGAGACGCTGATCGCGATCGACGCGCTAAAAAACGCCTCGGCGGCGCGGGTGACTGCGGTGCTGCCGTACCTGCCCTACGTCCGCTCGGACAAGAAAGACCGGCCGCGCATCAGCATCGCGGCCCGATTGGTGGCCGATCTGCTCAAGACCGCTGGCGCCGACCGGGTGCTGACGATGGATCTGCACTCGCCGCAGATCCAGGGCTTCTTCCGCATGCCGGCCGATCACTTGGTGGCGGCGCCGATCCTCTGTGACTACCTGCGCACCTGGGACCTGTCGAACACGGTCCTGGTCGCCGGAGACGCTGGCGAGGCCAAGGAGCTCGGGCGGTTCGCCAACCGGTTGCACCTGCCGATGGCTATCGTCGACAAGCGGCGCTTCGGCGACGACGACAAAGCGGTGGCTACCAACCTCATCGGCCACGTGCACGGCATGGACGCGATCATCGTCGATGACGAGATGGCGACCGGCGGCACGGTGGTCGAGGCGGCGCGCTTTCTGCTCGACAATGGCGCGCGCTCGGTGTCTGTCGCGGTCACCCACGGCGTCCTTTCGGGCCCAGCGCTGGAGCGAATTCAATCCGGCCCCTTCCGCGAAGTCGTCGTCACCGACAGCGTGCCGGTGCGGCAGAAGGCCGAAGCCTGCAGCAGGATCAAGGTCTTGTCGGTGGCCCCGCTCCTGGCAAAGGCGATTCGCCGCATTCACGACGGCGACAGCGTCAGCGACCTCTTCTGAGCCCTTCACCTTCGTGGACGCGGCGGGCGGCGTTGCCCGGCGGGCGGCCGACCCGGAACCGTCGCCAGCCCTGCGGCGTGGCGGCGCGACGTGCGCCGAGAGAGGCTCCCCATGGGACCGTGGGCGCCGAATTCGATACGGCGCTGGCTTGGGCAAGCCTGATGATGGCGCCTCTTGCCGGCCAAGGCGCGCCGAGCCCGTAGCAACAGACCGCCAGTGATCCGGTCGGCGGATTCTGAGGGCGTCTCTCGAGGCCACGCGACGCGGCTGTGCGCGGCGGGTGCTGCCAGCGCTTGCGCTGCAACCGGGGGCAGCCTCATGCGTCTTGCTGTGCGGCTTGACCGCCCCTAGGGGCGCCCTAAGCTTCCAGGGGGGATGGAGGGCCGGCACCGCGGGGTGCGGAGGCTGTATGGGCGCTGGGACACGCAGGGCGGCGGCAGGACTTGCCGGCATCGTAGCGGCGGCGCTGCTGCTGCAGGGCTTGGCGTTGCTCATCGTGCACGGCAGCTCGAGTGACAGCGCCCGCGAAGCCGCCGACAAGCGCCAAGCCCACATCGGCTTCAAGGCACGCCTCGCCGAGCGGCCGGCCCAGCGTAGCGGCGCGCCGGCCTCCGTGCAGCCGAGGCCCAACACGACAGCTCACCGCGCAGAGCGCCGCTTGGCCTTGGCGGCGACGCCCGAGCCACGGCCGCCGATCCGCAAGCCGCCGCCGGAGACCGAGCCCAAGGGACAGATCGTCGAGACCGCCCGACCTGAGCGGGAGCAACGCCCCACGGACGCGCGCTACCTTGGCCGTTACGACATGCAGGTCGAGCGTGAGCAGAAGAGCCGGGGCCACCAGCGAAAGGGGCGTGACCTTGGGCGCGTCCAAATCGACCAGCCGTCCAAGCTGCAGAGCCCGAACAGCAAGAGCCGGGATCCGACGCAGATCGCCGGCTCCACCGGCCAGACTTCGCAAGGCGGAGGACAACAGCGTCCAGCCAAGCTCGCGAGCCCGCCGCGACCGCCCTCCTCGACGGAGCGCGCGCGCAGCCGCCGTCGCGCCGCGGAGGCCGTGTCGGCGACGCGAGCGCCGACACAGGCAGCGAACGCCCAGCAGACTGCGCCGACGTCCCTTGGCCCGAACCCAGGGGTCGCTTCTTCGGCGCCAGAGGTCGCAGGCAGCGCGCCGGAGCCAGCCCCGGACGGCGCGCCGCGCTCAGACATGATCCGGCCCTCGGTGACGCGCGGCGGCGGCGCGGGCCTGCTCTTGCCGTCGACCTCGTCGGCCAACGTCCTGCACAACATGCAGGCGCTCTCCGGCGAGCCGGGCTCCAACGACTATCTGCCGGATGTGGAGGACGAGGGCGACACCAACCTGCTGAACACGCGGAAGTTTCGCTACTGGGACTTCTATCAGCGTGTTCGTGAGCGGGTCGGCAGCGAGTGGAACCCGGCCTCGGTGTGGCAGTCGCGCGATCCGAATGGGCGCCGCTACGGCGTGCGCGATCGGCTGACCATCGTGCGCGTGCGGCTGGATCCTACGGGCCAGGTCAAGGACCTGCAGGTGCGGAAGCCGAGTGGCCTGAGCTTCCTTGACGACGAGGCGATGCGCGCCTTCTCTGCGGGTGGGCCCTACCCGAATCCGCCGGCGGGCTTGGTCAATGAACGCGGCGAGGTCGAGTTCCAGTTCGGGTTCATGTTTGAGATCTCTGCCTCGCGTTTTCGCTTCTTCCGAGCGGAGTGAGCAAAAGCGCCAGCAAGCGCCAGCGACCGGTGGGCAGAGTTGGCAGAAGGTTGTGAGGCAGGTCGACGGGCGTCAGGGCGGCCAGGGCGGCGGCTGGGCGTGCGGGCTCAGGCCTAGTGGCGACGAATCGCCGCGGGCGAGTAGACCAAGCGTTGAGGTGCAGCGATGGCAGTCGAGGCAGCACGGGCGCCGTGGGCGTCCGGCTGGACAGGGCGGCTTTTTCGCCGTTGGCAGGCCTTGCGTTCAGGCCAGGCCACGGCGGCGTGGCGGCGCACGGCCCCGCGGCGTGCGTGGCTCGCACTGGCTGCGGCGCTGCTCCTGTGGGCGCCGATGTCGGCGTCCGCGCTGAAGTTCCAGATCGGCCTCCACGACCTCGACGAGGATCGCCGCGAGCCGCTCACTGCGCTCGTGGCCGGGGCCGAGGCCGATGTGGCCGGCACGCTGCGCACCCGGCTCGACGGACAGCTCCGCATCGACTTCGCCGGCAGCGACGAGGCGTTTCGCCGTCTGGTGGCAGACGCAGGCGCCGGCTCGCAGTGGTCGGAGCCGTGGATCGCCGGCCTGGCGCTGCTGTCGCAGGACCGCGTGCTGGTCCGTCTGGACGGCGCCGGCCTGCTGCACACCAGCGAGACCGTGCGTCACGAGATCGCGCACGTCGCCCTGCACGCCCTCGGCCATGGCCGTTACTTGCCGCGCTGGTACCACGAGGCGGTGGCGATGTTGGTCGCCGGCGAGGCGACTGCGCAGCGACTGCTCGAAGGCATGACCGGCGGCGCGGCAGGCACGATCGACGTCCTCGACGACCTCCAAGCGGACTTCGGCGCCGACCGACTGCGCGCCGGTCGCGCCTATGCCACCGCCGCGGGCTTCCTGCGCTTCGCCATCGATCGCAGCGGCAACAGCCTCGCGCTCGCCGATCTGCATGAGCGAATGCACCACGGCCTCGACTTCGAGCCAGCGTGGATCGCGACCTTCGGCCTCGGCCCGCGCGAGCTTTTTGTCATCTATGCCCGGCTCCTCGAGAGCAGCGGCTCGCGCTGGGCGGTGTGGCTCGGCGACACGACGATCTGGACGGTTGTGTCGCTGCTCTTCATCCTCGCGCTGGCGCGCGGCTGGCGTCGCCGTCCCGACTTGGACTCGGGAAAGCGAATGGATCTCGGCGCGATCGCCGCCGCCGGCGACTTCGCGATGCGAACTGGCCGCGTGGTGCCGCCCTTAGAGGAGCTACCCATTTCGCTGGGGCTGTCGGCGGCGGGGGGCGACGCGCCGATGACGTGGCAGGAGGCGGCGCTGTCCCATTTTGGCCGGCCGCCAATCGAAGAGGCTGACGTCGAGGCGGCCCTGGATGCACGGGATCGTGAGCGTCAGGCCCTGCGCGCCGCAGCCCGCGCCGAGCGTACCGGCGAGACCCGAGAGCCGACCGAGCCCGCTCCGGCCCAGCAAGGGGGCGAAGGCGACGCGACGGACCCGCACGCTACTACACAGGAATACGCGGGCCCGAGCTACGGAAGGGTGCGGAGCGTCGTGCCACGGACCCAGCCCCCCGGCCTGCTCCGCCGCCGCGTTGACAGCACGGAAGGCGGCGCCTAAGAAGCCCGGCGTCGGCGCATCGGCGCCTAGGAGCCGCCGCCGCGATGGCTGATGCCCCCCTCTTCTTTCGCCGCCACCGCCTGCGACAGCTCCACCTTGGGCTGCTGGTGCGGCTCATGGACGCCGTTCAGGACGTGCTGGGCCGGGTCGAGGTGCGGCGCGCCGCGGAGCGCTTCTTTAGGACACCCTTCGCCTCGGGCGAGGCGCTCGCGGAATTTCTCGGCGAGCGGGAGGCCCACGGCCAATTCTTGCCGTGGCTGCTTTGGGATGCCCCGATGCGTCGTGGTCGGCTCGGCGCCCGACTCTTGCCTTCGCGAGGACTTCAGCCTGACGAGCTCGCGCTGGTCACCGCCCTCGCGGCTGCCTCGCCTGACGTCTACCGCGTGGAGTCGCTGCAGGGTTCGACGGCGATCCTGATCCGCCTGCACGACGAGGCGACGCTGGAAATCTTCGAGCCGGTCTTGTCGACGGTGGCGCAGCCGGGCGAGCTCCTCCTGGCACGGGCGCTCGAGATCGCGGACCCTGACGGCGCGATCTGGCTCCTCGACGCGGTGCACCTTGTGCTGCCGAGCGCTTGCCTGCGGCCGATGGTCGCCGCCGCCAAGGCCGCCGTGATCGCGAGCCGCGAGAGTCGCCAGCCGGCGCTGCTCGACGCCTCGATCCGGGCGCTGAAGCGCCGCCGCCGCCGAGTGAGAGGTCTGCCGGCGCCCGATGGCGAGCCGATGGTGCGGGTCAGCGTGACCTTTGACCTCGCGATGGCCCGACAGCTGCGCCCGGCGCTGGCGGAGCTGACGGCAGCTGGCCGGCTGCTTCGTCGACGTGACAATGCTTGGGTCGTCGCAGATCCCGAGCTCGGCGCCGTCGGCGCGCAGCTGATCTGGCGCGGCGATCGCCTTCTGGCGACCACACGCTCACTGGCTCGAGCAGATCGCCTGCGCCGCGCGCTCAGCCACGCGCTGCCTGGACTGCGGCCGCGATTGACCTTGGTGCGCGACGTCAGCGCCTTGTTGGAAGACGAGAGCGACGGCGAAGATCTGGCGCGGCTGACTCGCGACTGGCTAGCCGAGTACCTGCACGGCCTCGAGCATCGCCCGCTCAGCGCCCTCAACGGCGCGACGCCGCTACAGGCGATGACGACCGCTCGCGGACGGACGCAGGTGCGCGCCTTGCTGCGCCAGCTCGAGCCGCTGACACAGGTCGGTGGACCGCAGTGTCGGAGCACGCTCGACGCTTTCTGGCAGGGGCTGCGTGCGGGTCCAGGGCGACGCGGCAGCTAGCGCCGCTCCCATTGGGACACCGTGGGCGCCGCGCTGGGCGGCTCTGGTTCGGAAGCGCCGAAGACGGAGCTCTTGTCTGGCCTGGGGCTCCGAGCTACGCGAGCCGCTGACGGCCAGCGGCGCCGCCCGGAGTCGCTGGTCGCGCAGCGGGCGTCTCAGCGCTAGGCTCCGATCTCCTCGAACGCTTTACAGAACACAGGGACTCCGTCATCGCCGATGGCGTCGATCGCGTCGCGCAGTGCCTCGACGGGCCAACCGACGCTGCAGCGCGCCTCGGCGGTGGCGAAGAAGGCGCAGTCGTCGCAACGCCACCGCAACCCATGGCGCTGCGCCTCTGCGGCGAAGGCGGCGTTGGCTGCGCCCCGACCCTCGGCGCCGGCGATTTCAGGCTGAAAGCGCGGCCGCGACCGGTCGGTGCTCATGGTGTCGATCCTGTGGCCGCCTGGGCGCCCCGCCACACCGTGACGGCGTCCACCAACGGGCGTTGCGTCGCGTCGGCGTCGGCGCGCAGGCGGGCCAGGGCGGCGCGGCGGGTTTCGTCGGGCAGCAAGATCGCCGCCAGCAGGCGCCCTTCCAGCGATGCGCTCACGGCGCCATCCGCCGCCGACGAGGCCGACGTCTCCGATGGGCTCAGCGTCATGGGCGCGAGCCACCACGTGTGCGTCGCCAGTCCGCCGCCGCGCCGCCATCGCAGCAGGGCGAGCGCCACCGCCGACCGTCCACCGAGCTGCAGCCCAGCGGTTGGCCGCAAGAACCGCTCGGCGATCGCCGGCCGCGCCGCGCGGGCGCAGGCCAACGCGGCGGTGTCGCGCCAAGAAGGCGCCGGCGCCCACTGTTCTGCCGCCACGACCAACAGCGGGTCAGGTCCGCGCACCCAGGAGTCGAGGAAGCGCTCGATGCCGGCGAGATCGGCGTCTTTGCGAATCGGGGCGTAGAAGAGGCGCGACGCCTCCTGCAGCCGCGCATCCAGCAAGGCCGCGGCGGCTTGGCAGGCAGCGTCGGAGCGGGCGCGTTCGAGGTCCTGGGCGATGGCCCGCAGCTCGCGGCGCTGGAGCGTGGCAGCAGGCTGGGCCTTGAGCGGCAACCACTGTAGGACCAAGGGCCAAGGCGGCGGCGCTAGCTGCGACCGTCGATCGGAGGTGTCCGCAGCGGCCTCGTCGGCGTCGGTCGCCGTCGCTGTCGTAGGGGGCGTGACGCTCTCCCCGCCTCTGGGGACGGCTGGCGTCGGCTGCCGTGCGTCACCCGCGGCAGGCGCAGGCTCTCCGTCTGGCGGCGCCGGCGGCACCTGCGCACCGGAGGGGGTGGCGGCCAGCAACCAACACAGGAGCGACAACGCGACGACGGACGCGCGGCGCGCGGCATCTAGGCGGGACGATTTGGAGCGGCAGAGTCGGCGCAAGTTCCACCTCCGGCGGTACTTGACACGCCAGAGCGCCATCCTAACTTCGTTGCGGTCTGCGGGACAGCCCCGATCGTCGCCGAGTTGGCGCGCGTCGGAGCGGTACCCGGCGCCAGCGGCTGAAGGCCGATGTCGGCGGCGGCTGCCGTTCGCAACCGGCCCGTAGGTCCGCACGCGGCGCAGCGGAAGTCGGCACGCCACCCGCATGCCGGGCCACGGCCGGCGAGCGCGGCGTACCGCAGGAGCGTGCGGCGCCCGCAGCGCCAAGCGGCTGCGATCTGCGCCGCGCCGGGAATGACGCCGTCGATCGCGGCGTTCGGGCGCTTCGTCGGCTGGGGCCTGAGAGGCGCAGGCGGCACCAGACTTCTGCAGTGACCTTAGGGAGGGGAGTCGATGGCGCAGAAAGACGCAGGACGTGACGGCACGGGCGCAGGCGCGGTCATCCAGATTCGCGACTTGCAGAAGAGTTACGGTGATTTTCAGGCCCTGAAGGGGCTCAGCTTCGACGTGCGACGCGGCGAGATCCT
>SXNM01000188.1 GCA_005777155.1 Pseudomonadota bacterium | reverse complement strand
GGAGCACGACGCCGCGGTCGGCGAACGCCGCGCTAGCGCCGCGCGCCGCCATCACCGCCTCGTTGACGTCCGCCGCCGTCGCCGTGGTCAACGAGCCGACGCAGAGCGCGGCGTCTTCGGGCGACCTCGACGTCAGCGCTGGGCCGCGGGCCGCAGGCGCCGAAGGCGTGCCGTCGAGCCACGGCAAGGCGGCGATCCCAGCGGCGATGCGAGAACGCATGGCGCGCAGCGCCTCATCGAGGGCCGCCCGCGTAGGCGGCCTGTGCAGTCGCGCCGGCGCGCAGGCGAGGAAGGCGAGCGCGTCTTCGCGACCTTGCAGTTGAATTGGCCGGGTCCAGGCCCCGCTACGGCGCTGCCGTTCGAGGGCCTGCGCTGGCGACTCCAGGAGGCGGTCGAGCTCGACGGGCTGACGCGCCATGGTCAGTACACCGACCTGTGAGCTGTTCTCCATCACGCGGCGCACGAGGTAGGCCATCCCCGTCAGCATTGAGCCGACCGGAACGTAGATGCGAACCGGCCAGCCGGCGCGCGCCATCGCCACCGCCAGGGAGGTGTAGGTCGCGAACAGGCACTGGTGCTCGACCGGCGGCGCTTCGGGCGCCAGGACCTCGCGGGCAGCCCGAGCGAAGGCGTGATCGCGCAGGTTGTGGCTGCCTACTGCGAGGCGGACTTGCTCGGGGTGGCGTAGGATCCGCAGCGTCAGCGCCTGAAAGCACAGGTCGGTCTCGGCCTTGTTGAGCCACTGGGCTGGCCGCTCGTGGTGCGCCTCAGCCTCAATGGTCTCGGCGTCCCAGTAGGCGCCCTTGACGAGGCGAATGCCCAGGTGGACCGAGCGGGCGCGACAGAGCGCCAAGATCGAGTCGAGGTGCTGCGCCGAGTCCCGCAGGTAGGCCTGCAGCACGACTCCGATGTCGGCAAAGTCCCGCAGCTCGGGGTCGGCGCGCAGCGTGCGGGAGAGGACGTCGATCGTCAGGTCGCGCACGGCCTCGTGCTCGGCGTCGATGTTGACGAAGACAGAGGCCTCGCGGGCGCGGCGCAAGATCGCCTGCAGCCGCGCATGCACCCGGCGCCAGCTCCCCTCGGGGTCATCCGCGTCGAAGCGCGCCGTCAGCGCCGACACCTTTATCGAGACGTGTCCGAGCGGCAGGTCCGCTGCGTTGCGCTTGGTGCCGTACATCGCCGATGCGCCGCCGATCAGGTCCAGCACGGCGTCGCGGTAGCCATCAGCCTCGGCCTCGGTGACCACCGCCTCGCCGAGACGGTCCAGCGTGGCGTCGCAGCCGCTCTCAGCCAGGCGGCGCAAGGACGGCGCCGCGCTCTTGGCGTCCTCGCCGGCGATGAAGACCCCTGCGACGCGCTGGACCGTCATGCGCGTCATCATCGCCAGCAGCCGCGCCGGCAACAGGCGAATCGCCGTCCGCCCGAGGCGCAGCGCCAGCGTCAACCAAGAGGGCAGGGCCATCGCCGGGGCGACCCTGCGAGCGCGGTCGTCATCCTCCAGCGTTCGGAGCACCATCTCGCTGACCTGCGCCGCGACGAGCCGGCCACCGCGGTCGTGGTCGAGCGCTGGCAGCGCGGCGATGAGGCGCAGGGCGTGGACGCGCAGCAGCGGGTAGTCGGCCTGCAGGCCCAGGCCCCACTGGCTGATTCGCTCGAGCACTGGCGCGCGATGGCTGCGCAGCACCGGCAGCAGCTCTTGGGCCAGGGAGCCGGCGCGCGTCTCGATGCGGCTCAGGATCGAACCGAGCTGGGGCCCCGGCGCGATGAGGTCGTCGAGCCCGCAGCGCGCGAACGCGGCCTCGATGTCGGTCGGCGCCGAGTCGACGTCTACCGCACTCCAAGTCGCCGCGTGCTCGGTCCATGCGGCGATGCGGTCGCCCTCCTCGCGCTGACGGGCAAAGGGCAAGCGCTCGATGAGAGCCGCGACGGCGCGCTCATGGTGAAAGCCAGGGCTGCCGAGGCGGATGCGACGCAGACCGCGCTCGATGACGGCGCACCAAGCAGCGTCACCGCTGTCGAAGCTGACGCGCCAGCGCATACGCCCAGGCGCCGAGGCCAGCTCGGCCTCCAGCGCATCTTGGAGGCGGGGCCGCAGCCCGCCAGCGCCATCGACCGCCGCCGGCATCAGGTCTGCCGACAGCAGCAGCCCCCAGCCCTGACCGCTGAGCTGAGCCGTGAGCGGCATGATCTCCGCGAGGCCTGGCTGCTGACGCGCTGCGCCAACATCTGCGCCCAAGTTGTCCTGCTGCGTCATGCGGTCTCGCATCGCGCACCGTCCCGCAGCGCCTGCCAAGGTAGATGGCCGGCGGCGAGGACGGGCCGCGCCGCAGGATTGTAGGCGGGGATCGCGATCCGGGGCAATCGGGCATTGGACCAGGCCGCGACGGCGCGCCTAGCGCCACCCGCACGACCGAACGCTCATGCGCCGCCGCATGTGCCGCGCCGCCAGGATCTCCCGCGCCGCCGGCACTTACACCCACACGCGGTCATTGTGGCGTCGTGCGCCGACGCCCAGCGCCGCGGCGCCAGCCCGCCCAGTGGCCTCACAGGCCGCGGACGGCTCGATCTGCCGGCGGAGCGCCCTCAGCGCGGATCGGCGATGCGGGCCCGCGCCTGCCGCCACAGGAAGAAGGCGAACGTGGCG
>SXNM01000187.1 GCA_005777155.1 Pseudomonadota bacterium | reverse complement strand
GCCCTTGTCGGCGGCGACCACCAAGTAGGGATCGGCCTCGTCCCAGACCACGACGTCGACGGGGAACATCACCTTGCCATCGATCATGTTGTCGGTCAGGTCGAGCAGGCCGCCGATGAAGACCTTGTAGAGCTCGTCGGCGAGCTTGCGCCGCACAGACTCGTCACGCTCGCTGACCTTGACGACGAAACCGCCCTTGCTGCCGACCGGGACGATGAGGGTGTTCTTCACCATCTGCGTCAGCATCAGGCCCAAGATCTCGGTCCGGTAGTCGTCGAGGCGGTCGCTCCACCGCAGTCCGCCGCGGGCGACGGGGCCGCCGCGCAGGTGGATTCCTTCCACGCGAGGGTCGTAGACGAAGATCTCAAAGAGCGGCCGTGGGTCGCGCATCAGCTCGACTTCGGCGCAGCGGAACTTGCAGGAGAGCGCTCGCGCCTCGCCCGCGCGCTGGAAGAAATTGGTGCGGATCGTCGACTGGATGAGGTTGAAGAACATCCGCAGGACCTTGTCGGAGACGGCGTCGTTGACCGCCTCGAGCTGGCTGCGGAAGCGGGCCTCGACGACGGCGGTGCGCTGGCGGCGGACGTCGCTGCGGGCGCTGACCACGTCCTTGTACTCGTCGCCAAAGCGCGGATCGAAGCGGGCATCGAACAGATCGACCAGCGTCCGCGCGATCGCCGCGTTCTCATGCAGCACCTGCTGCACCACGTTGGGCGGAAAGGTGACGCCGAGCTGGCGGGCGTAGCCCAGGTAGAGGCGCAGCAGCTGCAGCCGCCGCCAGTCCAAGCGCGCCGCCAACAACAGGCGGTTGAGCGTCGAGCTGTTCATGCGGCCATCGAGCACCGACTGCAGCGCCTCGAGCAGCGGCGCCCCGTGCTCCAGCAGCGCCGGACCCTGGTCGGCGCCGAGCGCGATGCGGTAGGCCTCAAAGAAGCAGCGCTTGCCCGTGGCGTCGACGATCGGTGTGGTCACCTCGCCGAGCACGCGGAGCCCGAAGTGGTCGATGACCGGCAAGATGTCGGTCAACGCAGAGTCGGTTGAGGTGTAGTGGAGCAGGCGGGCGGTGCCTTCGGCCTCGTCCTCGGCGTCGCGACGCAGCGCTAGGCTCGGCTGGCCCTCGTCGAGCACAGCGGCGAGGCGGCGCAGGTCCTCCGCGAGGTGGCCGGCTTGCACCCGCTGCCGGTAGTCGTCGCCGAGGCAGTCGCCAAAGCGCAGGCAGAGCGCGTCAACCTCGGCCTCCTCGACGCCGGCGTCGTGCAGCAGCTCACGCATGCGCTCTTGCCACGGGCTGACCAAGGCCTCGACTCGGCTCGACAAAGCGTCGACGTCGACGGTGTGGAGCTGCTTGGCGGTCTGCAGCAGGTAATGCCACATCGCCGCCTCGGTCTTGCCGGCGAGCAGACGAAACGCCACGTGGTCGCTGCCGTAGGCGCGCTGAATCGTCTCTTGGACCTGCCAGCGCAGCTTGTCGCCGAAGCGATCGGCCGCGACCATCACGAAGACGTGGGCCACCGCCCCCGAGGGCGCGACCAGGGCGTGAACGCGGGCCTCGCCGCCGAAGTCGACGTCGATGGCCTCCTGGATCAGGCTGCGAATCTCTTCGTCGCTGGCGGCCAGGGTGAAGCTGAGCGGCAGGCGGTCGAAGAAGCTGAGGAACACCTTCATGCGGTGCGAGCGCGGCACCAGGTCCTCCGCGACCATCATCCGTTGTAGCCGGTGCGCCAACACGGGCACCTCACTGGCCGGCGCGGTCAGGGCCGCGTAGGTGAACAGGCCCTGGTAGACGACGCCGCCGGCCGGCTCGCCGTTGTCGCCGAAGAGGCGGATCCGAATCTCCTGCATGCGCGCGTCGCGGTGCACCGGCGCGTCGAGGCGGCTCTGCAAGATCGAGATGAGCGGCGCCGGGCCGCTGAAGGCCTCCGCGGGATCGGTCTCGACGCCGACGCGGCTCCCGACATCGTAGCGCCCGAGGCCGAGGCGGCCCTTCGGACGACCGTGCTCATCGAAGCCGTAGGCGCCCATGAACACGAAGTGATCTGCCATCAACCACTCGCCGAACGCGACGACCTGCTGCAGCTCGGCGGCGCGCGCGGGCATGGCCTCGACGCAGTCGGTGAGGTCGGCGTTGACGTCGCGCACGAGCTTGCGCATCGCCCGGTGGTCGGAGACGACGCGCTGGGTCCGCTCGAGATGGCCGGCGATCGCCGCGCGCAGGGCGTCGAGACGGCCCTCGACCGAGCCACGGGTCAACAAGTGGCCGGTAAAGGACTCGTTGCTGGCCGCCGGGTTGTCGGGCTGGAGCGCCACGAGCGCGCCGGACTCGTCGCGCTGGACCGGCAAAATCATGTTCATGGTGCCGACGGTGCGGACCTTCATTCGGCGCAGCACCATCTTGATCGTGTCGACGATAAAGGGCTGATCGGCCATGCAGGTCTCGAGCACCACCAGCGGCATCTCGTAGCCGTCGCGGGCCGTTTCAGGCACCTTGCACCCGACCAAGATCGCTTGCGGTGCGCGCACATGGACGGCGGCGAGGCAGGCCGCGACATGCCCTGGAACTGCCTCCAACGGGTGGCGCTGCAGGTACTCATCGTCCGAGCGCCGGACGACGCTCTGGATCCAGTAGAGGGCGCGGGCGGCGGCCGCATCGTCGGGCCAGGCGCCGTACTCGCGCACCGCGCGCTCCCATTGGTCTCGGCGGTCGCCGCGGGCGTGGGCGCGACGCGGAGGCGCTGAGTCGCCTGCACCAGTGGTGGCGGCCGCAAGGGCGAGAGCTGGCTGGGCGCTGGGGTCCTGCATCATCGCTGCCTCCTGCCGCGACGCGGCGGCGGCGTTCTACCGCGCCGCCGAAGGCAGGTTCAAGGCGCAGTGCGGCAAGCGCGGCGGCGGCGTCGGCACACATTAGCGCGCTGCGTCATGTTGACGCAATGCGTCAGCGGCCAACGGGACCCCGAGGCGCAGCCGACGAGGCCGCAGCCGACCTCGCGATGACGCCGTGAGGGTGCGCGCCTCTCGCAGTGACGAGGGCTGAGACCGCGCCGCCGGGTCGTGCGTCTGTGCCTTGAGGCCGCGCCGCTGCGTCGCCACCGAAGGAGGTCCCATGACTCGCCGCTCTCTGGCTCTGTCGGTTCGCAAGGCGTGGCGTCCCGTGCGCTGGTTCCTGGTCCCCGCCCTGCTCTGTTCGCCCGCGCTTGGCGCCAGCGCTCCGCCGACGCCCAGCGCCGCCGGCGTACAGGCCTGCGCGCTGACCGTGCAGGTCCGCGACGGCGGCGCCCGCCCCATCCCCGGCGCCAAGGTGCTCGTCGTCCCTGGCGGCGCTCAGCAACTGACCGACGCCAGGGGCGAGGCGCGCCTCGGCAACGTCGCGTGTGGGGCCCTCTCCATCGAGGTGCGCGCCGTCGGCTTTCAGGTCGGCAGAGCTCACGTTGCAGCGGCTCGCGGCGGAGCGGCGCGGTCGACGCTGCTGACGCTGCACAAGGCCGTAACCTCCTCTCTGGCGGAGGCGCCCGCCAAGGAAGAGAAGCGCAAGGCGAGAGCGCATGGCGCTGGCGGCCACGCCGTCGGCCGCGGCATGGTCCTGATGGGCGTAGGCAGTGGCGGCGGCGGTGGCGGCGTCGGTTACTTGGCGGCCGGCACCGCGTCGCGCCGCGCGGTCGTCGGAGTGGCCGGCCCGCGGCCGCCGATGTCCGCCGCGGGTGGCGCGAGTCAGCCGGAGGCCAAGGACCGCGAGGGGTACGGCAGCCAGCAGGAGGAGCCCTTCTCCAGCGCCTGCGACAAGCCGCTGTCGACGTTTAGCATCGACGTCGACACCGCGAGCTGGTCCAACGTGCGACGCTTCGTCGAGCGCCAGGGCCAGCTGCCGCCGGAGGCTGCGGTGCGTATCGAGGAGATCCTCAACGCCTTTCCGTACAGCTGGCCGGGCCCCGCCGACGATCACCCCTTCGCCGTCCACACCGAGGTCAGCGTCGCGCCGTGGAACCCAGCGCACCGCCTCATGGCCATCGCCGTGCAGGGCCGCAGGATGGAGACCAAGCACCTGCCGCCGGCCAACCTCGTGTTCCTCATCGACGTCTCGGGCTCTATGGGCACCCCCGACAAGCTGCCGCTGGTGCAGTCGGCGCTGACGCTGCTGGTGCGCGAGCTGCGGCCCGAGGACCGCGTCAGCGTCGTGGTCTACGCCGGCGCGGCTGGCTTGGTGCTGCCGCCGACCAGTGGCGCCGACCAGGTCACGATCCTCGACGCGCTGTCGAACCTGCATGCCGGTGGCTCTACCGCTGGCGGCGAGGGCATCCAGCTGGCGTATCGCGTCGCCCGCAACTCCTTCGTCCGTGGCGGCAACATCGCTCATCAAGTTGTTGAGATCGCCAAGCTGCGAAATCGCGTCCTGCGCGGCTTTGAGCACTGCGTCTTCGGCACTGGTTGGCTTCGGCGCGTTGGCTGCGCCGGAATCT
>SXNM01000186.1 GCA_005777155.1 Pseudomonadota bacterium | reverse complement strand
CTGCGGGCGCGGACAGCGGCGCCGTCAGCGACGTGGCGACCAACGACGCCGCGGTCGGCGATGGCGCTGCGGTCGTCGACTCGGCGACCAGCGACGTCGGAGCGGGCCCCGGTGACGCCCTCGGCGACACCCCTGACGGCTCGGCGGCCACAGACGCCGCCACGGCCTACGACCCCGACCAGCCGCCGGCGCCGATCCCCGCGCTTGGCCCAGAGCCGGCGCCGCCCTGCGCTGCGGCGCTCGCCAAGGCCGACTACTTTCAGTTCCTCGATGACCTCTGCGCCGCCAAGGTTGAGCCGACCCACGTCGACGCCGCGCTCGCCTGCCCTGTCGTCGACGTCAGCGCCACGGTGCCGCTGAAGGGCGGAGGCAGCGCGACGTACACGCCGTTTGACGCCCCGCTTTTGGCGCAGACCGCGGCCCTCGATGGCCTGCTGCCCCAAGGCATGGCGATGAGCGTCTTGCTGGTCAAGCGCGTCGGCGGCACGCCGCACCTGCGGCTGCTCGGCACGCCGAACCACGAGCAGGCCGTCCAGCCCTGGAGCACGACCAAGTGGCTCGCCGCCGCCAACGCTGCGGCGACGATGCGGGTGGCCTCGAACTACAAGGTCGGCCTCACGGCGAGCGTCAAGGGCACCGCGATCGGCGATTTCGTCAGCTCCATCCACACCTACGACAACTCGCCCTACAACAGCAACGGCCTCGCGCGCTGGTTCCACGACATCGGCGGCCGCGCCAAGGCCAACGCACTCATCCACGAGGCGTGGCTGGGCAGACCGGCCAGCGAGACCTTCGGCGGCAACTATGGCTCGGCCAGTCCGCCGCTCGGCTATTCCTTCGTCGAGGCCGACGGCGCCGCGTTGACGGTGGTCCAAGACAAGACGAGCGGGCCGGCCAATCACCTCTCTCCCCTGACGCTGGCTCTGGCGCTGGAGCGCGTGGTGCTGCACCGCGAGCAGCCGACGACTCGCTTGCCCGGAATCCAGTGGAAGGACATCGAGGTGCTGCTCTACGGCGCCGCCGGCAGCAAGAAGTACGGACCTTTTGGCGGCATGAGCGCCGACACCGCCATCTACGCCCAGGCTGGCCTCGACATGCCCTTCATCGAGCAGCGCAGCAAGGGCAAGTGGCGCATCCACAGCAAGCTCGGCCTCGGCACCGGCTACCAGTTCGTCTGGGTCGGCTACGCCTGCCTGCCCTGGCTCGACGCCGCTGGCGCGCCGATCGCCGGCTGGGGGCGCGAGGTGGTGATGGCCGTGCACCTGCCGACTGGCGGCAAGGACTGGCGCGAGCGCGATCGCCTGGTCGCCAAGGGCGTGCGCGCCGTGCTGACGCGGGTCGTCGACGGCCGGCTCTGAGGGTCTGAGGGCCCGCGGCGCCAGGCAGGCGTCAACGCGCGCTCGCCGACCGCCTTGGCCGGTGCGCCGGCGCTCCCGCTTGGTCAGCGCACTGGCGTGCACCTGCGCCTCTCGCGGTCGGCGAGGGGCGCTCGGGCTAAGCATATGGCCGCCTGACGCCGCCGCAGCAGACGCGCTCATCGCCAGGGACAGCCCGGGCGAGGCAGTCCCCAGCGGCCAGCAAAACCGCTGGCGCCCAGCGCCGATCGCGAGGTAGAAGCGGACTGACAACCCGCCAGCCCTTCTGCCCGGAGGCTCCTAAGATGGAACTCGACGGCCAGTCTCAGCGGATCTCGAGTCTGCGCGCCCGCGGCTACAGCGTCACCTTCACCGAGGCGGCGTATTGCTCGTGTCTCCTCGAGTCAGCGGAGGAGGCGTTCGTCGGTGTCGGTTCAAGCCCGTCGAGGGCGCTGGACGACGCGCTACGTCGTGCCCTACCGACGGCGTTGGCGCACGCCTTGTGGACCGAAGCCTACTCGCAGGCGAGAGAGGCGCCAGCGTCACCCGATGGCGACGCCGCAGGGGCCGTGTACCGCGAACCCGAGGCCCCGGCGGCAGGGGCGACCGCTTCGCCGCCTGACGACGCACTGGCGCTGACCGTCGCGGTGGAGCCGCCGGCGTCACAGGCGGAGCTCCAGGGTGAGCCCCAGGAGGCGACAGAAGCGTCGCCGCAGGAAGCTGCCGCCGCCTGCAACCTCCTCGACACAGCGCAGAGCGACGCGCCGATGGTGGACTTCGGCGTCGCCGAGAGCGCCCCGGCGCACGCCTTCGAGGTCGACGCTGGCGGCGACGCTTACGACGACGCGGACGACGCGCCGCCGCCAGCCCCCTGGCGAACGCTGCGCACCCTCCCCGAGTTTCGCGAGTTCATCGCCGACACCGCCGAGCTTATCGACATTGCGGCGCCGCAGCTCGCCCTCCTGCCGCCGCAGACCTTGCTCGTGCAGCTCGTCGTCTGGCTGGCGCGGGTGCGCGCTGTGCAGCTGGACCTCGCTAGCGACGAGGCCTTTCAGCTCGCCAACAGAGAGGTCATCCATCGCCTGCGCTGCCTCGTCGGCGAGCTGTGGCCCGGGCGACTGGATGCGCTGCGACACCACACCTACCCTTCGAAGCTGCGAGGGATCTTGGGCCAGACGCCCAGCAGCTGGACCGAGGCCGCGGATCTGGCCGAGCGGCTCCTCGAAGAAGGGCTGCCAGGCTGGGCCGACCACGCCGACGATCATGCCCCTGCCCAGCCAGACGCCCTGGTCGCAGAGGCCATGGCGCGTTTGGACGATCTGCTCGGCGCCGACGCGCGCCCAAATCACCCAGGCTGCCGGCGAGCGATCGATGAGGTCGTCTGCAGCCCCGACCTCTTCGACGCCTTGACGACCGTCGCCAGGCGGCTGCGCTGGGCGCGACCCTATGTGCTCGACGGCGCCGCTTGGGGCCGGCAATTCGGCCGGCTGCGTTGGGTGTTGGAGCGCCATTTGCCGCAGCGTCCGCAGGGGCTCGTCGCGGCGCTCGATCCCCAGTACGGGCCGCTCCGCAGCTGGGCGCATGAGCTCGGCCTGGATCTCCAGACGCAGGCACGGAGTGACAAGCGCCTCCGCCTGCAGCGATCGCTGCCCACCGTCAGCCAAGAGGTCGAGGCGCTGGCGGCGTGGTTCCACGAGGCGGCGGCCTGCTTTGATGCGCCGGAGCTGGCGGACCTGCTGGCGCCCCATGCCGACGTCTTCTGTCGGATCGCGGCACCGGAGCGCTACCCCGGCAAGTCGCTTGGCACCGTGCGCAGCCGCTTCACCTCGGTCTGCAAGCGCCTCGAAAGCAAGGGTGCGGCCAGCGCCGACGCCATGTCCCGGCCCGCACCCCCTCAGCCCGACGCCGTGACGATCGACGCGGAGGCCATAGTCGCCGTCGAGCTCACCGCCGTCTCCGAGGTCGAGGCCAAGGAGACCGAGCAGGCGCGGGCCCGGGTCATCGGCCTCCGCGCGCTGGTGGTCGGCAACCGCGCCGATCCCACGCTTGAGTCCACGCTGATCAAGCGGTTCGGTTTGAAGGCCGCCGACTTCTGTGACGGCACCAAGCTGCGCGTGCTCAACAACGCCTGCGAGCGCGTCCGAAGTGGCAGCGTCGACGTCGTCTTGCTCGTCACCGGCTTCATCGGTCACACGGTCGAGCAGATGGTGCGCAAGGCCGCAAAAGGCCGTCAGATCGGCATCGTCCGCGCCGACAAGGGGCGGCCGGGTCAGATGGCGCGGGCGATCTTGCGTGACCTTGGCCCGCGACAAGCCGAGGCGGCGGCGAGGTCAGGGCCCGGAGCGCCGGCGTCGGCGTAGACCGCCAGGGCCGCAGCGCGTCGCGTCGACCCAGCTCGTCGCGGCGGTTAAGACAGCGGTGCCTGATGAGGCGCACCTCCTCCACAGGGGGCCGCGCCCATCCCGGCGGCGCGGGACGATCCGAGCCGCTGACCGACAGTCCCGCGCGGCGCTGGCGGAGAGTTGCCGACCCTGGCGCGGGGGGCTAATGTCAGCGCATGAGAACGCTCTGCCTCGACATCGGCGGCACCGGCATCAAGGCCCTCATCCTCGGCCAAGGCGGCGAACCGGCCTCCGAGCGGCTGCGCGTGCCAACCCCGAAGCCCGCCACCCCGGCCGCGGTGCTCGACGCCATCGCCGGCCTGGTCGCGCCGCTCGGCGTCTTCGAGCGCGTCGCGGTGGGCTTTCCCGGCGTGGTCATCGCCGGCACCATCCGCTCGGCGCCCAACCTCGGCCCCGGCTGGACCGGCTTCGACCTCGCGGCGGCCCTCGCCGAGCGCCTCGGCCAGCCCGTCCGAGTGGCCAATGACGCCGGCGTGCAGGGCCTCGGCGTCATCGAGGGCAGCGGCACCGAGGTGGTCCTAACGCTCGGCACTGGCATGGGCTTTGGCCTCTACGTCGACGGCATCTACGTGCCCAACATCGAGATGGCGCACCACCCTTACAACGGCGAGCTCACCTACGAGCAGCTGGTCAGCGATCGCGCGCTGCACGAGGTCGGCGCCGCGGCCTGGGAAGAGCGGGTGCAGGCCGTCGTGGCGCAGCTGCGCCCCATCCTCAACTGGCGGCGCCTCTACCTCGGCGGCGGCAACGCACGGTTGCTCGACGCTGGGCGTTTTGCCGCCGACGTCGCGCTCGTCGACAACGCTGCCGGCCTGATGGGCGGCTGGAAGCTGTGGGCCGACCGACCATGAGCGACGCTGAACGCAGCCGCCTCGCTGCCGAGAGCGCCCGCACCGGCAACTGGAAGCGCTGGGGCCCCTACCTCTCAGAGCGCCAGTGGGGCACGGTCCGCGAGGACTACTCCGCAGATGGCGACGCCTGGAAGTACTTCCCCTTCGATCACGCACATCTGCGCGCCTACCGCTGGGGCGAAGACGGCCTGCTCGGCCTGACCGACCGCGAGTGTCGCCTCTGCTTCTCCGTCGCCTTGTGGAACGAGCGCGATCCCATCCTCAAGGAGCGGCTTTTTGGCCTCGCTGGACCCGAGGGCAACCACGGCGAGGACGCCAAGGAGGAGTGGTACTACGTCGACAGCACACCGACCCACTCCTACATGAAGGGGCTCTACAAGTACCCGCAGGCGGCCTTCCCCTACGAGCGGCTGCGCGCCGAGAACCGCAGGCGCTCCAAGCTGGAGCCGGAGTTTGAGCTCGTCGACACCGGCGTCTTCGCAGACGGGCGCTACTTCGACGTCCAGGTCGAGTACGCCAAGGCGGCGCCCGAGGTCATCCTCATCCGCATCCAGGTCACCAACCGCGGGCCCGATGCGGCGGCGATCCACGTGCTGCCGACGCTCTGGTTTCGCAACACCTGGTCCTGGGGCCGCACCGGCGAGGGGTATCCGCCGCGCCCCCACCTCGAGCAGCGCTCTCCGACCTCCGTGCACGCCGAACACGCGACGCTCGGCGCCTTCACCCTCCACAGCGAGGCCCCGGCGCGCTGGCTCTTTTGCGACAACGAGTCGAACGGCACGGCGCTCTGGGGCAAGCCGAACGACGACCGTGGCCGCAAGGACGCCATCCATCAGCGCGTGGTGGGCGGCCGCGAGGGCGCCGTCCACGCCACGCCGAGCGGCACCAAGGTCGCTGCCTGGGAGCGGCTCGAGCTGGCGCCCGGGGAGACCCGCACCCTGCGGCTCGTGCTCGCCGACGCCCGCGAGGCGCCGGCCTTTGGCGCCGACTTCGACCGCATGTTTGCCGAGCGAATCGCAGAGGCCGACGCCTTCTGGGGCTCCGTCTGCCCGCCGCAGGCCACCGCCGCCGAGCGCGCCGTGCACCGCCAGGCCTGCGCCGGCCTGCTGTGGACCAAGCAGTACTACGGGTATGTCGTCCAGGCGTGGCTCGACGGTGACCCGGCCCAGCCGGCACCACCGGCAGCACGCAAGCGGGGCCGCAACGCTGACTGGGCGCGCCACCTGTACAACCGCGACATCATTAGCATGCCCGACAAGTGGGAGTATCCCTGGTACGCCGCCTGGGACCTCGCCTTCCACATGATCCCGTTCGCGCGCTTTGACGCGGACTTCGCCAAGCAGCAGCTCGAGCTCTTCCTGCGCGAGTGGTACCTGCACCCCAACGGCCAGCTGCCGGCCTACGAGTGGAACCTCTCCGACGTCAACCCGCCGGTCCACGCCTGGGCGGCCTGGCGCGTCTACAAGATGACCGGGGCCAAAGGTCAGCGCGACACCGACTTCCTCAAGCATGTCTTTCAGAAGCTGCTGATGAACTTCACGTGGTGGGTCAACCGCAAGGACGAGAAGGGCCGCAACCTCTTCAGCGGCGGCTTCCTCGGCCTCGACAACATCGGCCTCTTCGACCGCAGCAAGCCGCTGCCGCAGGGCAACCGCCTCGAGCAAGCCGACGGCACGGCCTGGATGGCGTTCTACTGCACGACCATGCTCGGCATCGCGATCGACCTCGCCCGCGTCGATCCCACCTACGCCGACCTCGCCTCGAAGTTCTTCGAGCACTTCGTCGCCATCGCCCACGCCATGAACAGCGCCGACGACAGCGGGCTGTGGAACGAAGAAGACGGCTTCTACTTCGACGCCATCCGGGTCGATGGCCCCTCCAAAGCGATCCGCATCCGCTCGATGGTCGGCCTCATCCCGCTCTTCGCCGCGCTGGTGCTCGAGAGCGAGGACCTCGACCACATGCCCGCCTTTCGCCGGCGCATGGACTGGTTCCTCGAGCATCGGCCTGAGCTGGCCCGCAACATCTCGTACCTGCACGCCTCCGATAGCGGCACGCGCCGTCTGCTGGCGATTCCCACCCGCGAGCAGCTGGTCCGCATCCTGCGCTACGTGCTCGATGAGTCCGAGTTCCTGTCGCCGCACGGCGTCCGCTCGCTGTCGCGGGTCCACCTGGAGGCGCCCTTCAGCCTGACCCTCGGCGGCGCGACCTGGAGCGTCGGCTACGTCCCTGGCGACTCCGACTCCGGGCTCTTCGGCGGCAACTCCAACTGGCGCGGCCCGCTCTGGATGCCTGTGAACTTCTTGCTGATCGAGGCGCTCGAGCGCTACCACTACTTCTACGGCGACAGCCTGCGCGTCGAGTGCCCCACCGGCTCAGGCGTCTACCTGACCCTGCAAGAGGTTGCGGCCGAGCTGGCGCGTCGGCTCACGACCCTGTTCCTGCCCGATGAGCGCGGCGATCGGCCCTGCCACGGCGGCGATCCCCGCTATCGCGACGACCCGGCCTACCGAGACCTACTGCTCTTTCACGAGTTCTTTCACGGTGATAGCGGCAAAGGCCTCGGCGCCTCCCACCAGACCGGCTGGACCGCGCTGGTCGCGGAGTGTCTGCGCCGCCTGCATCGCACCTAGCCGGCCCGGGTCGTTGTCCGCGCCGCTCCGCCGCGGCTAGACCTGACGCTTGCGCACCGACCAGACAAAACCGTCGTACCAGAAGTGCATGATCGAGACGACGTGGCTGACCGCGACGACGCCGATCGCCATGCCGGGCTGCACGGTCGCCTAGAGGCCGTAGGCCAGCGCCGGCGTCAGAAAGAGCAGCAGCGCGATGAGCCGCCGCATCGGCACCTGTCCCAGGCCAAAGACCTCGACGACGGTCCGCTCTTCGCTGGCCCAGACGATGCCGAAGTATTAAAGGGCATGGAAGAAGTTCATAATGAAGAAGGCCTCGCCCGTCGACAGCGTGCCCCAAGCGACGACGCTCGTCGTACCGGTCGCCATCACCAGCAGCAGCTTCTGCCGAGGCATTCGGTAGCGGCCGGCGGCGCTCTCGCGCCAGTAGAAGGCGATCCATGCCAGCAGCAGCGGGATGCCGAGCCCCAAGATCGCGAGGCGCAGCTCCGGCTGCCGGTGCACCAGCGCCTGCCCAAGCGACGCCAGGCTGTGCGCGTCGACGCGCGCGAAGGCCTCAAAATGCTTGGCATGCTCCCATAGATTGACGCCGCCTAGCACCGGGCCCGTGTACAGTATCAGGTTCAACAGCATGTCGAGACGCCGCCCCACCAGCGGCGAATTTCCGGCGCGTACGTCGTAGATCCGGCCGAGCCCGAAGGTCTGCAGGCTCGAGTGGTAGACGTCCCACCAGACCACTAGCACCCCGACCACCACGAACACCCACTGCCACGTCAGCATCGCCACCAGCAGAGCGATGGGCGCGACCCGAAAGCGCAGCGGGTGCTGGTCATAGATCTTGCGGTTGGCGTGGCTGCGAAAAAACACGATGACGAGGTGGGCGTGCGTGAAGACCGCGATGAAGAACAGCGCGAAGGGCTGGCTGAAGCGCGGGTTCCAGCCGCCGGCGGTGATCGGCAAATTGGCCAGCGGCTGCTCGAAGAGCAGCAGGCCTACCGCCATCGCTAGCAGCGGCGACAGCACAAAGACCAGTAGGTCGTAGGCTGGTCCGACGATGTAGCCCGCGCTGCGGGGCTCGGCCGGCGTCGGCGGCTGGTGCTCCACCGCCGCCGGGCCGTGCATGGAGAGCGTCATGTCAGCGTCCCAATGGGGAAGCAGGGTCCGGCTGCAAAGCTAGCAGCGCCGTTGGCGGTTCGACAACTGGCCGCGATCGTTGGGCGCGGCGGCGCCTCAGCTCTCTTGGCGCTGGCCCGCCAGCCACGCCGCCAGCTGCGAGAACGCGGTCATCCGCAACAAGCCGTCGACATCTGAGGGCGCACCGTCACCACCGACGATGACGGCGCACTGCTCCGGCAGCAGCGCTCGCAACGCCACCAGCGCGTCGCGCGCCGCTGCCCGATCGCCGCAGCCTGAGGCGCTGATCACCACCGCCAGCGCTGACTTGCGCTTGGCGATTCCGGCGATCTCGGCCGTCGGCGTGTCGGCGCCGCAGTAGACCAAGCGGGCGCCCGACACCGCCAGCGTCGCCGCAGCCAGCTGCAGCCCGAGCTGGTGCCGCTCGCCCGCGAGGGCGGCCAGGACCACCCATGGGCCGTCCGCGTTGCCAGCCGCGAGGGGACGCCACTGACTGGCGCAGAAATCGCGCAGCCGCTCGCTAGCGGCGTGTTCCTCGCCCACGCTGATCACGCCCGCCGCCCAAGCGTCACCCACGGCACGCAGGTAGGGCCCAGCCAGCGCGTCGGCAAAGGCCACCGCGCCGTAGCGCTGCCACGCACCGTTCATCGCGTTGCCCAGCCCCTCGACGTCGAGGCTGCGGGCCAACTCTAGCCACTCCTCCAGCCGCTGACGTGCAGAGACATCGGGTATCGGCGCAGGCTGCAGCGTCGAAGGCGGCGCGCTCCGTGCCTCGCGCTCCTGCAGGGCGCGCAGCGCAGGCAGCCCCAGCGACAGCACCTCGCCAGGCCGATGACCGGCGTCTATCAGGCGCTTGCACAGCTGGAGCTGCCCCGCCAGGGCCAGCGAATAGCGACGGTGCCCCGACGGCAGCCGAATCGCTACCGGCACGCCATAGCGCCGCTCCCAGGTGCGCAAAGTCTCGACCGGCACCCCAGCCAACGCCGCCAGCTTGCCGATCGCGATCACCGTCGTCTGCTCCACGTCGCCTCCTCACCCCCCAGCCCAGGGGCGCACAAAACTCTCATCAAGCGGCCCATAAGTCTAGTCGAGATCTGTTCACCTGCCGCAACCCCTGCGCTTCGCGATCGCCGACCTGCCGCCGTGATCGGTTGCCGCCACCCTCAGAAAGATGTGGCGAATTCCCTTTCGATGCGAGCACTATTGCACCTGATCGCGATCCTCAGGAGTGGCGCTGCCCAGTTGTTGACCAGGTCATGAACGGTTTTTACTTGCAGTCTGTGGGCGAATCAGTTCAAATCCAGTTCACCAGCCCTGGAGTGGCTGTGAGGAGGCCCGATGAGCTCGATGCACCACCCCACCGCCCAGATCACCCCCGCCAGCGATCAGGCAGCCGTCACGGCGTCGGCCCGCGTCCGGGAGGACGACGTAGCGCTGATCGCCGCGCTGCGCGCGCGACGGCCCAACGCGCTCGCCACTTTTGCACGTCGCTACCGGTCCCTCATCCTGGCAGCAGCGCGGCAGCACCTGCGCGACGAGCGCGACCTGGAAGAGGTGGTGCAGGACGTGTACTGGACCGTGTATCGAAGGATCGAGCTGTTCCGCGGCGACTCCAGCTTCTCGACCTGGGTCTACCGCGTCGCCCACAACGCGGCCCTCATGGCTGTGCGCCGGCACAAGCGCGCCGCGACGCCGATGGCCGACGCCGCGCTCGAGCCGCTGCTGGAGGCGTCACACGCCGGCGTCTCTGACCACATGCCGGACGCCCAGGCCCATGGCAGGCGCGCGCTGTTCAACCTCTTGCAGGCGATGCAGGATCTGCCCGAGGCGCAGCTGGCGCTCTTCGTCGCGACCGACCTCGAGTACCGCGATCGTCAGGACATCGCCGACCAGCTGGGGCTGAGCATGAGCGCCCTCAAGGCGCGGATTTTCCGCGTCCGCACGCAGCTCCGCGACGCCATGGTCGCCGACACCTCGTGGCGAGGCATCGCGCCTAGCTTCTTGGCGGCGGCACGATAGGCGACACAGGGGCGTCGCGAGGGCTGCCGGTGAGCAGGTGCTGAGCCCTGTCGTGCCGTCGCCCCCTGTGCCAGCTGCGGCGCGCAGCTTGAGGCTGGGCAGCCGAGGAGCGACCGCCGCCGCCTGCCGCGCAAACGCCGGGACGAGGCATCAACCAGCGCTGGGTCGCGACGGCAAGTCCGGCACCGACCGCGGCAACCTAGCCGGCGCCAAGGTGGCTGGCCCGCAGCCAAGGCAGCAGACTCGGGGCACTGACCCCACGGACGCGTCGCGCTTGGCCGCCGCGGCCCGATCGCCGCCGACCAAAGGGGTGGCCGACACCAGCCGCGGGCGTCCCTAGGGTTTGGCGACGGGAGCTGCCGCCGGCGCCGGCTCCGCGGTGGCAGGGGCGGCTGGCGGGAAGACCGTCGACACGCGCGCGCCCTCCGGCAATAGGCTGTCCAGCATCCCAGAAGCCCACAACCCCAAGACCACGAGGAAAATCGCGAGGCCGGCCAAGATCCAACCGCGGGCGCCGCCCTGTTCATAGGGGTCGCGCAGATCGCGGCTAGCGCCAGCAGGCAAGGCCGCCAGCGGCGTCAGCGACTCGCCGAGCCCGACGTTGACTTTGGCCAGGGCGTTGATCGCCCAGCCGTTGGCGTCGAGCAGCGGCCCGAGGTTGCGATTGCGCAGCTTGAGCCAAGCCACCGCCGTCGCCGGCAAGGAGATGGCGAGCATCAGCGCGAGAATACCCAACGGCATCCAGACGCCGAGCCCGAACAGAGCGTCGATCATCGCGCCAGCGGCGGCCGCCAGACCACCGACCGCGACGCCGATGGCCGCGACCATGCCGATGTCGATCTTCGCCTTCTCTTTCGGCGGCTCCGGCGCCTTGCCGGCCTCGACGGTGTCTTTGGGCCTGTTGAGCGCCGCCACCCGATCGGCGTCGGCCTTGGCTTCGGCCTCGGCGGCGCGCTTGTCGATCTGATCTTCGACGAAGCGCAGCGCCTTCTTGTACGGCGACCAGAACGCCTGCCGCAGGCTGATCGGCTGGTCGACGATGCGCGTCACCGTCGCCGCCCAGGGCGTGCCCTTGCGGTCGTAGAACAAGCCGTTGCGCCCGACCGCGATGTGGTCGACGTCGCCGCCGGTCACCGCCGCCACGATGGACTGGCTACGGCCGTCTGCAGCCTTACAGTCGCAGTAGGCCAAGAAGGCGTTCGACTTGCTCGCCATGGCGGCGTGGCGCCCACCGTCCAGCACCGGTAACACCAGCTCGCACGACCGGTGGTCGAAGTAGAGCGTCCCGATCTGGAAGACCGCCTTGCGGCTGCGGTCATAGAAGTCGCGAAACGACACGAAGTTGTGCACCAGGGTGATCAGATCGCGGTGCAGCCGGGCCAGCCGCAAGACCTCCTCGATCGCGCCTGCCTCGCCGGCCAGCGCGCTGTCGGCGGCGATCGCGGCGCTGATGACGGCCTGTCCATCGCCCGCCGCGATGGCACGGACGCGGTCGCCGCCAAGACCCTCGACGCTGGCCCCCGCCTTGGCGCCCAACCACGCGTCGCGGGCGGCGAATGCGCCCTTGACCCGGGCCCAGTCGTCTGGGGTCAGCGCGTCACGCGCGCCCAGCAGCGGCACGACGACCTGACTCCGTAGCCCAGCCACGGCCCCTGTCCACGCTGGGTTGACGCCGTCGCCCAGCGGCAGGTCGCGACCAGCGGCGATCTGGGCGAGCGGGAAGTGGCGCATCGCGCTCGCGTCCGGGTCCAGAGCGCCATCGGTCAGGCCGGCGTACTCGCCGCCGTCGCGGTTGATGGCGGCGACCGAGCGGGGGTCATATGCGGCGACGCGGCAACGCGCGAAGTAGTCGTCGACCTTGGCGCGGACGGCGACGAAGGCGGCGTGGGCGTCTGCGGTCGCTGCGCCGAGCGGGCGCTGGGCCTCGCCCTCGCCGTCGAGCCAAGCGACGTGTTCGGCGATCGCGGCGAAGAAGCTCGAGAGGGTCTCTACCGAGACGCCCCTTGCGCCGCCGCGGTCCGTGGGCGCCGCGGTGCAGGCCACGATGTCGTCGCAGAGCTTGGCGGTGGCGGCGTCGCTGATGCCGCCGCTATGAACGACGCCGTCGCCGTTGTCGGCGCGGGCGGCGAAGGCGGCAGCCGCGGCCGAGGCCTGAGCGACGCTGAGCTGCTTTCCGCCAGCGGCGCCGATCCAGGTCAACATGGCGGCCGCCGTGCGCTGCAGCATCGCGTCGGCGATGTCGGCGATCGCGACGCCATCGGTGCCGGAGATCAGCGCGTCAGCGCTACGCAGTCTCGCAGTCGCCCAGTCGATGGCGGCGAGCAGCTCGTCGACGTGGATGCGACCATCCCCGTCGTGGTCGATGGTCGTGAGGGTGGCGGAGTCCAACTCCAGGCCGACCGTCGGGCAGGTCAGCGCGACCCAGAGCTTGGGATCCAATTGCCGCAAGGCGAGGAGATCCGCGCCGTCCCGGATGATGACTTGGTCGACGCCGCCAACCCAGGTGAACTGAAAGCCATGGCTCATGTGGATGGTCTCCTCTCTCGCCGCCCGTGATTGGGCCGGTCCCTACCTCCCAATCGTCGACTGGGCCTCGAAGGTCAAGGACGATTGGAGAGCTATGGCGTCCACGGCGACGAAGAGGCGCGCTGATGCCCAACTGCCCGCGCCGCCGCACAGCAGGTGCCGAGCGCCAATTCGCAGAGGTCGACGGGCCGTGTACGCAACCGCGCCCTCAAGGCCCCGCCCTGGCCTTGCCGTCGCTGCGCGGAATTGCCAGTCTCCGCCGCGTCGGCGACGCACGACGGCGCCGTCCGCCGAAAGACCGAGCGCCGCGCGGCAAAAGGGGGGTGGGCGCGGCCTGCCCGATCACGTCGACCTCGACGTCCGCTCGATCGCCGGGCCTTGGCCTGCGGCCTCCAGGGCCGTCGTCAGGCGTAGTTCCACCGGAGTCGCCCGCTCAGGCCAGGTCGCAGCGCCCGGTTGGGCCGCCACGGCCCCTACCGAACCGAGAAGTCCCGAGGAGCCAACCTTGACCCAGCCGCTCTGGCGACTCGCCGAGTGACCCTACCTCTGTGTCCTGCCCGGCGTGCTGAGCGCTGAGGAGGCCGCGACGCTCGCCGCCCCGGCCCGCGATGACCAGGCGCTGGAGGCCGCCGGCGTTGAGGTCCGGCGCGGCGACGCGGGCCGGAGCGCCGAGCTGCCGCTCGGCCTCCATCCGCTGCTGGAGGCGCTGGCAGGTCGGCTGGAGGCGGCGCTTGGCCTGCGCGATCGCCTCATGACGGTCGGGCTCTCGGCGGAGGCGGCGGCCGATCCCAGCCAGGTCAGCCGAGCGCGCGCCCTCTCGACGCTGCGGATGCGCCATTACAAGGTTGGCGAGGGTCATTCGCCGCACCTCGACTCTTACGAGATCGCAGGCTTGAGCCTCATCGCAACGGCGCTGATTGGCCTTGAGGTCGCGGCGGCCGGCGGGGAGACGGTCTTCCCGGCCGCCCAGCCAGCGCCCATCGCCCTGCCTATCGCACCTGGGCAGCTCGTCTGCTGGCGCAACCTCGGCGCCGACGGCGAGGCCGACAGCAGCACCTTGCACCTCGCGGCGCCGGTCGAGCGCGGCGAGAAGATTATCCTTGGCTTTTTTGTCCACGGCGACCTCGGCGATCTCGATGGCGCCATGGACTCGACCCGTGTGCCGGCGCCCATGCGCGAAGCAGTGAAGGCGCGCCGTCCCTTCGGCGCCCTCCGCGGGCTCGGCCGTCTGCTCGCCATCATCGACGATGGCGTTCCTGCCGAGTCGGTCGCCCTGCTCCAGCAGGCGGCAGAAGCGCGAGGCGTCGTCTGTGCCCACGTGGATCCCCGCCGCTTTGACTTCGGCGCCCAGCGCGTACTGCGCCGAGGCGACCTGATCTTCCGCCCGGCGGTGTCGATGCACTCGATCCGGGTCGAGCACCACCTGTGGCAGCCCGGCGTCGGCAGCTTCTACCTCGACCCTGACGAGCCGATGTTCAGCAACATCAATGCGTTTACGACCTTTGCCCGCGCTGGCTTGCCGGTCCCCCGCACGTTCGCGCTCTTCGACGGCGCCCGCGACCTCATGCGTCACTACGTCGAGCAGCTCGCTGGCCTGCCGGTGGTCCTCAAGGCCCTCGGCCACTCGCGCGGTGTCGGGACCATCCGCGCCGACTCTCTGCCCTCGCTGTTTTCCATCGTCGACTATGCCCTGGTCGAGGGAACCCGACCGCTGCTGACCGCCTGGGTGCCCGACGCCGTCCACTGGCGCCTGGTCGTCGTCGGCGATCGGATCGTGTCAAGTTACCGCAACGTCATGGACGACGACGACTTTCGCACTTCGGGAGGCAGCGATCCGCAGGACTACGCCGCCACGCCGCCGGACGGCGCCGCCGAGCTCGCCATCGCCGCTTGTCGCGCGCTGCGCCACGCCCACGGCGGCGTCGACATCCTGGCGCACCCGAGCGGTCGTCTCTACCTGCTCGAAGCGAACTTCCCTTGTTATTACGCGACAGGCCAGCTCGAGGCAGGCCACGACGTCGCCGGCGCTATGGTCGACTACCTGCTCGACGACGCCGAACGCCAAGCCCCGGCCTCCGATCAGCCGTGGCCCGACCTCAAGGGAGCCTACTAGAGCGGCGTTCCGTTGGGCGCGGCCCTCAGCATCTCGACCTCGGTTTCGGCAGGCGGCGCCTGCACAACTGGCCGCCCGTGGTCGCGCGGTCGCGGCCCAAGTGGCCAATTGTCGCGTCTGCTGGTCGCTTTTCGATCGGAGCGCCACGCCTCGCGCTGTCCAGGCGTCGATAGGCAACGCGGTCCGTCATGAGCGCGCCGCGGCGCCCTCCGGTGCGGTTGGCTCGCACCACGCCGTGAGGTCATCGGGCAGCATCCTGCCCGGTGCGCCTGCGGACCCCCGCGGTCCCGTCAGCGCAGCGCCGGGCGGGACCGCGGGGTCGCTGCGGCTAGGCCACGGACTTCTTCTGCTCTGCCTCGGAGGCGGCCTTGGTCGCCTGCTCCTTGGCGGCCATCTCTTTCTTCTGCATGTGCTCGGCCGCCATGCCCTTCTTCTGCTCCGCCTCGGCGTGGCTCTGCTTGGCCTTCTCTTCGGAGCTGGCCTGCAGCTTGAATTTCGCCTCTGCGGTGCGCTTGAGGAGCGCCTGCTTGGCGGCGGCGGCGGCGTCGCCCTCGGCGATGGCCAAGGTCCGCGACGAGCCTTGCGCTTCCTTTTGCTCTCTCTCACTCGTGCGCTCCGTGAGCGCTGAAGACCGGTGCTTTTTCCGCTTCTCGCCCGAGAGGAGGCGCCCAGACGACTTCTCCGACCGTTCCTTCGAGCGGAGATCGATCTGCTTGGCCCGCTCTTCGCTGCGGCTGTCTTGCGCTTCGATTCGCTTTCCCACTCGCTGCTTGCGCAAGGCTTCAATCTATCTGGACTTCTCCAGCAGCAGCTCGGTGGCCTCGGCTGGCGGCCCGTTGGCGCCTCCCTCATCGCTCTTGCTCTGGATCTTCTTCTTGCGCGTCGCCTCGCGCTCGATCGAAGCGACGATCTGCTTCTTGGTCCGAACGGCGTTGTGCTTGGCCGCTGCCTCATTGTGAAGGTGCGCCTTCTTTGCCGCCTCGCTGACCTTCTTCTTGATCAGGACCTCTCGCGCCAGGTCATCGCTGGTCTTGCAGCCGGCGAGATCGAGCGCGGCGTCCGCGAGATCATCGCCCAAGGCGTCGGCCGACTTCTTGCGCACGAGCTCCTTGGCGTCAAAGGCAGCGATGTAGAACTCGTCCGGCTCATCGACCTCGGCGGCCTCGTCCACCCACACGTCGAGCAGCTCCGCGACCGCGCGCTCCTGGGCCTCGAGGTAGGCGATCTCTTCGATGATCTCCTTGTCGTCGCTGCACGCGTTCGCGGCGGCGGCGGCTGGCGTCGTGGCGCCGAGGACGCCGAGCAGCGCGGCGAGGGCGCTGGCGCCGCCGAGGCGCTCGAGCACGGCGCGTCGCGTCACGT
>SXNM01000185.1 GCA_005777155.1 Pseudomonadota bacterium | reverse complement strand
GTGCTGGCGGCGCTCCGCCAAGAGACGCCTCGCGTTCGGCGGCAGGGGATCCGCGCTCCGTGTCCAACGCTGCCATCACTGTCTACCTCCGGACCGAACAAGTCGGCCTCGACTCAAAGGACGGTGCCAAGCGCGAGCGCCTCACGCAAGCCGCGCGCCGGCCCGTCCTCCAGGACGCACCGCAGGGCGCCACGGTCTGCCACCGGCAGCGTCAGCCGCGAGCGCAGCCGGCGGACGCGGCCGATCGCCGCCCGAGCCGAGGCGGACTCGTCGCCGCCGTCGCGCAAGATCTTGGCCGCTGCGCACTGTGCCTCCTCGAGCCTCGCCTCGTCGCGGCAGATGAGGAATAGATCGACGCCGGCCCGCAAGCCGAGCCGCACGCAGTCCCCAGGCGAGAACGCGTCGGCGACGCCGCGCATTTCCAGGTCGTCGCTGACGATGACGCCGGTATAGGCGCAGTGCCCGCGCAGCAGCGGCCTCAGCACCTCGGGTGACAGCGTTGCCGGCAGGGCGGGGTCGAGGGCTCGAAACAAGATGTGGGCCGTCATCACTAGGTCGAGCTCGCCGGCGAGGGCGGCAAAGGGACGCAGCTCCACCGCTTGCAGACGTTCGAGATCGTAGTCCAGGACCGGCAGCGCCAGGTGGCTGTCGACCTTGGTGTCACCGTGCCCCGGAAAGTGTTTGCCGCACCCAACGACGCCGGCGCGCTGCAAGCCCCGCAAGAACGCGCCCGCGTGACGAATCACGGCCTCGGCGGTGTCGCCAAAGGCGCGATCGGCGATGATCGGGTTGTCGGGGTTGGTGTCGATGTCGAGCACCGGCGCAAAGTCGACGTTGAAGCCGGCGGCCAGGCACTCACGGCCGGTCTGCCAGCCGGCCCGCTCGGTCAGCGCCGCATCGTCGCGACCCGCAAGAGCCCGCATCGGCGGCAGATGGGTGAATGGCGCCCGCAGCCGCGCCACCTTGCCGCCCTCTTGATCGACCGAGCACACCGCAGGCAGGCCGCCCGTGCTTGCCTGACGCGCCGCCGCGGCGTGGATGGACGCGGTCTGCTGCAGCAGGGCGTCGGTGTCGATGCCTTGGTTGTTCTTCACAAAGTTGCGCGCGAACAGGACGACGCCGCTCAGGCCCCGCTCGAGCCGCCGCGCCATCGACGCCGGCAAGTCCTGGCCCTCGTAGCCGCCGACCAGCAGCTCAAGCGCCAGGCGCTCCGCCGCAGCTGCGCCGGTGGGGACCGATGGGGTCGCAACTGGGCGCCGCTGTGCATCGATCGCCATCCCCGCTCCTCTGGTCGCTGTCCTGGGGGCGGACCTCGCACCCCAAGGACGCCCTCGCCTCCGGCGCCCACGCCCCACCCCTCGCGGCGCGGCCACTGCTGCCGCTAAGGGCGCCGGCGCTCCTGCGGCGGCGGGACCGACGCGCCCGATGCGCTGCCACCCACGCCGACAAGGCGAACACTCGCGCCGTCAGGGCCGGCCCTGTTGTTTTTGGCCAAGGTCACGGCGCCGAGATCAGCATCGTTGCGCGGGTCCAGCCAATCGCGCAAGCCGTCGGCCAGCGTCAGCAGCCCTGCCTGCCACACACACAAGGCGCCGGCAGGGAGCAAGAGCAGCCACGGGCTGCCGAGCGCCAGCAGCACGCCGTCCTCCAACAGGGCGCCCCAGCTCGCGCCTGAGGGCGGTCCGAAGCCCAGGAACGACAGGCTCGCCTCGCCCAAGACCGCAGACGCTGAGGTGAATGTCGCCTGGACCGCCAGCGGCCCTGCGATCTCCGGCGCGACGTGCAGCGCCAGCAGCCGCGGCGTCGAGGTGCCGTAGAGCGCGACCGCGAGCAGGTCCTCGCGTCGCCGCAGCGCCAGCACTAGGCCCCGGACCAAGCGAAACGAGCTCGCCCAGCCTGTCGCCGCCAGCGACACGATCACAGTCGCAGCGCTCGGCGACTCGGCGACAAAGAGGATGAGCAGCGCCAGCAGGACACCGGGAAACGCCGCCGCGACGTCCGCGACCCGGCAGAGCAGGGCGTCGACGAGTCCGCCACGCCAGCCTGCCAGGGTGCCTAGCGCCGCGCCGACACCGACCGCCAATACGGCCGTGCCCAGGCCGACAATGGCGGCGAGACGCCCGCCGGCCAGCAAGCGCGCCAGCAGGTCGCGGCCCTCGGCGTCGCTGCCAAAAGGCTGCCCGAGGTTCGGCGCCTGCAATGGCACCGCCACCACGGCGGCGGGGTCGATGGGCCACCACAGCGGCGCCGTGAAGAAGGCGAGCAGACAGGCCGCCAACACGAGCCCGGAGCCGCGGACCCGCCGGAGCGACGCCAGCGACGCAGACTGCGTGAGCAACGAGGCGTCGATGTCTGTCTGCGCAGGGGCAGCGGGCGCAGGCGTCACGTCGCCTCCACGGTCGTCGCCTGGGTGCGCGGATCCAGCCACGCCACCGCGACGTCGACGATGGCAAGCAGCGCGGCATAGCCGGCGGCGAGGGCGATGGTCGTGCCCTGCACCAAGGCAGGATCGCGCGCAAAGACGGCCTCGACGAGCAGGGTCCCGACGCCCGGTCGGCCGAACACCGCCTCGCAGACCAGCGCGCCGCCGAGCAGGCCGCCGAGCTGGTGCGCCAGCGCCGGCAGCAGCGGTAGCACAGCGTTGGGCCATAGGTGCGCGGCGACCGTCCGCGTCGGCGACAGGCCGCGCAGGAGCAGCGCCCGCGCC
>SXNM01000184.1 GCA_005777155.1 Pseudomonadota bacterium | reverse complement strand
GGCGGCGCGCGCCGCTCGCATCGACGCTCTGATCGCCGCCGACGCCCGCGCGCTGCATGGGATCATCGAAGCCGCCGCGCCGCTCGACCTCGACGCCCTCGCCGACAGCAGCTACACCGGCATCGACCTCTCGCTGTCGCGGTGGATGCACGCGCTGCTGTGGCGCACCTTCCGCAAGACCTTTTACCGCGACCCAGCGACGGGCGTCCTCCGCGGCTGGAACGTCAAGGTCGAGCAGACCGGCTGGGCCACGCCACCGGCGCCTCGCCGCGACCGGCAGGGCGCGCCGCTCGCGTTTGGCCACTACGAGGTCCGCTCGGCGCGTGGCCTGCGCTTCCCGCGGGGCTGGCAGGGAGCGCACTACCTCGAATACCGCTACGCCGGCAATGCGCTCTGGGATTGGCCAGCCCGCGCCGGCCGCTGCCCATTGGTCGCTGTCGACGCCGGCTCCATGGAGCTGCTGCTCGGCTGGGAGATTTTTCGTTTCGGACCGGCCGACAGCGTGTCGCTCGACGTGCCGCTGCCGGACTATTGGCTGCTGGTCCGCGAGGGCCCACTGGCGCCCGATGCGCGGCTGCCGCGCCCAGACGCGCGGCGCATGCGTCCAGACACGCAGCTGTCGCTTTCAGACGCTCGGCGGTCGCCTGCAGACGCTCGGCTTTCGCCGCCCCACGCTGGCGAAGGGCTAGGCTAAGGGCGCGCTGTCGACGCCGAAGCATCGGCGCCTGAACCCCGCCGACAGCGACAGCGGCCGACCCGCTCAGCGAACGTGCGGCGGACGACGTCGATTGCCTGTCGATCTGCGCTGTGGAGCGCGGCGTGCCCTTGCTTGGACGCGGCCCTGCTGACGATCTTGGCGCCTCGTGCCGCGGCGCAGCGCCGCGCGTGGCGGGCGATGGCCACCCCGTCTCGGCGCCTCCCGGCCCGGCCGGCCCGCCCTTGCCGACGCCCGGTAGCGGGTCCATCCTGGCGGCGCCCCGCGCTCCCTGTCGCGGCGGCGTCGGAGCCCGCAATGTCTCAGCCAGCAGCCCCGATTTGGTACGAGCAGCTGGCGCCGATCGCGCTGCTCCTCATCGTCATCACCTTCATTGTCAGTCGCCTGCCGAAGGTCGACCTCGGCCACAGCCCCGCCTTCATCGTCCGCCGCCGCTTCAACTGGCTGCCGCTCGGCCTCGCCTACTCCTTCCTCTACATGGGCCGCTACAACCTGACGGTCAGCAAGAACGCGCTCGGCGACCTGATGTCGATCGCTGATTTTTCGCAGATCTTCGGCGTCGGCACCATCGTCTACGGCGTCTCGTTCCTCATCAACGGGCCGCTGGCGGATCGGGTCGGTGGCCGCAAGACGATGATCTTCGCCACCGTCGGCGCCGCCGTCGCCAACGCGCTGATGGGCGTCGCCACCATGGACCTGCTCACCGGCAACCTCGGGCTGCTGCACAAGGGCCCGGAGGTGGCGGCGACCTACTCCGTGCTGTACGCCATCAACATGTATTTCCAGAGCTTTGGCGCGGTCTCCATCGTCAAGGTCAACGCCGCCTGGTTCCATGTCCGCGAGCGCGGCGTCTTCGGCGGCATCTTTGGCATCCTGATCTCGCTGGGAGTCTACTTCGCCTACGACTGGGGCCGCCTCATCGTCGACAACGCGCCGCTCATCGCCGGCGCCGGCGGTGCCGCCGTGGCTGGGGCGCTGCCCAGCGTCGGCGCCGCTGCGGCCGGGGCGCGCGAGGTGTGGTGGGTCTTCTTCATTCCGGCGGCGCTGCTTGGCGTGCTGGCGGTGACGACGACGATGTGGGTGCGCGACTCGCCTGGCGAGGCCGGTCAGCTCGACTTCGATACCGGCGACGCCTCCTCGGGCGACACCGGGCCGCGCCTCGGCGTCTTTGAGGTCGGCAGGCGCATGCTGACCAATCGGATCATCTTGATCATCGCAGCCATCGAATTCTGCTCGGGTTTTCTCCGCCAGGCGATCATGCAGTACGGCATCGTCTTCGCGAAGGCCACGGGCCACATCAGCGACTTCGCCTTCGCCAACTGGGGCATGATGCTCTGTGTCGCCGGCATCCTCGGCGGCATGTTCGCTGGCGTCATCTCGGACCGGCTGTTCCAATCGCGGCGTGGGCCGGTCTCGGCGTTCCTCTACCTCGGCATGGTGGTCGGCGCGCTCTCGCTCTGGGCCGCGCTGCAGGGGCCGACCGGGCTCAGCGGCTGGATCGTCGTCGCCATGTCGCTCTGCATCATCGGCGTGCACGGCATGCTCTCGGGCACGGCGAGCATGGACTTCGGCGGCAAGCGCAACGTCGGCGTCGCCGTCGGCATCATCGACGGCTTGGTCTACCTCGGCTCCGGCTTGCAGGCGCTGCTCTATGGCAGCCTGTTGCCGCGGGAGGCGGCGGCCAAGCAGGTCGACAATTGGCTGATCTGGCCGCTGGTCATGCTGCCGGTGGCCGTCATCGGGCTCCTGCTCGCCGGTCGAATCTGGAATGCAGCGCCCAAGGGCGCCGGCGGCGGCCATTAGGCAGGCGACCGCCATACGCGCCACGGTCCGGCTCTTGGCGCCCGACGAGTCGGCGGTCGTCCTCGGCGCTGGCGACCTCATCGGCCGCATGCCGTCGGCGGCGCTGATGGTCGACGACGCCCGCGTCTCCGAGGCGCACGCCATGGTCAGCCTGCGCGGCGGCGAGCTGCGGCTGCTCGGGCTGCGCGGCATGTTCGCCGTCGACGGCAAGCCCGTGCAGGACCTCGTGTTGCAGCCAGGCGTCGAGTTTGAGCTGGCGCCGGGGCTGCTGTTCTCCGTCTTGGAGGTCGAGCTGCCCAAGGCTGTGCTGGCGGTCGAGGGTGAGGGCCTGGCGCGACAAATCCTGGCGGGCAGCAGCAGCCTGTTGCTGACGAACAAGGGCTTCGCGGCGCTGACCGGCCTGCCGGTGCTCGTGTAGTCGTGGCCCGCGACGACGAAGACCCGGTCGGTAGCCTCGACCAGGCCCTCGACGCCGCCCAGGAACCCAGGGTGGTGGGCTCGTCGAGGTCGCCCTGCCCGACCCCTTGGCTCGTCCCGCCACGGCCTGGTGACGACCAGAGGCATCTGGTACACGATGCGGGCCATGGCCCGGTGCTTCTCCACGACGATGTTCGGCAAGGTCCAGCGCGGTGACGAGGCCACCCTGGACGAACTCGTTCAGGGGCTCCGTGGCCTCCACGTTGGTCGAGCGGATGAAGCCCGCTCGGCGACCCCCTTCCCCAAGAGCACCGATCTTGAAGCGGCCCTCAAGCCGGTGTTCCTCGGCCTGGGCTTCCTGCACCACCACCTGCTGGTCCATCCCAGGACTGGCGACCGCTTCGAGTACGACTTCTGGCGGCCCGCCGACGGTATCGCCGTCGAGGTCATGGGCTACCGTGCCGACGACGAGGTCTACAAGGACATCTTGAAGTTCCATGTCCACGAGGGAACCCGTCTCGGCGTGGTCCTGGTGCCGAGGTGGAAATGGATCTCGGGCAAGAAGACCGAGACGAACTACAAGGCCACGATGAAGGCCCTGGCGTTTGCCGACTCGTACATGGACGTGGAGGCCCTGGTCGCGGTCGTCTACGACTGGGAGGCGGTCGAGGACGGATGGAGGCTGGTTCTGGCCGGGCGGGGGACCGACAGCCTCGGTGATCACGGTGGACGAGCGATTCAGGGGGAAGGTCCGTGATCCAGGCGAGCAACGCCGCACACGAAGAGGACTTCGCCTGGCTCTTGCGCCCCGTGCGCTTGCGCTCCTGGGCCGACCTGGCAGGCGATCCGGCCATGCCGCCACCGAGCCCCGGGGTGTATGGCTGGTACTTCGACCGACTTCCCGCCACCGTGCCCGTGGAGGACTGCCACAAGGTCGGCGACTGGACCCTGGCCTACGCGGCAGCCCAGGCGTCGCCGATGTCGCGGACGATCTCCACGGGGTCGGTGCTGGACGAGATGGCGACGGTGAGGCCGAGCTTGGCCGCCAACGTGGCGACGGCCCAACCACCGAGGAGGTCGGCGTTGCCGTCCGCCATGATCCGGGCGGCCAGGTGCTCGATCACCTCGGCGATCTCGATGGGGCTGGTGTCGATGGCGCTGGACTCGGGCGTGGTGAGCATCGCGGTGGCCTCCCGTACACCGCACCCGATAGGCCCCCTACCGTGCGGCATGAAGGGCCTGGCGGACGGACCAGCCCTCGCCATCACCGTCGAGGAGCGTGGTCTTGATCTCTTCGGGCAGGTCGAGCAGCGACATGACCTGCGTGACCCGTGCCCGAGTCAGCCGTTCCCTCCGGGCGATGTCGGCTTGGCGGACCCCACCCCGCTCGATCTCAGCCCGCCACGCCATCGCCGTCTTCAACGCCTCGGCGGCGGATTTCGGGAGGCCGGGCACCCAGCCGATCCGCTCGTCCCTTTCTCGAAGACGCCGAGCACGGGCCGACTCGGGCTTGACTGGCGGACGGACAAGTGTAGTGTCTTCAGGGCCTTGGACGATGGTGGCAGTCGTGCCAGCAGCCCCCCACTTGGGGAGCCAGTCGTCGATCTTCCGATTCTTGAACTCGTTTCATGGTGCCGAGCAGGAGGTCGAACGCACGCCGGGCACGGCGGTCATTGTGCCCGAGCACCAACGGCTTCGCGGGCTGTGGCAGGTGGCGGCGGGCCAACTGGCGTTCATGCAGCAGCACCGGCCGCGCAAGGTCGTGACGCTCGACGCCGACGCCACGCTGGTCGAGACGCACAAGAAGGCGGCGCTGCACCGCTATAAGGGCTTCAAGGCCTAACAGCCGCTGAATTTCTACCTCGCCGAGTGGGGCATGATCGCCTACTCGCACTTCCGCGACGGCAACGTGCCGTGTGGCCTCGAGCAGCTTGCAGCGCTCAAGCGCGCGCTCGAACTGCTGCCAGTCGGCGTCGAGAAGGTCCGGCTGCACATGGACACGCAGGGTTACGAGTGGGAGCTGCTACGCTGGCTGGCCGAGGGCAAGAGCGAGCGCTTCGGCGTCATCGAGTTCGTGGTGGGCGCGGACGTGACCCAGGAACTGCGCAAGGAGGTCGCCAAGCTCAAGGCCAGTGCCTAGCAGGACCTACCACGGCAGCCGGGCGAGGTCGCCCAGCAGTGGGCCGAAGTGCCCTACGTGCCGAACGCCTCGGCGACCAAGAAGTACGGTCCGCAATACCGCTTCGTGGTCACGCGCGAGACGCTGCGCCAGCAGCCGCTGCCGGGCGTCCAGATCGACCTTCCCTTCCAGACGATGGAATTTTCTGGACTCGGCCACTGCAAGCTGCACGCGGTGGTGACGAACACCAAGCTGGGCGGCGCCGAGCTCGTCGGCTGGTATCGGCAGCGCTGTGGCAAGAGCGAAGAGGCGCACTCGGTCATGAAGTCGGACCTCGGCGGCGGCAAGCTGCCCAGCGGCAATTTCGGTGCCAACGCCGCGTGGTGGACGGTG
>SXNM01000183.1 GCA_005777155.1 Pseudomonadota bacterium | reverse complement strand
TCGACGCCGAGATCGCCCGCCGCAAGGCTGCCGGCGAGGCCGCAGCTGAGATGCCCACCGAGCCGCCGCCCACAGCGCAGATCGAGCCCGAGACGTTCGACGCCGTTGTCCGCGACGAGGGCTAACCGGGTCCCGAGCGCCGGACCGACGCCGCCCATCGCCCCGGTGGGCCCTCGTTCCAAAGACGCGATCGGCGATGACAGACCGCGGCGCTCGCCGTTTGGTCTCGCTGGGGCTCGGCGTCCACTTGCCGGAGAGGCGCCATTTTCGGCGCTCCCCAACCAGCGCCGCGCCGAAGTCGGCGCCCAGTGCGCCAGATTGGGCTCGGCTCCTGCGAGGCGCCGTCGCCCCAGGCGACCTGCCCAGCGGCTCGGCAGCGCTGGCTGCAGCTGGCCCTTGCGCCAGGGCCTTGATTCGGCTAGATCGGCGCGCCCCGCGACCGCCTCAGGCGCGCATCGTGGGCCACGGGCACTTCCGCCCACCGGACGTCGGCCGGGCCGGCTGGCGATACGTTGCAAACACCCAAGAGGAATCCATGGCCAATAGCAAGAAGGGCACCGCCCAAGTCAATCCGCCGACCCCGAAGCAGCGCGTCGTCAGCGCCTTCGGCGACAAGAGCTCCCTGGTCAGCGAGATCTTGCGCCTCATCGGCGACGACGGCGCCTCACGCAGCAAGCTGATGCAGGTCAGCAACCTGCGCTTGATGAAGCACCACCACGCGGCCCGCCGCATGTCGCAGCAGTTCGGCAGCAAGGACGCCCTCATCGACGCGATCCTCGCGGTGCGATTCGGCAGCCGCACGCCCGACCAAGGGGCCCGCGAGAAGTTCGACGCCGCCAGCGTCTGGAAGCTGATGGACCAGCATCGCCAGGCGATCGACCTCGAGGCCCGCGCCAAGGTCGAGGCCGCCGCCGACGCCAAGGTCAAGGCAGTCAAGGCGAAGCGCCGCGCCAAGGTGCGCGCCGCCCGCGCCGCCCGCGCCTAGGCGGCTGCCGCCGCCACAGCCGCGATGAAGGCGTCGCCAGAGACCGGGTGCGCAGACGCGGCGCCGCCGCTGCCCATCTTCGCCGCCGAGGACGCCGCCGCTCGCGCCGCGGCGATCGCTGCGCTGCGCGCCGGCTTGCTGGTCGTGCTGCCCACCGAGACGGTCTACGGCCTGGCTGCCGACGCCCGTCACGGCGACGCAGTTGGCCGTATCTTCGCCGCCAAGGGCCGACCGAGCCATAACCCGCTCATCGTACACGTCGGGGACGTCGAGGCGGCGCGCGCACTCGGCCACCTCTGCTCCAGGGCCAAGGCGCTCGCCGCACGCTTCTGGCCGGGCCCGCTGACGCTCGTCGTGCCGCGGCGACTGACCGCCGGACTCGCACCCGCTGTCACCGCCGGACTCGACACCGTCGCCTTGCGGGTGCCGGCCCAGCCGGCCTTTCGCGCGCTGCTGGCAGAGAGCGGTCTCGCGCTCGCCGCGCCCTCGGCCAACCCGTCAGGCCGAATCAGCCCGACCCTGGCCATTCACGCCGCCACCGACCTCGCCGACTGCGCCGCCATGGTGGCCGCTGTGCTCGATGGCGGTCCCTGCGCCCTCGGTCTGGAGTCGACCATCATCGCCGTTAGCGATGGCCTGAGCCTGCAAGCCGGCGCTGCGCCGCCTGGCCCCGCCTCCTCGCCACCGGCGCGGCTGCTGCGGCTCGGCGCGCTGCCGATCGAGGCCATCGAGGCGGTCGTTGGTCCGCTGCAGCGCCCGACGCCCGGCGGCCCCGTCGAGGCGCCCGGCATGCTGCTGCGTCACTACGCGCCCAGCCGTCCGCTGCGCCTCGACGCCCGCGAACCGCGGCCCGGCGAGGCCTTCCTCGCCTTCGGACCGGACGCCGTCGAGGGCGCCTTCTGCAACCTCAGCCGCCGCGCAGACCTCAGCGAGGCGGCAGCCGCCCTGTTCGCCGCCCTGCGCGCCGCCGACGCGGCCCCAGGCTACGTCGCCATCGCGGTGGCGCCCATCCCCGCGCACGGCCTCGGCAGCGCCATCCGCGACCGCCTGGACCGGGCCGCCAGCGCTACGGCTTCGGGCGGGCGATGAAGAACGCCGTCGCCACCGGGCTCCAGGCACTGGCAGCCCGCTCGACGCAGCCAAAGGCGAACTGCTGCCCTGGTTCTCCGCCCTGCTGGCCAAGGCAGCCCGGGTGGCGGTGGCCGCCAGGGAGGGTGTCTTGGCCGCGTAGTCGTGCTCGATGAGCTCGAACAACTCGCATTGCAAACCGAAATTGCGCCGCGACAGGTGTTTGGCGTCCTGCGCCACCACCTCCCCCTTCTTCCGGCCCGAGGCTTTGTCGACCGACTCCCCCCGCGCCGCCGCGCCGCCGAAGGGCTGCAGGATGTCCTTCCAGCCGTGCATGACGAGGACTAGAAGCTGCGGCGCCGGCCACTGATCGCCGCTACAGCCGAAGAGCACCGCCAGGACCGCGGCCAAGCCCACCGCGACCCGCGACCCGCCACGACATCTTCGATTGCCGCCCAGAAGCTCACCACACCCGCGGCGACTACTTGCAGAAGGCGAGGTTGTCGACGGCGCCCGAACCGACCAGTCGCACCTCAAGCGCCTTGACCGAGGCCCAGCCGATGGCCACCGTCGCCTGGGCGCCATTCTTCATGCCGCCGATCGCCAACGTCTTCTTGCTGCCGTTGGCCAACGTCGCGATGAGCTGGCCGCCGGTCTCTTCGACGTCGACGAGCCCGATGCCGTTGAGCGTGACCGGCGCGGCGAAGGTGAAGAAGAGGCTGCCGCCGCTCGCCTCATCGTCCGGCACGTCGACCAGACCGTTCTTGTCCTTGTCGACGTCGTTCTCGGCGACGATGAGCAGGTTCTTCCAGTCCGGCGTCGCGAGGTCGGTGTCGCCGCCCGTCGGTGCCGCCGAGTTGAAGGTGATCGCCTTGTCGGGGTGGCAACCGCTGGCGTTGCTGGCCGAGATTGCGACACCGAGCCCGCTGTATTGGCTCGTCATTACCGTGCCAGCGGCGATGGCGCTGCTCGACGGGCTCTTGTCGAAGTCGAGCACGTGGCAGGCGGCGCCGCAGCCGGCGATCGGCGTGTGGACGCAGGCGCCGCCCTTGACGTCGCAGCTGTCCGCTGTGCAGGCGTTGCTGTCGTCGCAGACCTTGGCCGCGCCGCCCTTGCAGCCGCCACCGCTGCAGGCATCGCTCGTCGTGCAGGCGTTGCCGTCGTCGCAGGCGGCGTTGATGGGCGTCGCCGTGCACTTGCCGGTGGCGCTGTCGCAGCCGTCGGCGGTGCAGGCGTTGCCGTCGTTGCAGTCGATGCTGCTGCCCCCGCCGCCGCAGCCGGCGTTGGCGCTGCCGCTGTTGTTGTAGTCGTCCAGGCTGTCCTTGAGCGCGAGGCCGGCGACCCGCACATCGCCGCCCGGGTTGCTGCCGTAGGGGTTGGCGGTCAAGAAGGCGTCGGCTGAGGCGACTGTCTTGCTGATGCCGTCGTCCTTTGCGCCCGTCAGCAGATTGAGCTTGGTGGCGATGAGCTGCGCCGCCAGCATCTTGGTCGCGTCCTTCGCGGTCGCCTGGCTCAAGATCGACAGCAGCTGGCTCTGGTTGTAGCTCGTCGGGCCGAGCACGAGGCTCTGCACCGGCCAGCTGGCGCCGTGGTTCTTCCAGTAGCCGATGGTCTTGGGCTCGCCGCAGACCTTGGGGCCGCTCGGCTTTGGCTCGCAGCTCCCGGCCTTGCAGGCGTCGGCGCCGTTGCACAAGTTGCCGTCGTCGCAGGCGCTGCCATCGCCGGCGGCGCTGGTCTTGCAGCCGGTCTTGCTGTCGCAGGCGTCGACGGTGCAGGGGTCGCCGTCGTCGCAGGAGATGGCCTTGCCGACGCACTTACCGGCGCTGCAGGCGTCCTGGCCGGTGCAGGCGCTGCCGTCGTCGCAGGCGCCACCGGTCTTGGCGCTGGCCGTGCAGCCGGTCTTGTTGTCGCAGGCGTCGGCGGTGCAGGGGTCGCCATCGTTGCAGAGCGCCGCCTTGCCCGCGCACTTGCCGGCGCTGCAGCTGTCTGAGAGCGAGCAGGCGTTGCCGTCGCTGCAGGCGAGGCCGTCCTTGGCGGTGGAGGCGCAGCCCTTGCCGGCGACGCAGCTGTCGGTCGTGCAGACATTGCCGTCGTCGCAGGACACGCCCTTACCGCCGCACTTGCCGTAGCTGCAGGCGTCGCCGCTGGTGCAGGCGTTGCCGTCGTCGCAGGCACCGGTCTGGGCCTTGTGCAGGCAGCCGCCGCACTTGTCGCAGCTGTCGATGGTGCAGGGGTTGCCGTCGTCGCAGTTGAGCGCCTCGCCGACGCACTTGCCGCCCTTGCAGGCGTCGCTCGTGGTGCAGACGCTGCCATCGCTGCAGCTGCCGCCGTCGACCGCCTTATGGACGCAACCCGCCATCTTGTCGCAAGCGTCCGAGGTGCAGGGGTTGCCGTCGTTGCAGACCTTCTGCTTGCCGACGCAGGCGCCGCCGCTGCAGGCGTCGTACGTCGTGCAGGCGTTGCCGTCGTCGCAGGCGCCG
>SXNM01000182.1 GCA_005777155.1 Pseudomonadota bacterium | reverse complement strand
TGGCAGCGTGCCGCACGCAGGCTTCGGGCTCGGCTTCGAGCGGACGGTGCTCTACGCCACGGGCATCGACAACATCCGCGACACCATCCCCTTCCCACGGGCGCCGCGTCAGGCCGATTTCTAGGCGGCGCGCTCTTGGCGCCGTGCCCCCCGCCTGCCCTGGCAGGGATAGGCCTCGGTCGCCACCGACAGCTGCGGGCTCGCTGTGGCCGCGTTCGCCGGGGCGTGCGCGATGGCGCCACAGGGCCGCTCGATGCGTCTGGGCGCGCCGCGACTCTCGGATGACAGTGGCGCCGGCCGACTCCACACCTCCCGGCGCTTAGAAGCGGGCGACGACGCCGATGGCTGGGGAGAACAGCCAGCCGGACTGATTGACCTCCTGGCCGAGGAGCGTCGGGCCAAAGCGCACGCGCGCCACGGCGAGCTCGAGCGTCAGCCACACGTGCTTGTAGCCGATTCGAAGCCCCAGGGCGCCGCCGATCTGGCTCATCGGGCCGGCGTCGACGAGGTCGTTGACCTGGACACCGACCTGGGCGAGGCCATCGTCGATCGAGGTGCCGACGCTGATCGCCGAGTGCATGTAGAAGAGGCCGCCAGTCAGGGCGGCGACGTCGCCGAAGTCGCGCGAAAGCAGCGCCATCATCGTGACGTCGGTGCGGCTGTATTCGAGGATCTTCAGGCTCTCGAAGACCCCCGAGACAGAGCTGAGCAGCGACTTGGCCGGCTGGCTGTGGCGACCGATGCCCAGGACAGGGCGCCGTCGACTCCGTGCTGATCTTGACGCAGCCCCTGCCACTTGGCGTCGAGCTGCGTCCGTGGGCCGGACAGGCGCAAGCCAACGTCAATGTCGTAGCCGACGCCGACGCGCGCCGAGAGCTCGCTGCTGGGCAAAGGCGAAAACAGCATCAGCGCCAGCGACGACTCGACCAGGGACCGGACCTCTGCGGCGCTCAGGGCCGAGCCGCCGCTCTGGGCCGCCGTCACGCGCGGCTCCAGCACGTCGAGGGCGTCCATCGCTGCGTCGTAGACCTGGCTGGAGATGGGCAACGCCGTGCCAGCGACGGCCTCCACCTGCCAGCGGCTGAGCGCGCGGGCGCGCTGCAGGTGGTGCGACGAACTGACGCAGCCGCCAGCGAGCAGCAGCGACGCGACGACGAAGACGCGGCCAGGGGCGTATGCAAAGGTCGGGCGTGGCATCATGCGGCGAATCCGTCCTCTACCCGCGCCAGGTGCGCCACGACCTCGACGTGCGCCGTCTGGGGCAGTGTGTCGAAGGCGCGGAGGCCGAGCAGCTGATAGCCCGGCAGGCTGTCTAGATCCTGGCGCAACGTCATGGGGTTGCAGCTCATCAGGTGCAGTCGCCTCGGGCCGAGCGCGACGATGGCGTCGCACAGCGCGGGTCCAAGGCCTGCGCGGGGCGGGTTGGCGACGATGAGGGCTGGGGTTCGACCCTCGGCGCAGAGGGCCTGCACAGCGTCCAGGGCGCGCCGCGGAGGCACGCCGAGCGCGGCAGCGGCGGCTGGCGCGGCCTCGACGGGCAGCACCTCGGACGCGATGCGGCGCAACAAGGCGGTGGTGGCGCCGGCGCCGGCGAAGAGGTCCACCGCGAAGTCCATCGCTGGCAGCGGCGCGCCCGAGTAGTCAGCGACCAGGGCGGCCCATGCCCGGCGCGCCATGACTGGGTTTGGCTGCAGGAACGCGCCGTTCGGCACCGAGATCGTCAGCGCCGCGCCGGGCTCGGTGCCAGACGCTGCGGTTGCGGCGAGCCCGGCGGGCAGAGGCTCGGCCCCAGGCGCGTTCGCTCCGTCTACCGCCAGCGGCAGCGCTTGGAGGCCCCGCAGCGGCTGCCAGTCGCCGCCGCGCAGGTCGTTGCCTTGGCCGGCGATCGCGCGCGCCCAGCCGTCGACGCCAGGGACGAGCACCGGCAGCTCGCGCGCCGCCGTCGAGTCTTCGCCGCGCACCAGCAGCGAGACCAGCACCGCGTCGCCGTCGGTCATCGCCCAGACCGCGCAGAGGTCGCCGCCGCCGCCCTCCTGCGCGGAGCGGCCGGGGCTGACGCCGAGCGCGCCGGCGACCTTCTCGATGTGTTCGAATGTGCTGCGAATCTTCGGATGGTCGACGAGGCACCCCGCCATCGGCGCGCAGCCGGTGCCGCCGCGCCGCCAGGAGCCGAGTCGCAGCCGCCCGCGGCCGTCGGCGAAGGCGAGGCGCTTGGCAGCGTGTCGGTAGCTGAGGGCGCCGCCGTCTTCACTCAACGGATCGTCGAGGAACTCGATGCGCTCGACCGTCAGACCGAGCGAGCGCAGGCGCTGCAGGTGCACCTGGCGCTGGGCGGGCGGCGACAGTGCCATCAGCGCGCAGCCGTCGCAGCGACCGCCGGCGGCGCTGTGGGCTGTGCAGGGTGGGTCGCGGCGAGAGGGGCTCGGCTGTAGCACCTCGACGAGCTGCCCGAACATGCGTGGATGATGGCGAGATCGCGCGACAATCCGTGCCCGCACCTGTTCGTTCGGGAAGGCCCCAGGCACCACGACGACGAGGCTCGCGCCATCGGCCGGCGCCTGGAGTTCGGCGACTCCGCACCCGTCTTCGTCGCTGTACGAGATGTTCAGGTCCAGCTTCTGTCCGATGGTGTGGGTCATGGCGGGACCGTATCGCGACTGGACACTCAGGGGAAGGCTGTTCTCGTGCCGCGCGACCCGTGCTAGGACAGGGGCCCGCCGCTGAAGGCCAGCGCCCCTAGGGCGGCGCCTAGCGAGCACCGAGACGAGGAAACGCGCGCATGAACGCAGAGATCCGCGACATCCCGCTGCACGAGACGACGCGCGAGCGGTACCTCAACTACGCGCTCTCGGTGATCACCAGCCGCGCCT
>SXNM01000181.1 GCA_005777155.1 Pseudomonadota bacterium | reverse complement strand
GGCGTCACCGCGCAAGGTCAGGGTGGCGCCGAGGCTGGCCGGACAGAGCGCGCGCAGCGGGCTCTCGGCGGCGCCGCCAGCGCCATGGACGAAGGGCTCACCGAAGGCGCGCGCCACCACGCCGCCATGGCGCGCCGCGACGGCGTGAAACCAAGGGTCGGCGGCGTCGGCGACGACGCGCAGCTGCATCGACTCCTCACCGGCGGCGTCGGCGCCAGCGAGGGTCTGAGCGACGACGCCAGCCAGCGGCGCCCCACCGACGTCGGCGGTCCAACGGCGCCACGGGATGTGACGGATCGGCGCCCCGGCGCCGAGCAGGTCGGTGACGACCGCCGCCTCGAAGCGACCGAGCAGGCTGGCGACCGGCTCATCGGCCCGGAGGATGCCGGCCACCGCCTCGGGTCCGGGGATCGTCAGCACCTGGTCGGCGCTGAAGCGGTCGTCTTGGGCTTGCCACAGGGCGTCGCTCTTGTACCAACGGCGAACGTCGGCGTCGATGACGGGTACGAAGTTGACCGGCTTACCCGGGCTGCGGCAGAGGCTGCGGACGAAGAAGCGCGCGTCGGGCGGCGCCACCACGGCGTGCGCGGCCTGCGGGTAGCGGTCGAGCAGGGCCTGGAGCGCCGCCTCCGGCGTGTCGAGGTCGACGAGCGAGGCGACGACGCTGGGCACCGCGGCGACGCCGGCGACTCCGTCGCTCGTGGCGCACAGGCGCGCCTCGGCGCGGGCGAACAGGTCGGCGCAGCGCTGGCGATAGCTGCGGTCGGGCCAGCGCCCGTCCTCGTAGCGGCCGCCGCGGCCCACCGCGGTCAGCGCGACAAAGCGGGTCAGCACCGCGGCCCAGGTCATGGCCTCGACGTCGCCGAAGTAGGGCTTGGCGGTCGCGTCGAGTGCGGCGATGATCTCGTCGCGGCGGGCCTCGATGGCGCTCTGGTCGCCGGCCACGGCGTCGAGCAGGCGTCCGCAGCGCGCCGCGGAGTTCTCCAGGTAGTGGATGTCGGCGTCGAGTTGGCTGCGGCCCGACGTGATGCCACCATCGACGGCGCCACGGCCCACCCAGCGGCGGCTGCCGGCAGCGGCGACCAGCGCAGCCTTGACCTGTGGCGACGCCGTCGCCTCGCGGCAGGCCATCGTCACGGTGCCGAGAAGGATGCCGTCGACCGGCATGACGGGCAGCGCGTGGCGCAGGGCCCAGCGGCCGCTCAACATCTCGACGGCGCGCGCCTCGTCGCCGATGCCGCCACCGACACAAATCACGACGTTGACGCAGCCGCGCATGGCGTCGTAGTGGGCGACGAGCAGATCCTCGAGGTCCTCCCAACTGTGGTGCCCGCCGGCCTTGCCGCCCTCGACGTGGATCAGCACGGGGTACTGCGGCGCGGCCTTGGCGATCCGCACCACTTGCTCGATCTGCGGGCCCGTGCCGGGCTTGAAGGCGTTGAGCCAGAGGCCAGCGGCGTGCAGCTCGGCCAGCAGCCGCGTCGCCTCCTCGACCTCCGGGATGCCGGCGCTGATGGTGACGCCGCAGATCGGCGCGCCGCGCTTGCGCGCCTTCTGGACGAGGCCCCGAGCGCCGAGCTGGAGGTCCCAGAGGTAGCGGTCGAGAAAGAGCGCGTTGAATGTCACCTCGTGGCCGGGCGAAAGTAGGGCGCGCAGCTCCTCGATGCGGGCCTCCAGCATGTCGGCGGTGACCTGGCCGCCGCCGGCCAGCTCGCCGGTGAACCCTGCGTTGGCGGCGGCGGCGACGATGGGCGCGTCCACCGTGGTCGGCGTCATCCCCGGCAAGATCGCCGGCGACTGGCCTGTCAGACGGGTGTAACGGTTGTCGACGAGCAGTCGGCCGTCGGGCAGGCGGGCCAAGGTCGGCGCGAAGTCGGCGTAACGCAGCGCCACCGGCACCAACGCGGCGTCTGCCACCAGCACCGCGGCGCGCCCAGCGCGCTCGGCCATGGCGTGCACCGTCACCCCGCGGCCACGCATGCCCGAGGCGGTCAGCCGCGCCACGCCGATGCCGGGCCCGAGGTCGAGGCAGTCGCGCGCGCCGAGTTCGGCCAAGGCGGCGCAGGTCGCCGGCCAGCGCACCGGCAGCAGGTGCATGCACAGCAGCAGGCGCGCCACGACGTCTGGCGCTTCGGCCAGCCAGCCTTCGCCAGCCGGGTCGACGACCGGCAGCTTCAGCGCGGCCGCGTCGATGACAAAGCCGTCCTCGGCGACATGGCGACGATCGCGCTCGAGGCCGATGGTCATCGCCGGCCCGTGGTAGGCGGCGCCGAGCGCGAGCTCCTCGAAGACGAAGCGCAACACTGCGCCACCGCTGCGCCCAGCCTTGCGGTCGGCGGCCTCCTTGGCGGCGGTCGCCTCGAGCACGGCGCGCAGCCGAGCGACGCTCGCAGGGACGCCGGTGACGACGTGACGGGTTCGGCCATTGTGCAGCGAGATGTGGACGCGCTGGTCGCCCGACAGGTCAGCGTTGACCTTGTCGACCACAGCCTGCAGACGCGAGAGGGTCGGGCCCGCTACCGACGCGATCGGGATGCCAGGCAGCCGCTCTCCGCCGCAGTCCCGCCACGACATCGCCATCTCAAAGCCCTGCCAAGCGATGTAGCGCAGGTACTCGGCGAAGCGGTCGAGCGACGGCTCGTCGGCGCCGCACTCGGCGACAAAGGCCGCCGCCATGCTGCCCTGCGAGTGGCCCGCGACCGCCACGACGCCCCCACGGCGAAGGGCCTCGGCGAGGCCAAGCCCGCGCAGCTGCATGAAGCGCGCGACCTGGGTGACGAAGATCATCGGCTGCGAGACGGCGCCGTGGTCAAGGGTCGCCGCCAGCGGCCGCGTCGCTGGCTGGGTCAGCCAGCGCTGCAGGGCGAAGTCGTGGGGATACAGGCCACTCCAGCGCAGCGCCTGAGTCTCGACCATCGCCCGCAGCGTCGCCTCGGCGCGCGCCACCAGCGCTGGGACCGCCGGCACCTCGCGGTGCAGCTCGGCGAGCTCGTCGATCCAAGGCGCGCCTTGCCCGGCGAACGTGATCACCGCCTTGCGCCGGCCGCTGGCGAGCTGCTGCATCAGGGTGACGGCGGAGCCCTGCTGGGAATCGTCGCGGGTCGTCATGGTGGCGCTCCTCGCCCAGTAGAAGCGGGCGCAGGCAGCAAACCGACTAGTCAGTCTAGAGAGCGGCCGAGCGAGTCTTACGGTCCAATGCCGCGCCCGTCAAGTCCGGGCGAGCCGGCAGCGCCTCGCCGGCGGGCAGCGCCGCCCCGCCGAAGCCGGCGCAGCGATCTCCAGCGCGGCGCTATGCGCTGGTGTCCTTGCCGACCATGACCGAGAGCAGGGTCATGAAGCTAGCGGCGGCCTGCATGGCGTCGACCTGGTCGGAGTCGCTCAAGTCCTGAATGAGCAGGCCGATGTAGCCGCCAAAGACGACGGCCGCGACGCCGCGCATATCAGCCTCGCCGAGGCGGTCGGAGAGGGCCGGGCGCAAAATCTCAATGATCGCTGCTCGCGATCGCGTGAAGAACTTCGCCAGGGCCGCCTGCACCGCTCGATCGCGGCGGGCGTGGGCGGCAAACTCAAGCCACAGCGGGATGATGGCGCGGCCGCGGTGGATCTCGCGCTGCAGGGCCGCCGTCACAGCGGCGCGGTAGTCATCGTCAACGACGGCGTCCTCGAACTGCTCATAGAGGGCGTCGACGACCTCTAAGGCCCAGGTCTCCAAGATATCGAGAAACACGTCCTGCTTGGACGGATAGTGCCAGTAGAAGCTGCCCTTGGAGATGCCCGCCGCCTCGCAGACCGCGTCGACGGTCGTCTCATGGTAGCCGCGGTCGCGAAAGCACTGGTAGGCGACCTTGCGGATGAGCGCCCGCTTGCGGCTGCCCTTGGTCGCGGCGGTGGCCGTCATCACGCCCCTTGGTCGCCGCCGGTGTCGTCGGGAGCGGCCCCAGCTCGCCCCGCCCCAAGCGTCGTCGCAGGGCCACGCCAGCAGCCACAACCATGGATCGCCGCGGCTTGGGGGGTCAAGGCCGGCGCAGGCTGGTGACGGCGCGCACACTCCCGCGATGACGGCGTAGATCCCTCTTGGAGGTGGCGCGTCAAAGGTTGCACGGGGGCGGCGAGCCCCAGCCAACCAGCGAAACCCAACCCGGCCAAGCGCCCCAAAGACCCCATCGGAGACTCCCAGGAACCGCAACCAGCTCCTCCACGTCGTCGCCCTCCGCCTCCACGCCGCCTCAGCCTCGGCCGCCGCGCCATCGCCAGCGCCCTCTGCCTCGGCCTCGTCGCTGGCGCCACCAGCCCCGCCTTCGCCGACCAGCACGTCAACCTGCGCGGCGAGGGCAACCAGCTGGCGAGCGCCGTCGGCTACGTCGACAGTCAGGGGGAGATGATCGTTTGTGACGACAGCATGTTTCGTGGCAGCGCGGCCGTCGCGGTGCTCCCGGCGATGATCGGCGCCGCCGGCTCCGACGCCGCCTGGCTCGACCTCGCGCTCGGCCTGACGGGTGGCAAGCTCGACGCCGCAGCGGCGGTGGCGGCGGTGGCAGCCCCCCTCGACCAAGGCGCCAGCGCGCACAACTTCGCCGGCCTCGACAACGCCAGCGATCGCCAAGTCTTGCGCATCTCGGTCGCCCTCGGTCACCTGATGACGCTGCGCGGCCTCGGCGACCAAGCGGCGGCGGCGGCGCTGACGGCCGAGCTGCGCGGCAACGACGCCCAGCAGGCCATCGCCGTGCTCGACCCGGTGACCCGCGGCGCCATCGCCGCCCTGCTCAGCGACGAGCGCGCCGAGATGGTCGGCGTCCACCTGGGCCGCGCCTTCACCGCCGGCCTGCGCGGCCTGCCGACGCAGGAGCGCGCTCACGGCTACTTCGTGGCTGGCCTCTGGGCCGGCAGCGCCACGCTGGTTGCGTTGCGCGGCGGCAACGAGGCCTTCCGTGGCGTCGCCGAGCCGGTCGCCCAGCTGCTGGACAAGGACGCCGCCGCCGGCAGCCTCGACCCCAAGCTGGCGCGGGTTCTGCGGCAGAGCGCGGGGGAGCTGGCCAAGCAGACCCCGGACGCCACGGCCGTCCGCAAGCATGCCGACCGAATCCTCGACCTCGCCCGCCGCGCCGACCTTCGCTAGCCCCTTGGGGCTAGGCGGCCACACCGCCGCCGACTCCGCCGGCCGCCTGGACCTGCCAGGGCGGCCGGCTGCGTTTTGGCTTCAGCGCCCAGCGGCGCTCGCGCGCCCTAGTTGAGGCCGCAAGCGGCGACGAGCGTGCCGCACTCCTTGCTGACGCAGGCCTCTTTGCAAGCCCCGGAGTCGCTGCCGCACTGCTTTTTGCAAACGCCATCGCAGACCATGATGTCGACGAGCGCCTTGCCGCCCGAGGGGGTCGACTTCTGCAAGCACGAGACGACACAGCTGGTCGCCTCCGCGCCGTCGGCCTTGGTGCAGCTGTCGATGCACCCAATCGCCTGGGTGCAGGTCAGCTTGCCGGCGGGCTGTGCACAGGTGACGAGGGCCTTGCCGCAGGTGCCCTGCTTCTCGCAGGAGAGCAGGTCGAGGTAGGCGCTGGCGCCAGCGGTCGAGCCCTGGTGCAGGCACGAGAAGATACAACCCGCCGCCTTGTCCAAGTCTTTGCCTTGGCACGTGCCTTGGCAGCTCAAGATCGCTGCGCAGTCTTTGCTGCCAGCGGGCGCCGTGCAGCCGATAAACGCCTCTTTGCAGCCGGGCACCTCGGCCTTCTCCCAGCAGGCGCCGATGGTGGAGAATTGCTTCTTGCCTGCCTCAGTGAGCTTGCCCAGGCACTCCAGGCCGCAGAGATCGTCTGGTTTTCCAGCCTTCTGGCACTGCTCGACGCAGATGAACACCTCGTGGCACGCGAGGTTGCCCGCGGTGTCGCCGGCATAGCAGGTCGCGGACTCGATGATGCACTTGTCGTCGGGCTTCTGGCCCGCTTTTTCGGCGTTGCTCCAGCAGATGGCCAGGTCGTCAAAGGCGGCCTGCCCCTTGTCGGTGAGGCCGTTGTAACAGGCACCGTAGCAACCCCATGGTGCCGCTAGGTTCTTGCAGAGCTGCACGCACTCGTAGCCCTTCCAGCAGTATTGGCTGCCGACGCTGCCGTCGTCGAGGCAGGTCAGCAACGGCGCCATGCACTGCTCACCGATGCACTCGTCGACGCAGCCCGGCTTGCCGTCCTTGCACTTGCCTTGCTGGCACTCGACCTGCACGCAGGTGAGGAGGTAGAGCAGCTCGCCCTGGGCCTTGCCGTCGAGGCTGCCGAGGCACTTCGCGAGGCAATCGGCGGCGCCACCTTTGCACAGAGCGACGCAGTCCGCTGCCGCGGAGCAGCCCAAGGGCTTGCCGCTGCCGGCATCGACCCCGCCGCCGCCACTGGTCCCGCCGCC
>SXNM01000180.1 GCA_005777155.1 Pseudomonadota bacterium | reverse complement strand
TGGCGACCGTCGCCGTCCTCGTGCTGGCAGTGGCCGCGCCCAGAGCGCGGCAGGAACGGCCGCGCGGCTTGGCGGTCGTGCACCTGGTCGATGTCAGCGGCTCCATGGCTCCGGCGGCCTTGGCGAGGGCGGCGACCGCGATTGAGGCCGACCTCGCCGACACCCGCCGCGAAGAGGCTGCTCTCGCCGACTCCCAGCCAGCAGCCGCCGTGGACGAGGACGCCGACGGCGCAGCCTCGACCGTCCGGTTGCACCATGTCGTCGCATTCGGCGCCGGCCCGCAGCGCCTGCCGTGGCCGCCGACCGCCACCGCCGAGGCGGACGACCCCGACGAGTCCGCGCTGACGCCCCTGCTACCATGGCTGCAGCGCGCCGCCAGCGAGCCCCTCGGCGCCACGCCGGACGATCGCGGGGTGTCTGTGCCGGGGACCAAGGCGGGCAGCGTGGTCGGCCCACGCCGCGCCGACGCCACTGACGTCGAGTCTGCCCTCGACCTCGCCATCGGTCTGCTCGACCCCGATCGCGTCGGCCATGTCGTCGTCTGGAGCGATGGCGCCGAGACCCGCGGTGACGTCGCTAGGTCGGTCGCTACGCTGCGGCGCGCCGGCATCAGCGTCCACCGCGGCGACCTCGGCGTCCTCGCCGCCAATGCCGAGGTCGTCGTCGAGGGCGCGATCGTGCCACCGCGGGTGCGTGCCAACGTGCCGGCGCCCATTGCGCTCCGCGTCGCCACCACTCGCGCCGCCCAGGTGTCCTGTCGCGCCGACGGGCCGGCGGGGGCCGGCGCCAAGATCGACCTCGGCCCCATCGAGGCAGACCTGAAGCCGGGCGTCACGACCATCGAGCTCGGCAAGGGGCGCTGGCGCGAGGCCGGCGCCCACGACCTCAACCTGCGCTGCGCCGTCACCGGCGGCGACGACCAACACGCCGGCAACAACGCCGTGCGCGCCCGCGTCGTCGTGCTGGCGAGGCCCAAGGTCCTCTACGTCGAGGGGACGCCGCCGTCGGCGCGCTCGCTCGCCCGAGCGTTGGAAGACGACTTTGAGCTGACGGTGCGCGGCCCCGATGGCCTGCCGCGCGACGCCGCGGCGCTGCAGGGCTTCGACGCCGTCATCGTCAGCGACCTGGCGCGCGTCACCGCCGCCGGTGTGCCGCAAGTCGGCGACGCCGAACAGCGGGCGCTCGGTCGCTACGCCGAGCGCGGCGGCGGCCTGCTCTTTGTCGGCGGCGAGGACGCGCTCGGGTCGGGCGGCTGGGAGGGCAGCTGGCTGGAGCGGCAAGTGCTGCCGGTGCGCCTGGAGGTGAAGTCGACCGTAGAGGAGCCCAGCATCGCGCTCATGTTGGTGCTCGACCGCTCCGGCTCCATGGCCGGCCCAAAGATGGACCTCGCCAAGGAGGCTGCGCGGGCGACGGCAGAAGCGCTTGGTCACGAAGACCGCATAGGTATCGTGGCCTTCGACAACATGCCGCGCTCGGTGGTGCCGCTGCAGCGCGCTGGCAACCGCTACCGGATCGCGACGCGCATCGACGGCATCTCGCCCAGCGGCGGCACGCACATCTACCCGGCGCTGCAGATGGCCGCCACCGAGCTGGAGCGCGCCAACGCCAAGGTCAAGCATGTGATCTTGCTATCGGACGGCCAAGCGCCGCGCGCCGGCATCGACGCCTTGGTCCGGCAGATGCGGCGGTCGCAGATCACCGTCACCGCTGTCGGCATCGGCGACGAGGTCGATCGCGGCCTGCTGGAGGCGATCGCCGACCGCGGGGGCGGCCGCGCCTGGTTCACCGACAGGCCCGAGACCTTGCCGCGGATTTTCCTGCGCGAGACCAAAGAGATCGCCGGCCAGTCGCTCGTCGAGCGGCGGGTGCGCGCCAAGCTAGCGCCGGGCGTCGGGCGCCTTGAGCTGCTGCGCGGCGTCGACCTCGGGCGGTCGCCCGTGCTGCGTGGCTTCCTCACCAGCAAGCCCAAGCCTTTGGCCGAGGAGCTGCTGCGAGTGAGCTCGGGCGAGCCGCTGCTGGTGCGCTGGCGATTCGGGCTCGGCAAGGTCTCGGTGTGGACCTCTGACCTCAAAAACCGCTGGGCCCAAGACTGGATCGACTGGTCCGACTACGCCGTGTTGGCGCGCCAGCTGGTGCGTGACGTGCTGCTGGAAGACCTGTCCTCGGAGGCCGACGTGCAGCTCCAGCGGGAGGACGAGCGACTGCGCGTCAGCGTCGACGCGGTGCTCGACGATCTGCCCGCCAGCGGATTGGTGGCCACGGCCACCCTGCGGCCACCGTCCGGCCAAGGACGCACCCTCGCGTTGGCCGAGGTGGCGCCGGGTCGGTATGAGGCGATGGCGCCCATGGCGGAATTCGGCGCCTACGATGTCGCCGTCGAGCTGCGCGCCGCGCCTGAGAAGCCAGCGCTGCTGCGCGGGCGCGCCAGCCTGAGTCGGCCCTACCCCGATGAGTTTCGGGCCGTCACCGCTGGCGCCGCGGGCCTCGACGAGGTGATCGCCGCCACCGGTGGCAGCGCCGTCGCCCGCCGAAGCGACTGGCAACAGCGCGGCAACGCCACCTGGCGCAGCTGGCGGCCCCTCTGGCCGACGTTGGTGGGCCTCGCGTTGCTGCTGCTGCCGCTGGAGCTGCTGCTGCGTCGTGTCCGGCTCGGCCGCGCCCGGGCCGGTTCGTGGTTCGATCGCGCCGCATGAGCCGACGCCGCCGCTGAGCGCCGCCCCCGCCGATTGGTGAGCGCATTTCAAGCCATCGCTGCGCTGGGGTTGGCCGTGGGCAGGCGCGCTGCTACGTTCTAGCCATGGCGCGACTCGACAAGGCGGTCTTGGCCCTCGACGGCGCGGCGATCCCCCGGCTCGACGGCTTCGTCAGCGAGATCGCCGCCGCCGCTGATCTCGGCCCGGGCGACGCCGTCGGCCGGGTCCGCTGCCTCGGCTGGCACCACGATGGCGATCACGTCGTCCTCGCCGTCGAGCGCGACGGACAGCCCTGGGATCTGACCGTCCTGCTGCGCCACCACGATCCAACCTGCGACGCCTACCTGCGGACCCCGCGCTGGAACGTCAGCTACCGCGGCGCGGCGTTCGATCGCGTGGCCGCCGCGCTCCTCGCGGAGGTCGCCCGCCGCGTCGAGCTGGTCGCCGACCACCACGGTCTCGACGCCGACGCCCTCGACCGCCGCTACTTTCGTGCGCCGGCCCGCGACTCCTACCTCGAGATCACGAGCGGCAAGAAGCTCTACCTGCGCGTCACCGATCACTGCGACGAGCATTGCGCCTTCTGCAACGCGACCGAGGGCAACAGCAACCTCGTGCCCTCCAAGACCAAGCTGCGGCAGATCCTCGATCGGCTGCCAGCCGGCGCCTTGCGGCAGGTGATCTTCTCGGGCGGCGAGCCGACGCTCCTGCGCGCGCTGCCGGCGCTGGTGGCCCTCGCGGCCGAGCGCGGCGCCCGCGACATCATTATCCAGACCAACGGCGTCCTGCTCGGCGCAGATGGGGCCCTAGAGCCCTACCTGCCGTACCGCGACCGCCTCGGCATCGGCTTCTCGCTGCACGCCTTTGACCCGCTGCTCAGCGACCGCCTGACCGGCGCCTTCGACGTGCCCAACCTCCCTTTGGCGGAGCGCTTTCGCCGGGGGATTCCGGCCGCGGTGCCGCCCCCCGACGCCACGCCAACGACGCGCCACGCCGCCAAGCTGCGCGCCATCGACGCCGCCATCGCCCTGGGCTTCCGCGTCAAGATCACCTGCGTCGTCACCCGCGCCAACCTCGCCGAGGTGCCAGGGTTCGCAAAGGAGTGCTGGCGGCGCTGGGGCGGACGCCTGGATCGCCTGCAATTCAGCTACGCCATGCCGCGCGGCACCGCGATGCTCCACACCGCCGACGCCCTGCGCTTCGACGAGTGCATGCCGCTCTTCGTCGAGGCCTTCGAGCTCGGCCGACGCACCGGCATGCGCGTCGAGACCAGCCAGTCGGCGGCGATCCCGCCATGCTTGATCCCCGAATACATCGATCACTTCGACGTCTACGGCGATTTCGGCGCCGGCCGCGTCGCAGATCCCGAGCGCGTCAAGCCGGCGGCGCGCTGCGGCGACTGCGCCTTCGACCGCATCTGCGCCGGCGTCTGGCAACGGTACATCGACGCCTTCGGGGCCGACGAGCTCGTCGCGGTACGCGATCGTCCGCCGCCGACGCAGATCATCGAAGACTACCTGGACGCCGAGATCATCGACCTCACGGTCAAGGCCTCAGCTTAGCGCCAAGAGCAGCTGCTGCAGATCTCGCACGCTGTCGCGCAGGGCCGCCGCTCGCTCGAAGTCCAGCTCCCGCGCGGCCTTTTGCATCTCGGTCCGCTGCTGACCGATGCGCCGCTCCAGCTCCGACCGGTTCAGTGCGGCCAACTCGGTCCCGACCTCGACCCCGGCCGCTGCCGAAGCCGCCGCCTTCCGCTTGCCCGAGTCAGCCATCGACAGCAGCTCGACACCTGTGATCTTCTTGCGGATGGTCGTCGGTACGATGCCGTGCGCCGCGTTGTGCTCCGCCTGCAGGGTCCGCCGGTGGTCCGTCTCATCGATCGCCGCACGCATCGAGGCCGTGATCGTGTCTGCGTACAGGATCACGACGCCCTCGGCGTTGCGCGCCGCGCGCCCGATCGTCTGAATCAGGCTGCGCCTAGACCGCAAAAAACCCTCCTTGTCGGCGTCCAACACCGCGACAAGGCTCACCGCCGGCAGATCTAAGCCCGCACGCAGCAGGTTGATGCCGACCAGGAC
>SXNM01000179.1 GCA_005777155.1 Pseudomonadota bacterium | reverse complement strand
GTCGCTGCGCAACATCGGCCGCGTCTGGAGCCCAACGCGCTCCGGCGAAAAGCGCCCGGCGTCGCAGATCCCAGAGGGAGAGCGCGACTACTTTCTGGAGCGCAAGTACCCGAGTTTTGGCAACCTCGTCCCGCGTGACGTCGCGAGCCGCAACGCCAAGCAGGTCTTCGACGACGGCCGCGGCGCCGAAGGGATGGAGGCCGTCTACCTCGACTTCCGCGACGCCATCGCCCGCGACGGCAAGCCGGCGATCGAGGACAAGTACGGCAACTTGTTCCAGATGTACGAGAAGATCACGGCTGAGGACCCGTACAGCGTGCCGATGAAGATCTACCCGGCGCCGCACTACACGATGGGCGGCCTGTGGGTGGACTACTCGCTGATGAGCACGATCCCAGGTCTCTTTGTCGCCGGTGAGGCCAACTTCTCCGACCACGGCGCCAACCGGCTCGGCGCCAGCGCGCTGATGCAGGGCCTCGCCGACGGCTACTTTGTCTTGCCGCAGACCATCGGCGGCTACCTAGCGGCGGGCAGCCTGGCCAAAGTCAGCGGCGCTCACCCGCAGGCGCAACAGGCTCAGCGGGACGTCGAGGCGCGGCTTGCGATGCTGCTCGGCAAGCGGGGCAGCGAGACGGTCGACAGCTTCCATCGGCGGCTCGGCCGAATCGTCTGGAACCACTGCGGCATGGCCCGCAATCGAGACGGCCTGCTCGGCGCCATCGAGGAGATTCGCGCCTTGCGCGAGCGCTTCTGGGCGACCGTCTCGGTCACGGGCAGCCAGGGCAGCCTCAACCAGGTGCTCGAGCGCGCTGGCCGCGTGGCCGACTTCCTTGAGCTTGGCGAGCTGATGTGCCGCGACGCCTTGACCCGCGAGGAGTCTTGCGGCGGCCACTTCCGCGAGGAGCATCAGACCGAAGGCGGCGAGGCCCAGCGCGACGACGAGCGCTTCTGCCACGTCGCCGCTTGGCAGTATCAGGGCGAAGAGGCGACGCCGAACCGCCACATCGAGCCGCTCAAATTCGACTATGTGAAGTTGGTGCAGCGATCGTACGAATAGCGCCCGGTGGGGCTAGCGCCGATGGGCGCTAGGCCGCAGCCACGCGGCGCGCACTGAGGCCAGACGCCGGCGCCCGCGCCGGTGTCGTCAGGGAGAGGGGGAGCCGACGATGAACCTGACCTTGCACGTCTGGCGCCAAGCCGATCGTCGGTCCGAGGGAGCTTTTGCGACCTACGAGGCCCGCGACATCAGCGAGCACATGTCGTTCCTGGAGATGCTCGACGTCGTCAACGAGGGCCTGGAGTCCCGCGGTGAGGCGCCGATCGCGTTCGACCACGACTGCCGCGAGGGCATCTGTGGCGCCTGCTCGCTGCAGATCAACGGCGTGCCGCACGGCCCCGACAAGGGCACGACGACCTGCCAGCTGCACATGCGCTCGTTTCGCGACGGCGACACGCTCGTCATCGAGCCGTTCCGCGCCAGGCCCTTCCCGGTCCTCCGCGATCTGGTGGTCGATCGTGGCGCCTTCGACCGCATCATCGAGGCCGGCGGCTACATCTCCGTGCGCACCGGACAGGCCCAGGACGCCAACTCGACGCCCGTCAACAAGTTGGACGCCGACGAGGCCTTCTCGTACGCCGCCTGCATCGGCTGCGGCGCCTGCGTCGCGGCCTGCAAGAACGCCAGCGCGAGCCTCTTCACTGCCGCCAAGGTGAGCCACCTCGGCCTGCTGCCGCAGGGCCAGCCAGAGCGCCATCAGCGCGTGCTCTCGATGGTCGCCCAGATGGATCTCGAGGGCTTTGGCAGCTGCACCAACCAGTACGAGTGCGAGGCCGCCTGCCCGAAAGAGATCAGCGTCAGCGCCATCGCCCGCATGAACCGCGACTTTGTGGTCGCCAGCCTGCGCGGACGCTAAGCCGGCCTCGGAATTGCAATGCTCAGCCGCGCGTTTCGCTGCCAGGTGCGGCTGCAGCTCAGCGACGTCGATCGTGGCGTCTACGCCCAGCGCCAGATCGCGCTGGCGCAGCACCCCGACGAGCCCGACGAGCACATCCTGCTGCGCTTCTTGGCGTGGGTCTTCTTCTTCGATGAGGGCATGGAGGACGGCGAGGGCTGGGTCCTGGTCGCCGAGCCCGACGTCCGCGTCCGCGACCTGACCGGCGAGATCACGGCCTGGATCGAGTGCGGCGCGCCGAGCCAGGTCAAGCGCTTGGTGCGCGCCCTCGGCCGCCACAAGGACGCCCGCACCATCGCGCTCTTCGCCGATCTCGACGAAGCCCGCTCGCTGGTGCGCGAGCTGCACAGCCAGCGGGCGCGCAACCTGGAGGCGCTCGAGCTGTATTGGGTCACGCCGGCGCTGCTGCATCGGCTCGAGGCGATCGGCTCGCGCTCGATGGTCTGGACCGCGACCCTCTCTGACGGCCAGCTCTTTCTCGACAGCGACGGTGAGGTGCTGGAGGGGGCGCTGACCCGCTTAGACGCCCGCGCCGGGGCCGCGGCGGGCTGGCCCGAGTCAAAGGAGGGACCATGAGCCAGACGCCAGCGCAAGAGGGCGCAGCCGGTGACGACGAGGCGATCGAGCGCAAGATGCTCGCCTGGATCGATGGCCGCGAAGCCGCCATGGTCGAGGAGCTGCGCGCGCTGGTTGACCTCTCGACCGGACCGAGCGAGCTCGACGGCCGACGCCAGGCCATCGCCATGCTCGCCAAGCGCTACCAGGGGATCGGCCTGCGCGCCGAGATTTTGGAGGCAGCGGGCGGCCTCTGCCACCTCTTCGCCAGCAGGCCAGCCGCGGCCTCCACTGCCGGCGCCGAGGCGCTCGCACCGCCGCGAATCCTCTTCCTTGGCCACGTGGACACCGTCCATGACGCCGCCAGCGGCTTTGTCGGTATGGCGCGCGTCGGCGAGCACCTGCACGGTCCCGGCGTGGCAGACATGAAGGGCGGCCTCGTCGTCGCCGCCACCGCGATTGAAGCCGTGGCGCGGGCTGGCAGGCTGCCGCGTCTGGACTTGAGGGTGCTCGTCACCAGCGACGAGGAGGTCGGCTCGCCCACGTCGCGCTCTTTAGTCGAGCGACTCTGCGAAGGCTGCGACGTGGTCCTCGACTTCGAGCCCGGGCGGCCAGGCTTCGCCGTAGTCACCGGCCGCGCCGCGGTCGGCGCCTTTCGCGTCGAGGTCGCGGGCGCGGCGTCGCATGCAGGGGCAGCGCCAGGCGAGGGGCGCAGCGCCATCGTCGCCGCCGCGGACCTCTGCCTGCGGCTGAACGCCATGATCGACGCCGAGGCCGCTGCCGCCGGGTCCTGCCTCAACGTTGGCACCATCGCCGGTGGCACGGCCCGCAACGTGGTCGCCGAGCGCTGCGTCCTCGAGATCGACGCCCGCGCCCGCTCGCCCGAGGAGGTCGCCCGCTTGGAGGCGGGCCTGCGCGCCGCCGCTGCCGCTGTCGAGGCCGCGTCGGGCGTCCGAGTCACCGTTCGCGGCCGCTTTCATCGGCCGCCCTGGCCGATGGTCGACGGCGCTGCGGACCCCCTGCTCGGGCTGTTGCGGAGCACCGCCCGCGACCTCGGCCTGCCGCTGCCAGCGATCGAGACCAGCGGCGGCAGCGACGCCAACTTTACGGCCGCGCTCGGGATCCCGACCATCGACGGTCTGGGCCCAGTCGGCAGCGGGTATCACGCGCCCGAAGAGCGCATTGAGCGGGCGAGCCTCGTCGAGCGGGCCAAGCTCGTCGCGCTCGCCATGCTCCGGCTGCGCCGCCCACCGCAGCCGATCGTCAGCGCCTGAGCCCGCTGCCGCCGTCGGTGTCCCCGTTCTGCCGGCGTCCTCGCCATGGCGCGTCAGAACTGAACGGTCGGTGCCGAGGCGAAGAGCAGCAGCAAGTCGTCGTCGCGGAAGTATAGGCCGGCGCCGAAAAACAGCGCTCGATCGCCTTTGAGCAGGAAGTCGCCGCCCGCCTGCAGGTAGGCAAAGGGCAGCAGCCGCGCGATGAGGCCGGCGCGCAGGCGCGGTCGCGGATCGGTGAGCTGGAAGACCTCTGCGAAGGCCGTGATGCGGTCGCTCCAGGCATAGGCGTCGACGCCAAAGCCGGCGCGCGACTCGATGAGGCCACCGCGCAGCGCGACGGGTCCGAAGCGCCGCACATACTGAAAGCCCAGCTTCACCGTGTCCCCGCGCTCCTGGATGCCAAGCGTCGTGCTGGCGGCGCCCCCTGGGCCAGTCTCATCGGTGCGCCGCATCAGCGACGTGGTGTTCGGCAGGACGTCGCTCGAGATCGTCAGAAGGTACTGCTTTTCCGGATTTGGCTGCACACGCAGGCTGAGCTGCGAGCGCCACGCCTCACGGTCTGCGGTGGCGCCGCCTTGGTAGTAGTTGGTCTGGAAGTCGATGCCTGTCTGCAAATTCAGGAAACGACTGACGAAGCCGCGCGTGTCCTTCACGATCGCCTCGGCCTCGCGCACCAGGGTGTCGTTGGTGAGCAGGCGGCCGACCGAGCCCTCGCCGCGGCGGGTGCGGGCCGTGACGTCCTCCAGGTTGGCGACGACGCCATCGAGCCGCGTCAACGTGTCCTCTACCTTCTTGAGCGTCACCGTCAGCGAGGCCACGGCGTTTTCAAGCCCGTTCTCGTTGCGGCCCAGCATCGCTCGAACGCCGCGGGTCACCACCTCAACGTGATCGAGGCTCCGCAGCGCCGAGTCACTGCCCTTGTCCACTGTGCCGCGCAGCCCACCGGCGATCGCCGCGGCCTCGCCGATGAGTTTGGACGCCGACGCGATGGCGCGATCGAGCTCGCCGCCGTGCGACAGCGACCCGGTTTCGAAGCGCTTGCGGATGAGGTCGGTCGACTCGGTCAGGTTGCGACTGGTCGACAACAGGTTGTCGGCGATATCGTCGAAGCGCTTGGCGCCGTCGTCGCTGCCGAAGATCTTGCGCGCGTTGCCCGTGATCGCGGCCACGTCGTCTGCGATGCGGTTGATGTTGGGGATGACCTCGGCCGTGGTCTCCAGGCGCTTGAGCGTCGCCTCGATCGCCGTCGCGGTGACCACGATCGGCACGCGATCGCCACGGCCCAGCCGTTTGCCTTCAGCGCCCGGCCGCAATTCCAGGTAGTAGTCGCCGAGCAGGCTGGCCTGGACCCGCGTCAGCATCGCCGCGTTGACCAGCTTGCCGTCGCGCTGAACTCCCGAGAACAGCGCGACCTCCTGCCGCAGCCGCAGCTGGACCAGCACCTCCGTGCCGCGCAATCGGACCTCGACGACCTCGCCTACGGGGTAGCCGGCGATGGTGACCTTGGTCCCAGCAGCGATGCCTGTGACGTCGTCGAAGACCGCATCGAGCGGGTAGGTCGTGTCTTCGTTGCCGATGTCGTCGCGGGTGTTGAGCACACCGACGATGACCAACGCGGCGCTGGTGACGGCGAGCAGGCCCACGAGCAGGGAGGCACGCAGCTCGTTCATCGCGGCGCTGCCGACGCGGCCGAGGCGACATTCGCTTGCAGAGGCCCCGTGCCGCTGACGTGGATGAAGCGCCGCACCCGCTCATCGTCGTTCACCAGCAGCTCCGCCGGCGTACCCTGCGCGATGATGCGCCCCTCGTAGAGCATGGCGACCCGCTGGGCGATGCGGAAGGTGGAGGCCATATCGTGCGAGATCACGATCGAGGTGACCTTGAGGCGCTGCTGCGTTTCGGCGATCATGTCGTCGACCTGCTTGATCATGATCGGATCCAACCCAGTGGTCGGCTCATCGTAGAAGATGATCTCCGGTTCGAGGATGGTCGCCCGTGCCAGCGCCACGCGCTTGCGCATGCCGCCCGCGAGCGCCGCGGG
>SXNM01000178.1 GCA_005777155.1 Pseudomonadota bacterium | reverse complement strand
CGGGCGCCATCCAGCACCTCGCCGGCATGAAGAACAGCAAGGTCATCGTCGCCATCAACTCGCGCGACGACGAGCCGATCCACAAGATCGCTGACTTTTCGCTGAAGGCCGACGCCTTCACCGCCGTGCCGGAGCTGGCCGCCAAGCTACAGGCGCGCAAGTAGCCGCAAGAGGCTCGCCGCGCCGCGGCTCTACGGCGATGGCAGCGTCAGGTCGACCCGGTAGATCGACGTCTGGCCGAGCTGCCCGACGAGCCAGGAGATGTCTGGCTTGTCGAGAGGCGACGTGTAGTTCCACACCCGATAGCCGTGCGGCGCGCCGGGGATGGGCAGGGCGCTGGCGAAGCAGGTGTCGCCGGCCGAGGGCAGGTCGAGCGCGAAGTCGACGCGTAGCGTCAGAGCGTCGACGCGCCACAGGCTGCAGCGCTTCGGGCCGCTCCACCATTGAGTCTGGTACTTGATGTAGCGGTCGTCCTTGGAGCGATTCGCCAGGCCGAGGTCGAATTTGCCGTCGTTTTTCAGCGAGCGGCGGCCGATGAGCCACGTCCCGCCGCCATGCTGGATCAACAGCGGCGAGTCATACTTGCGCGGGTCGGGCTTGCAGGTGAAGGCCGACCAGTCAGCGGCCTCAGCGCGGCAGACCTTGGCGCCATAGCCACTGTCGTCGCCTGCCTCGTTGCGCACCACCAGCACCAAGCCACCGTCTGGCAGCAGCGCGAAGTCCGCCTCCGAGCCGCCCCCTTCGAGCACCACACCCTCGCTGACGCCCTTCCCCTTGCCATCCAGACCTTTGCCCTCGGTCACCAGCGGCGTCCAGGTCCAGCCGTCTGCGGTTGTCAGCAGCTGGATGCGCAGACCGCCGCCCGTGCTCCGGTAGACGTTGGCGCCGCCTTGGTAGCCGATCATCACCGGTCGGCCGTCGGGCAGCAGGCGCACGCGCCAAGGGATGAAGTCCTTCGACAGCACGTCCTTTGGACCCTCCCAGCTGCCGGGCCCGAGCCAACGTGCCGCCTCGCTGCCCTGTGGCTCGAAGTCCGCCGGATCCTTGCCAAGCACAGCGTAGTAGAGCCAGAGTTGGCCGTTCCAGGCGAAGAAGCGCGGCTCGCGGAGGTCAGTGCCCTGCGCGAAGTGCCCCTCGTAGCGCCAGACCACCTCGTCGGCGCTGCTGACCACCCAAAGGACCGTGCCGTCGCTCGCGAAGTGGTTCTTGCTGCTGCGAAACGCCAAGAACGTCCTGCCCGCGTGGTAGGCGACGTCCAGGTTGTTGTTGCTGGCGCCCAGCGTCACCTCGGCGGGCAAGCCGGCCGACGGCACCACGAAAGTCGGGTCGCCTAGCGAGGGCACGCTTGCACCGCCGCTGTCGGCGGCGTCCGCAGCGGATCCGCTGTCGATCGCCCCTTTCGACACGGCCCCATCGCAGCCGAACAGCGCAAGGCCGACGACCAGCGCGAGGCAGGGCAGCGATCGTAGGCCAAGGAAAGGGCGCGTGCAATTCATGGTTCATGCGTACCTGTGCAGGGTTGCGCTGTCAAGGCGGCCGGCGCATCACCGCCCAGTCGCCGGCGTGTGCCTCGCGCAGCGCCCTTGCGTAGGTGCCGCGCCTGCGCTCGACGTTGGGCCTCGCCGCGCCGACGCCGGGGGCCAAGGACCCGATGTCGGAGCGTTTGCCGTTGCGCGCGAGGGGGGTATTCAACTACGCTCGCGTTCTAACCCAGCGTCCAAACTGGCGGCGATGGCAGGAACCGAGATGAACTCAACCTTCGGTCCTTACAACCGATCCAGAAGCCGCGTCGGCGCCATCGCGCCGCGATCGACGACGCTGTGGTCGACGACGCTGCGGTCGACGACGCTGCGGTCGACGCCGCGGCCATCGGCGCTGCTGTGGTCGACGCTGTTGCTGTGCCTCGCCGCCTGCGCTGGCGAGGACGAAACGGTCGAACCGGGCGCGACGCCCGACACCGGCGTCGCCGACACTGGCGAGGACGTCGCCAGCGACACCACGGCCGGCGACGGCGGCGGCGGCACCACCGATGGCAGCGCCACCCACGACGGCAGCGTCGAGATCGTCGGCCCTGGCAAGCCCTGCGTCGCGCCGCTTGACTGTGGCGATGACCCCGACCCGTGTACGCGCTGGGTCTGCCACAGCGAGCTTGGCTGTGTCGTGGCGTTGGCGCCCGACGACGCGCTGTGCAGCCTCGACGACGCTTGCTTCCCGACCGCCAGCTGCCAGGGCGGCGTCTGCAAGGCCAAGTCGGCCAAGGACTGTGACGACGGCGACCTCTGCACGATCGACGACTGCGAGGGCGGCGCCTGCGTACACCTGCCGCACGCGACGACGCCCGCCAACGACGTCCCCTGCGACGACGGCCTCTCGTGCACCAAGAACGACACCTGCAAGGGCGGCGCCTGCAAGGGAGGCACCAACGTCTGCGCTTGCTCGACGGACGCCGACTGCCCGCCCGCCGAGGTCGGCAACGCCTGCGCGGGCGCCCAGTACTGCGCCCTCCAGGCCGATGGCGCCCGCGCCTGCGTGCTCAACCCGGCGACCGTGGTGATCTGCGACCCCAGCGCCAACACGCCGTGCCTGCTCAACGCCTGTGACAAGACCACCGGCAAGTGTGGCCTCTCGACGCTCGCCGATGGCACCGCCTGCAATGACGGCGACAAGTGCACCGGCGGCGAGACGTGTCAGGGCGCAAAGTGCGCAGGCGGCAAGCCGATCTGTTGCCAGGTCGACGCCGACTGCCTGGTCACGGACGACGGCGACTTCTGCAACGGCGTTCCCTACTGCAACAAGGCGACGGGCACCTGCCTCCCCAATCCGGCCTCGGTCGTCTACTGCCCGACGGTGGACGACACCGCCTGCAGCCAGAACCTCTGCGCGCCCAAGACCGGCCTGTGTGGCCAAAAGGCGTCGCCGAACAAGGGGTTCTGCGACGATGGCAACCCCTGCACGCCAGGGCAAGAGGCCTGCGAAGATGGCGTGTGCAAGGCGGCGACCAACACCTGCGCCTGCACGAAGGACGCCGACTGCCAGGGCAAGGACGACGGCGATCTCTGCAACGGCACCCTCTACTGCGTGCCCTCGACCGGCACCTGTCAAGCCAACCCGGCGACCATCGTGCTCTGTCCAAACGTCGACGACACGGCTTGCTCCAAGAACACGTGCGCGGCAAAGACCGGCGTCTGCGCGCAGAAGCCCGTCGCCGATGGCAGCGAATGCGACGCCGATGGTTCCCCATGTACGCCCGTCGACACCTGCGACCAGGGCGTCTGCAAGGTCGACGACGCCAACACCTGCAAGTGCACCTCCACCGAGGCCTGCGCGAAATTCGACGATGGCGACCTGTGCAACGGCAACCTCTACTGCGACCTCAAGACCTCCACCTGCCAGCTCAACGCCGCGACGGTGGTGTCCTGCCCGAGCGCTGACAACACGGCGTGTCTGCAGTCGCTCTGTCAGGCCAAGACCGGGAAGTGCGCGGCGACCTTCGTCAATCAGGGCAAGATCTGCGAAGACGGTGTCCCCTGCACCAGCGGTGACCTCTGCGAAAACGGCGCCTGCAAGGCCGGCTCGGACATCTGCCTCTGCCACAAGGACGCCGATTGTGCTGGCAAAGAGGACGGCAACGTCTGCAACGGCACGCTCTACTGTGACACTGCGGCCCTGCCATGGAGCTGCCAGGTCAAGCCCTCGACGGTCATCACCTGCCCCAACGTCAATGACAGCGACTGCCAGAAGTCGATCTGCCAGACCAAGACCGGCAAGTGCGAGATCTTGCTGACCAACCTCGATGGTCCCTGCGACGACGGCGACCCCTGCACCGAGGCGACGGTCTGCAAGGGCAATGACTGCATCAACCCGCTGATCAACCAGGCCAAGGCCTGCGACGACGGCAACCCTTGCACCGACGACTCCTGCGACAAGGCCATCGGCTGCCTCAACCTGGTCAACAAGGCGCCCTGCGACGACGGCGACGCCTGCACGGTCGGCGAGGCCTGCAGCGGCAAGGTCTGCCTGACCGGCAAGGCCAAGACCTGCGACGACGGCAACGTCTGCACCACCGACTACTGCGTCGCCAAACAGGGCTGCTTGGTCTTCGAGAATTCCGCCACTTGCAGCGACGGCAACGCATGCACCCTCGGCGATGGCTGCAAGGCAGGCGCTTGCGCCGCCGGGTCGCCCAAGGTCTGCGTCGACACCAACCCCTGCTCTCTCGACAGCTGCAACATGAAGAGCGGCGCTTGCGAGTTCGACGCCAAGGTGCCGGCCGCGGTGGCCTGCAACGACAACGTCGCCTGCACGATCGACAGCTGCGACCAGATCCTCGGCTGCCAACAGGTCGCCACCGACGGCTTGTGCACCGACAACCAGCCCTGCACGCAGGACACCTGCTCGAAGACCCTCGGCTGCCAGTTCACGACCAATGACGCGAAATGTGACGACAAGTCGGCGTGCACCCTCGACACGTGTGTCGCCAAAGCCGGCTGCCAGCACGTCGCGGTCGGCGACGGCGCCAGCTGCTTCGACGACGACCCCTGCACCGTCGGCGACATCTGCACCGGCGGCAAGTGCATCGCCGGCGCCAAGTCCGCGCTCTGCAACATCGATCCCTCGCAGTGCCAGGGCAAGGCCGACGGCGGCGGCTGCAACGATGGCGACGCCTGCACCAAAGGCGAGACCTGCGTCGGTGGGGTCTGCCGCGGCGCCATCGTCGGCGCCGCCGTGAGCCCCTTTGTCGGCACCTTCAAGGCCCCCGCCGGAAAGGCCAATGGCCACCGCCTGCGCGCCCAGCTGGAGACCCCCGCCGCGGTCGCACGCAGCCTCGACGGCTCCATCGTCTTCATCACCGAAACAGGAGGGCAGATTCGCCGCATCGCGCTGGACAGCCAAGTCACCACCGTCGCCGGCGACGGCGCGAACACCAGCAAAAACGGCCACGGCCTCGGGGCCAGCTTCGCCAACGCCAATGGCCTCGCCGTCGCTGACGATGGCGCGATGTACGTCGCCGACGCTCTGTGGCTCGTGCGCAAGGTCGCCACTGACGGCGTCGTCTCGCACGTCGCTGGCACTTCCTTCGGCTACAAGGACGGACCGGGAGCGCAGGCGCAGTTCCGCGTCACGGCCGGCCTCGCGGCGCAGGGCGGTACGCTCTTCGTGGCCGACAAGGACAACCACTGCATCCGCGCCATTGACCTCAAGTCACTCGAGGTCAGCTCCTTCGCGGGCAGCTGCACCAACCTCGGTTCCACCGATGGTGCCAAAGGCGTCGCCAAGCTCAGTGGGCCGCAGGCTGTCGCCGTCCACCCGGCAGGTGGCCTCGTCGTCGCCGACACCGGCAACCATCGCCTGCGCCGCGTCGCCGCTGACGGGACCATCACCACCCTGGCAGGCTCTGGCTCAGGCTTCGCCGACGGCAAAGGCACCGCCGCCAAGTTCAACCAGCCGCGAGGCCTCGCCGTCGCCATCAGCGGCGAGATCTACGTCACCGACATGTTGAACCATCGCTTGCGGCTGATCCTGCCGAGCGGCGAGGTCACGACCCTCGCCGGCAGCACCGCGGGCTACCAGGAAGGCAACGGCGCGGCCGCGCGATTCTCCAGCCCGACCGATGTCGCGCTCGACGCCTTGGGCGATCTGGTCGTCGTCGACACCGGAAACCTGCTGCTGCGCCGCGTCGCCTTGCGTCGGCACAGCTGCGATGATGGCAATCATTGCACGCAGGACCGCTGCGACGCCTCCAGCGGTGCCTGTCTCAAGGCCACGCCCGTCTGCGACGACAACCAGGACTGCAGCGAGGATGCCTGCAGCGAGTCCACTGGCGCTTGCAGCTTCGTCGCCGTCGCCGATGGCTCCAGCTGCGGCGACGGCGACCCCTGCACCACCACACACTTCTGCAACGGCGGCGAGTGCTTCGCGGCCGGAAAGGTGGTGCTTGAAGGCGCCGACACCAACGGCAAGCGCGACGGCGGACCGCAGATCCACCGCATCCAGGCGGCCTCGGGCATGGCGCTGCTGCAGGACGGCAGCGTCGTGTTCGGCGACGGCCCCAACCAGCTCGTCCGCAAGCGCAGCCCAGATGGCGTGGTGACGACGATCGCCGGGTCGCCCTGGTTCGGGGCCGGCTACAAGGATGGCCTGGCGTTCGAGGCGCGGTTCAACGACCCCTCCGCCGTGCTGCCCGCCGCCGATGGCAGCCTCTGGATCAGCGACCGCCTCAACAACCGGATTCGGCGGCTGAGCGCCGACGGCGTCGTCAGCACGCTGGCCGGCCAAGGAGCCATCGGCTCCAACGACGGAGAGGCCGGTGTGGCTCGCTTCCACTCTCCAGAGGACATGATCGCCGACGGACAGGGTGGCGCCATCGTCGCCGATCGCATGAACAGTCGCCTGCGCATCGTGCAACCCAGCGGCGCGGTCTCGACGCTCGTCGGTAGCCAGGCTGGCTGGCGCGACGGCCCGTTGGTGGACGCGCGCCTGAACCAACCTCGGGCGCTGGCGCGTGCGCCGAACGGGGCGGTCTACGTGGCAGACTGGGGGCAAGCCTACGTGCGCCGGATCGCCGACGGCATGGTGGTGACGGTCGCCGGCCGCGGCACAAACGCCAACGCAGGTGGCATTCCGCTTGGCTCCGCCGTGAACCAGCCGATCGCGCTCGACGTCGACGCCGAGGGTGGTGTCTGGATCGGTGATGGCAACGGCGTGCTCTCGGTCCTCCACGGCGACCGCCTCACCCTCGTCGCCGGCCGCAAGTTGGGCACCTTTACGGCGGGCCTCGGCCCCAACGCCACCCTGTCGGCGCTCTCTGGGCTGGTGGTGCTGCCCGACGGCTCGCTGCTGATCGGCAGCTCCGGCAGCGCCCGCATTGCGCGTGTCGCGCGCCCGATCCTGGCCTGCGACGACGGCAAGCCTTGCACCATCGACCGCTGCGTCGCCTTCCAGGGCTGCGTCCACCTCTTCGCCGCCTCGGCCTGCGACGACGGCGACCCATGCACCGTCGGCGACGTCTGTCAGGCCGGAGCGTGCAATGCCGGGCCCGCCGCCCTCGAGTGCGCCTGCAAGGCGGTGGGTGGCGGCACCAAGACCTGCGACGACGGCAACGCCTGCACCGACGACGGCTGCGACGCCAAGGTCGGCTGCACCGCCACCAAACGTCCAGACGGCGCCGCCTGCGACGACGGCAGCCCCTGCAGCGGCCAGAGCACCTGCACAGGCGCCAAGTGCCACGCCGACGCGCTCAACTACACGGTCCGTCGCTTCGCCGGCGCCCGCGACGGCATCACCGAGGGAGGCATCCAAGACGGCGTGCTGCTTCCGCTCGGCGGCGCCGTCGCCTCTGCGCAGCTCTCCTACCCGCGTGGGATGGCGACGCTCCCCGACGGCTCAGTGGTGTTCTGCGACAACAACAGCCACAGCCTGCGCATCATCAAGGCCGAGGGCTTTGTGACGACGCTGGCTGGCGCGCGCATCGGCACCGTGGCGGGCTATGTCGACGGCGACCGCCAAGCCGCGCGCTTCAACGGACCGCAGGACGTTGAGGTCCTGCCGAGCGGCGATCTCGTGGTGGCCGACCAACTCAACCACGCGATCCGCCTCATCAGCGTCGACGGCGCCGTGACGACCCTGGCCGGCGCCAAGCCGACCCCCACCCCCAACTTCGCCGACGGCAAAGGCAGCGATGCCCGCTTCAACAACCCGCGCGGGGTGTCCGTGCTCGGCGATGGGTCGATCGTCGTCGCTGACAGCGCCAACTATCGCCTTCGCCGAGTCGGCCTAGACGGAGAGGTCACGACCCTGGCCGGCAGCACCGTGGGTACGGCCGACGGCCCGGCCGCTCAGGCGCTCCTCAACGCACCGTGTGGCGTCGATGTCGGCCCAGGCGGCGCCGTCTACTTTGTCTCCGAGGGCGACCACACGCTGCGACGATTGCAGGACGGCACCGTCACCACCCTGACGGGCGGCGGGGGCATTGGCTTCCTCGACGGCCATGGCCTGCTCGGCGGCGGCTTGGACAAGCCGCAAGACGTGGAGGTCGGCAGCGGCGGCGAGGTGTTTATCACCGACCAGGGCAACTGGCGCGTGCGCCGCTGGACCCAGAGCGACGGTCTGCAGTCGATCGCTGGCACGTCCTTCGTGTCGAATGCCAAGTCCAAGGGCGGTCCCGGGGCCAGCGCGATCATGCTTGGCACCGCCGGCCTCGCCATGCTGCCCGACGGATCGCTGCTGGCGGGAGAGGGCTCGAACCATCGCATCGTCCGTCTTCGTCGCGTCGACCTGAGCTGCGATGACGGCAACGACTGCACGCTCGACGTCTGTGACCCGCAGGTAGGCTGCAAGAACACCGCCGCCAAGGCTGAGCTCGTCTGCCCTGACGGCGGCCCCTGCCAGCAGCCGAGCTGCGATGTCGCCAAGGGCGGCTGTTCGTACGCAGCGCGTCCAGACGGCACCCTCTGCGGCAAGGCAGGCCTGTGCGGCACGCAATGCGATCAAGGTACGTGCCGGGCAGGTGGCCTGATCACGCCGTTGGCTGGCAAAGGCGACCTCCTCGTCGCCAACGGTCCCGCCGCCACCGCCTCATTCTATGGGCCGTCAGGCTTGGTCTCGGACGGCAAGGGCGGTCTATACATCTCTGACCAGTCCGCCCACACCCTTCGGCACCTCAGCGCCGAAGGCATCGTCTCGACCGTCGCCGGCGCTTCCACCGCAGGCTACGTCGAGGGCGACAGCACGACGGCCCGGTTCAAGGCCCCCGTCGGCCTGGATCGCGACCCGCTCGGCAACATCGTCGTCGCCGACCGCGACAACCACCGCATCCGACGGGTCAGCCCGCAAGGCAACACCACGCTCATCGCCGGTTCGGGCAGCCTGGGCCACGCCGATGGGCCGGCGTTCAGCGCTAAGTTCTCGGCGCCGCGTGACATCGCCGTGGAGGCGAGCGGCGCCATCTTCGTCGCCGACACCGCCAATCACGTCATTCGCAAGATCGCCGTCGATGGTCAGGTGACCACCGTGGCCGGGAGTCCCGGGCTCCACGGCGTCGTCGACGGCAAGGCCCCGTCGGCGCGCCTCCACGGTCCAGGCGCCATCGCCATCGGCAAGGGCGGCGTCCTCTGGATCGGCGAAGCATCTGGGACCATTCGGCGCATGCTGCCAGACGGCACGCTCGACTTCGCGCTCGGGCGTGGATTCCAGACCTCCGGCTCGCACTTCGACGGCTTGGGCTTGCAGGGCCCCGGCATGAATGACATCACCGGCCTCGCGCTGCTGCCGGACGGCGACTTGGTCGTCACCACAACCCATGGCGTGATCCGCCGCGCCAAGCCCTACCAATCGGCGCACACCCTGGTCGGCAAGCCCGGCAATTCGACTTTGGTGTTCGGCTTCGGCCACGAAGCGCGGCTGAACCAGCCGCTCGGCATCGCGCTCATGGATGACGGCACGCTCGCCGTCGGCGACTACGCGTCGCGTCGCGTCGTGCGGTTGCGCCTGGACGCCCAGACCTGCGAGCAGCTCGCCGGGGCGAGCCCAAGCACCGCTGGGCTCTCCTGCGCCGCCATCGCCAAGACCAAAGGCTACCAAGGGCTCCCCTTCGCCTGGGTCGACGTCGATGGCGCCGGCGAGAACCCCAAGCGGCAGACGGCCTGCGACGACCAGACCGCCGGCGGCGGCTGGACCGCCGTCACCACAGCCTTCACCGCGCCAGAGGTCAAGGCGTTGCTCGGTACCGGTGCCGACGGCGCCAAGGGCCAGGTGATGCTGCGCTGCAGCGTCGACGGGCCGGAGTCGTTGGTGTCGCCCGCCGCCGACAAGCCCTTCTCTTGGAGCGGCAAGAGCGCAGTGCCGGGCACCTGGCAGGTCAACGGCAAGCCCGTGAGCTGCGGCGCCGACGAGTCGTTCGCCGCCACGCCCTGCGGCACCGGCTGGGGCTGCAGCGATGGCAGCGGAGCCAACGCCAACCGGGTCTTGCACGGCATGAGCGCGCCCGCTGCCTGTGCCGCGGCGGAGATCGTCCACACCAGCGGCGCGATGACGATCTGCCCACCCAACCACAAGACCTGGCTGACCTACGTGCGCAAGGCGCCCTGAGCCGCCGGAGCCACGGCGCTCACGGGCCGCCGTCGTCGCGCGGTTGTACGGGCGCCGCGGGCCCCACCGGCGTACTCGGCACGATCCGCAACACGCGACCGCGAAAGTCGCCGAGCCACAGCTCGCCGTCTGGGTCGCGACCCAGCGTGCTGCAGAGGCCATCGTGGGCGCCGACGGTCGTGGCCTTGCCCGGCAGCCCGCCGTCGCGGCTGACCTCGCCGGCCGTGCTCTCCGTCGTCAACGCCCGCAGCCACGGCAGCAGGTAGTCGCAGAAGACGTAGCGGCCGCGCAAGGCGGCGATGGCGCGGCCCTCATAGACGAAGCCGCCGGTCAGGCAGACGCTGTCTGGATGCACGGCGACGTACCGCGGCGGCCGCAGACCCTCGCTCTCGCAGCGCTCGGCGTCGTAGCAAGCATGCCCCTCGCGGACGTTCCAGCCGAGGTTGTCGCCGCGGCGGACGACATCGACCTCCTCGACCTCGTTCTGGCCGACGTCGCCGACCCAGAGCTGGCCGGCGCTGTCGAACGAGAAGCGCCAGGGGTTGCGCAGGCCGAGCGCCCAGATCTCGGGGCGATAGCCCGGCGCAGCGACGAACGGGTTGTCGGCGGGGACACCGTAGCTGCGGCCTAGCGGCGGGTTGAGGACGTCGAGACGCAGCATCTTGCCGAGCAACTCCGAAGGGTTCTGGGCGTAGTCGTGCGGGTCGCCGCCTGCCCCGCCGTCGCCGAGTCCGACGTAGAGCATCCCGTCGGGGCCGAACGCGATCTGACCGCCGTTGTGATTGCTGTATGGCTGGTCGAGGTGAAAGACGATCGGCCCCGCTGCCGCGGCCGCACCACCTTGCAGCGCCTCGAAGCTCGGCGGGACCGTGTAGACGCGCACTTGCGTCTGGCGAAGCTCCTCACCAGCCGGTGCGACTAGGCTGACGAAGAGTCGGCGGTCGCTGGGAAAGCCCGGGCTCAAGGCCAGCCCAAGCAGGCCCATCTCCGACTCGATGCGCACCTGCGCCCGCAGCAGCACGCCGCGCTGCCGGGTAGCGACGTCGATCCAGTCGATCTGGCCTGCCTTCTGCGCCACCAGCAGGACGCGCCGCCGCCCGGACTCGCCGGCGCGCGCCGGCCAGTCGACGAAGTGCAAGTCTGTGACCTCTGGCAGGTCGCTGGCGAAGACCTCGAAGGCGACTAGCGGCTCGTCCACCGCGACCGGCATCACCGGCACGAACGCCACCGGCGCTCGCTGCGTCAGCCGCAGCCCGAGGGTCGCCGCGGCAGCCAGCAACGCCAACAGCAGCAGCCCCAGCCGCCACCGGGGTGCGGCTTGGCCTCGTGCGTCGCGCAGCCAGGTTCGCGCCATCGCTGCTCCCGTTCGAGTTGCCGCCGACCGCAGGCGCCGGTCCCGCCTCAGCGCCGGCGCGCTCCGGCCTAGCGTCCGGCGTCGATGCGGGCCTGATCATCGCCGAAGGGGTCCTCGCGGTCGAGGTCGTCGGGGTCGACGTGCAGTACGAAGTGGCCTCCCGGGAACCGCGACAGCAGGCGCCGCTCCGCTGCCGAGGCGAGCTCATGGGCGGCGGCGACGGTCATCGCGCCGTCGACCGCCAGGTGGGCGGTGGCGTGAAGCTGCGGCCCGCTGCGCCGACTGCGGATGTCGTGGACCCCGCGCACGCCGGGCTGCTCGAGCAGGCAGGTCCGGACCGCGGCGCGGGTGGCGTCGTCGGCCTCGCTGTCCAGGAGCTGGTCCACGGCCGTTCGGCCGATGGTCAGGGCGCCGCGGCCGATCCAGATCGCGACCAGCAAGCCGACCGCGCCGTCGACGAACGCCAGATTCAACCAGACCGAGGCGGCGATGCCGATCAGCACCGCGGCGTTTTGGCCAAGGTCGCCGCTGTAGTGCAGCGAGTCGGCGGCGATCGCGAGCGAGCCGGTGGCGCTGGCGACCTGGCGTTGCCGGCGCACCAGCCAGGCCGTGCCGAGCAGCGACGCCATCATCACCGCGATGGCGACGCCGCCCGGACCCATGCCGCTCGGCTCCTCGATCGCCAGCCAGCCCTGCCAGCCGGCGATGAGCGCCGCGACGCAGATCAGCGCGGCCTGCGCCAGCGCCGCCAGCGCCTCCAGCTTGCCGTGACCGTGACGGTGCTCGCGGTCCGCCGGCGCCACCGCCCGTGCGATCGCCCAGGCGTTGAGCCCAGAGGCCACGAGGTCGAGGCCGCTGTCGGTCAGTGACGCGAACAGCGCCGCGCTGCCGCTCCACCACCAGCCGAGAGACTTGAGGAGCAGCAGGGCCCCAGCCACCGCGATCGCCTCGCGGCTCGCCCTCCGCATCGCCGCCTGGGCCTCGAATACGCCCGGCGGTGCTGGAGCGGATGGGGCGCTCGGCCCCGGCTCAGCCGGTCGCGTCGCCGTAGCCCAAGATCGTCGACCGGACGCGCGAGCGCTCGTACACACCCTCGGGGCCGCGGCCCGCCGGGTCGCCGGTGTTGCCCTCGATGGTCCGAACCCGGCCGTTTGGCAGCGCCTCAGCGACGATGCCGATGTGGTCGCCGACGCCGTCGCCGTCCCAGTCGAAGATCACCATGTCGCCCGGACGCGGGCTGCTGGTGCGCCAGCGGCCAGCCTTCTTCAGCTGCGCCACGATGCTCGGCACGTACGGGTTGTTCATCGGCAGGCCGGCCTGGGTGTAGACCCACGAGACGAAGTCGGCGCACCAGGGCTCGCGACCACGGCCAAAGTACTCTTGGTACTTCTTGGCGTCGCCGCCGTTCCAGCCCGCCTCTTTGCGTCCGAGCTCGCCGCGGGCGTGGGCCATGATGCGCGCGCGGAGGTCCGGATCGTCGCGGCCCGGCACCGGCGGCGGTGGTCCGTCGCGCCGACCGCCGCCTGGCTGCGTATGGGCGCCCCGGTCCCCCGCGTTGACATCGCGGGAGTCGCCGCCGAGCTGGTAGCCGAGCGCCTCCCAGGTCGAGCCGCCGACCACGCCGTCGACGTCGAGCTGGTTCGCCCGCTGGAAGGCGCGCACCGCCGCCGAAGTGGCGGGGCCGAAGCTGCCGTCCATCCCGCCCGGGTCGAAGCCGCGCTCCTTGAGCTCCTTCTGCAGCAAGACGACCGCTGGACCGGTGGCGCCGGCCGAGACCTGCGGCGGCTTGATCTTGGGCCGCGGCCTCGTCGCCGCCGCCTGGCCATTGCCCGGTTCGCCGCCAGGCCTCGGGGTCGGCGCGGCCGGCGTCTGGGCTGGCCCTGCCGGAGTTGGCGCCGCCGCCACCGCCGCGTCGATCACTCCGCGCGTCTGCGGTCCGACGATGCCATCGGCCGGCAGGCCCTTGGCCTGCTGCAGCCGGACCACCGCGGACTTGGTCAAGGGCCCAAACTCGCCGTCCACCGGCCCTGGTCGGTAGCCGAGGCGTGTCAGCTGCGTCTGCAAGGTGGTGACTGCTGGCCCCACACTGCCGACCTGGAGCAGGCTCGCCTGTGCGGGCGACGTGCCGGCACGGCCGCCGTCTGGGCTGAGAAAGCGCTGTCCTGTCGCGTAATCCAGCGACGAAGCTGGTCCACCGCCGCCGCCTCCAGGCCGCGCCTGGCCCGGTCTCTGCTGAGTCCCTGGTGCCTGCGCTGGTGCTTGGAAGGGCATGCTCACCTCCGACGTCGCCGCGAGACCGACGCCTCGCCACCCCCAAAAATGCCGCAGCCCTGCTGGCCCCGCAACTGGACCGCCGCCTGCCGAGGCGCCGCGTGGGGTCTCGAGTCCTCACTGCCGCCTGCACCGCCCGAGGCCATCGCCGCCGCACCCCGAAGCGCGCGGCGGATGCTGGCGAATTTGCGCGACGCGCTGGATTTGGGCAGCGTGTTCGCCGGGCGATGTCGGGGAGGTCGGGGATGATGCGGTGGGCGGAGTTGATGCAGAGGGCGGACACCCTGCGCCAGCGTCGAGGGCCCCGGCGGGTCACGCTGGCGCTGGCTCTTGCGCTCCTGCTGGCTGCGCTGGGCGCTTGCAGCGAGGCTCCTGAGGTCAGCGACGACGCCGCCGGCGGCGACGACGCAGCGGTCGCACTGGACGCCATCGACGCGGTTGGCGTGCCCGACGCCGGCAGCGCCGATGTGCCACCACCCGACGCCGAGGCCGAGGCTGAGCTGCCGTCCGACGCCAGCGCCGCCGCCACGGACATCAGCGAGCCGAGCGCCGACCTCGCGTTGGCTGACGCCGGCCCCTGCCCAGTCGACGGCCTCGCCTGCGATGACGGCGATCCCTGCACCGCCGACGATCGCTGCAAGGCAGGCGTGTGCGTCCCCGGCGCGAGCCAGCTCTGCGAGTGCGCGTCAGACGTCGACTGCCTGCTCGACGCCGACCTCTGCGCTGGCAAGCCCGTCTGCAAGCTCGGCGTCTTTCCCTATCGCTGCGGCGTCGCGCCCGGCACGGCCATCGTCTGCGACCCGGCGCTCAGCGGCGTCTGTCAGACGGCCACCTGCCACCCCGCCACCGGCCTCTGCACCGCCATCGCCAAGCCCAATGGCACAGCCTGCCAGGACGGCGCCCCCTGCACCCTCGAGGACGCCTGCAAGGGCGGCGCTTGCGTCGCCGGCGTCGACGTCTGCCAGTGCCAGAGTGACAAGGACTGCGCGGGATTCGACGACGGCAACGCCTGCAACGGCGCCTTGGCCTGCGACAAGCTCGCCTTTCCGCACGTCTGCAAGGTCGTGCCGGCCAGCGTCCCGAGCTGCGACGCCGCCTCGGCCGGCCCTTGCCAGGTCGTCGCCTGCGAGCCGAAGACCGGCGCCTGCAAGAGCGGACCGGCGGCCGACGGCGCCGCCTGCAATGACGGCGACGCCTGCACCGCCAACGAGGCCTGCAACGCCGGCGCTTGCAACGGCGGCACCCTCACCTGCGCCTGCAAGTCCGGCGCCGACTGCGCCGCCAAAGAGGACGGCGATCCCTGCAATGGCACGCTGATCTGCCAGCAGAACGCCTGCGTCGTCGACGCCAAGACCATCGTCCTCTGCGACCCCAAGGGCGACACCGCGTGCGCCAAGGCCGCTTGCAGCAAGACCACCGGCACCTGCGGGCTGGCGGCGGTCCCCACGCTGACGCCTTGCAGCGACAACGACCCTTGCACCATCGCCGACAGCTGCGACGCCGGCCAGTGCAAGAGCGGCGCCGACCTCTGCCAGTGCAAGAAAGACGCCGACTGCGCCGCCTTCGAAGACGGCAACGCCTGCAACGGCATGCTCTTCTGCAGCAAGAGCGCCTGCGTGCTCGACGCCAAGTCCGTGGTCAGCTGCAACACCAGCGGCGACGGCCCCTGCAACAAGACGGCCTGCCAGCCGGCGACGGGCGCCTGCGTCCAGGGCGCTATCAGCGATGGCTTCCCCTGCAGCGACGGCCAAACCTGCACCGTCGGCGATGCCTGCGTCGGCGGTGGCTGCAAGTCCGGGGTCGACGTCTGTGAGTGCAAGTCCGACGGCGACTGCGTGGCCAAAGAGGACGGCGACCTCTGCAACGGCAGCCTCATCTGCAAGCAGAACAAGTGCGCGATAGACCCCGCGAGCCTGGTCAGCTGTCCCAAGCCGGCGCCATGCAAACAGGTCGCCTGTGACGCCAAGACCGGCCTCTGCGTGACCTCCGACGCCGCCGAGGGTGTCGGCTGCGACGACCTCGACCCCTGCACCCCGAACGACGCCTGCCAGGGCGGCACCTGCAAGGGTGGCCCGACGGTCTGCACCGGGCCGACCTGGGCCGAGGTCTACAAGCTGGCCATTCAGGGCAACGGCTGCAGCGGCTGCCACGGCGGCTATGGCAGCCAGAGTCAGGCCTACCAAACGGTGATCAATGGCTTTCACTGTGGCGGCAAGCTCGTGGTGCCCGGCGACGCCGCCGCCAGCAAGCTGGTCGCCAAGCTCGTGCAAGGCGTCCCGCTGGGCTGCGGCGACAAGATGCCGGACAACACCCCGGGCGTCTCGAAGGCGGCCGGCGACGCGCTGCAGGCCTGGATCAACGCCGGCGCCAAGCCCTAGTAGCGCGCGCCCGAGGCCCTGGCGGACTACTCGAGGCGGCCCAGCACACCCTTCTGCCACAGCGCCGCGAAGTCCATTCCCCAGGCCACCGCGACGTGGATGGTCACGCCGCCCCAGATGCTGCGGGTGTCCATGGCCAACACGCCGAGGACGAGCCCGGCGATGATCGAGCCCAGACACTCCGGCAGCGGCTTGCCGAAGTGGATCATGCAGTAGGGGATCATCATCACCAGCACGGCCATGCTGCCCAGCTCGGCGGCGAGTCCGCGCAGCAAGAAGCCGCGAAAGAAGAACTCTAGGGCGAAGAACTGCACCCCGTAGGCGGCCTCCCAGACCAGCAGGTCGGCCCACCCGCGCTGGTCCTTGTAGAAGGGGTACTGCGCTGCGAAGTCGGGCGAGCCGGCGAACACGAAGATCAAGACGCCGACAGGCAAGAAGAGCAGCCCATAGACCGGCAAGTGTCGCCAGTAGTCGCGCGGCGCAAGATAGAAGTCGGCGAGCGTCATGCCGAACACGATGCGCACCACCGCGGCCGGGATCAGCGTGTAGCCGACGACGCAGCCGAGGACCCACGCGCAGTTGACCAGCAAGCGGTGGTGGTCGAGCAGGGTCGCGCCGAGGTCCGGCGACAGCGCGCCGCCGAGTGACACGATCACGCCGGCGACGCCGGACTGGATGCCGCGGTCCATCACGACAAAGCGCAGAAAGGTCATCATCAGCGCGGTGGTGATGGTGGTGACGAACGCAGCCTCGCGTGCGCTCAGGCGGCCGACGCGCGGCCCGACGCTGTCGCGATCGATGCGATCCCAGGGCTCGATGACGATGGCGCGCCAGAGACCGGCGGCGCCGAGGCTGCGTGCGTGCGCGAGATCCATGGGGCTCCTGGCGCGATCGGCGCGCGCCGGCAGGATGGCGAGGTCGGGGGGCGCTGTCCATCGGCCGCCGTCGCGCCTGAGTCGCCGAATCGCGGGTTCGTCGGCGAACGCTTGCGAGCCCGCCCCGTCGCGCCGCAGACTGGCTCCATGACCGCGAGCTCAAAGCCGCGACGCCCCGCCCCCGCCCGCGTCACCGCTGCAGCGACGCCCTTTCGCGGCCTCGACCGCGCGCTGCCGGGCGCCGGACTCGAGGAGACGCCCTTCACCGAGCTGGAGTGGGCGATCCTGCGGGCCCGGGCCCACCACGTCATCGTCGGCGAGCAGCCAGCGCTCATCCCATGGCACGACCCAGCGCTCGACGCTCGCGCGCTGTCCGAGGCGCGACGGCTGCAGGTGGGGTCTGCGCCGACCGACGCGCTGCTGGCTGCGGCGCTCTTGGAGCTCGTCCACGCGGCGCCGGCGGCCCGCGACGCCGAGGCCGCCACCGACATCGAGGTGGCCGTCGCGCTGCGGGCCGGCGCACAGGACGCCGGGCTGCCGCCGCCCGACGCCGACCTGCGGGCCGGAACGCTGCTGTGGACCGGACGCCGCGTCCGCCTCGCCTTTGACGACGCCGTCGAGACGCTCAACCCGCTCTTCGTCGACGTCGCCGCCGAGCCCTACTGCGGCCTCGTCGGCCGCTATGAGGCCGCCGCCGCCGCCACCTGGCGCCTGCATGGCACAAAACCAACCTTACTATTGCTCCCGGGGCCGGGCGCGCTGCGCGCCGAGGACTTGCCCGGCTTCTCT
>SXNM01000177.1 GCA_005777155.1 Pseudomonadota bacterium | reverse complement strand
TGCCGCTGCCACAGGTGGCGCTGCCGCCGCCAGCAAGGCGCCGGCGGCCGCTCGCGGGGCAGCTGCTGGCGCCGCGATTGGCGCTGGCGTGCGTTCGGGCGCTGCCGCGCGTCCGGCTGCCAAGAGCGAGGGGGGGATCGGCGTCGGCGTATGGCTCGGTGTCGTGGCGGTCGCCCTGGCGCTCGGCGGCGGCATCTGGTGGATGAAGAAGAGCCAGCGCGAGAAGGCTGAGCGCGAGGCAGCGGCGGCTGAGGTCGCGCGCACCGAGTCTGAGGCTTCAGCGGCGGCGCAGCTGGCGGCGCAGCAGGCCGAGGCCGCGCGCATCGCGGCGCAGCGGGCCGAGGAGGAGCGAGTCGCCGCGCAAAAGGCGGAGGAGGCCCGCAAGGCAGAGGAAGCCCGCGTGGCCGCCGCCAACGCGGCGATGGCTGGCGATGCCGGCAGCGCGGTGGCCGTCGCGCACAGTGGCAAGCACGAAGGTGGTCGCGATCACGACAGCGCCAAGTCGGAGGCGGCGCGGCAAGCGGTCGCTCCGAGCGCGCCAACGCAGGTTGCCAAAGCCGAGTCGACGAAGCCGGCTGGTGGACGCGATCCCGTCGACGCCATCTTTGAGCAGCAGCAGCGCAGGAAGGCAGAGGCCGCCGCAAAGGAGACCGCCGCAAAGGAGGCCGCCGCAAAGGAGGCCGCCGCAAAGGAGGCCGCCGCCAAGGCCGCCGCCGCCAAGGCCGCTGCCGTCAAGGCTGCAGAGCCGGTGCGGCCGCCAGAGCCGCCGCCGTCCGACCCGAAGACCGCACAGGGCGGCGAGCCTGACGATATCGACCTGTTGCTCCGCAAGAAGAAGGCCCTGGATGCCAGCAAGGCGCAGGCGGCGCCGACCCCACCGCCAACGCCGGAGAGCCCACCTGCGGGCGGCGGCGCCAAGCTGAGCCAGGCCGACGTCGACAAGGTCGCGATCAGCGCCCGAAGCGATGTCTTGCGCTGCTACATGACCCACGCCGACATCGACGGCGGGCAAGAGACCATCAAGGTCGAGCTCTTCGTCGGCGCCAGCGGCAGCGTGTCGAACGCCAAGATCAAGGGCAAGCACGGCGCAGGCGAGCTCGGCGCCTGCATCATCGGTGTCGTGAAGCGCTTGAACTTCCCGCAGGGTTCGGGCGCGACGCAGAAGTACACCGTCCGCTACGCTGTCGGCGGTTAAGCGAACGTGGCTGCGCAGCCTAGCGCGCCCCAGGTGCCGGCGACGGTGTCGTTGACGCTGTGGCTGCGCGTTGGCGCTGATCTTCAGCCGGAGCCGTGGGCGCCTGCGCAGTTGACCGCCGTGAGGGCGGCGATCGCAGCCGGCGCCGGGCTAGACGGCGCGATCGATGGCCGCGTCGGCGAATTGGCGTGGTCGCGACTCGACTACTGGGACCGCCTCGATGGTCTGCTGGTCGCCCTGCAGCAGGCGGTCCGGCGGCTCTCGGCGGGCGAGGGGGCGGCAGACCTTCGCTTTCCGGACACCGGCATCGAAGTGCAGCTTGTGCGCCTAGAGGTCGCCGGCGAGGCGGCGATCGCGATGGTCTATGAAGATGTGGACGCCGTGGTGCCGCTTGCGGCCTTGAGCGCCGCCCTGCACGACGCCGGCAGGCGCCTCGTCGAGGCCTGTGGCACGCTGTCGCCAGCGCTGCGCCTGTTGGCGGCTGGCGGCGGCCAGGCGTCCGCGGTGATGGACCAAGGCGCCTCGAGCAGGACAGCGGATGCTTCCGGTGGGGCGGCAGGATGACCGAGCGACTCGACAACCTCTTCATCGGCGTCGCGGGCATGATCGGCGCCGGCAAGACCACGCTGGCGACCGCGCTGGGCCGCCACATGGGGCTTGAGGTCTACTACGAACCTGTCGCTGACAACGAGTATCTGTCGGACTTCTACCGCGACACGGCGCGCTATAGCTTCGCGACCCAGATCTACCTGTTGAATCGGCGCTTTCAGCAGCACCAGGAGATCATCTGGCGCGGCGTGCCGGCGATCCAGGATCGCACCATCTACGAGGACGCGATCTTCGCCAAGATGCTGAGTGAGACCGGGCTAATGGAGCCGCGCGACTACCGCACCTACGTCGACCTCTTCCGGCACATGTCCAACTTCATGTGCCGACCGTCGGCGATCATCTATCTGGACGTCTCGCCAGAGCGCTCCCAGGAGCGCATGCGCGCCCGCAGCCGCGACGTTGAAGCCGGGGTGTCGATCGACTACCTGGCCGCGCTACATCGCGAGTACCAAGTCTTCGTCGCCGATATCAGCAAGCGGATCCCGACCATCCGTGTGAGCTGGGAACAGTACCGCGACGTCGAAGAGATGGCAGAGATGATCCGCAGCGAGTACATGAACGCCAGCTTCTTGCGCGAGGTCACCCGGTGGGAGCGACGCATCGGCTGATGGCGTCGACGGTGGCGCTCTGCCGCGCGAGGATGGCAACCGACTGGGGGAAGCGATGTCGAGCGTGATTCACACCTTGCCCAAGGTCGACCTGTGCTGCTCGCTGTTGGGCGCGCTTGACGCCGAAACCCTGGCGACGGTGTCGGGCGAGAACCCCGAGACCGCCGCCACGGAGATCGCCGGGCTGCACGCCCGAATGGGCCGCAGCGCCGAGGGGAGCGGCGACGTCGGCAGCTGGCTGGCCGGCCTGGACGCCTTGGCGGCGCGCTTCACGCGGCCAGCGCAACTGGAGGCGGTCGCCTACGTCCTCGGCCAGCGCCTGATTCGCGACTCGGTGGTGCACGTCGAGCTTGGCATGGATCCGCTGCGACCCGCCATCGACGCCGGCGAGTCTGCCGCGGCGCTGGAGCGCGGATTTGAGCGCGCCTGTGAGGACTCCGATGACGCCCTGCTCTCCTGGCGACTCTGCGCCGAGGCGCGACGCGGCGACGACGCCGAAGCGTGGAGCGCGGCCTTCGCCTCGATGCGGGCGGCGGTCGGCGACCGCGTCTGCTCGGTGGCCGTGGTCGGCGACGAGCGCGTCCAGGCCGACGCCTTGATCTCGGCGGTACAGCGCCTTGGCGGCGATTTGCCGTTGCTGATCACGGCCGGCTTTGGCGGTGGCAAGCGCGAGCTGCAGGCAGCGTTGGCGCTGCGGCCGGCGCGGGTGCTCTATGGCGTCATGCTGCTGCGGGACGACGTGGCCTGCGCCGATCTGCGGGCGCGCCGCGTGCCGGTGGTCGCGCTGCCGAGCGTTGAGCTGCGCTGCGTGCTTGGTCGCCCAGGCGCCCCTACAGTCCTCGCCAAGCTCGTCGACGCCGGCCTCTTCGCGACGTTGGCCAGCGGCGCGCCAGGCGTCTTCGGCAGCACGATGAGCGGCGAGTTAGAGCGCACGTCACAGGCGCTGACCTGGCGGCTCGATCAGCTGCGGACGCTGACGGCGCGGGCGGTCGAGGTCGCGTTCATCGATCCCCGGCTGCGCTTTGTCGTCGCCCGCGCGGTGGAGAACTGGCGCCACCGACCGCGCCTCACCGCCGGCTCGACCGACGACGGCTACGGGATGTAAGCGGCAGGTCTGCTGCCCCTGTTCGACGCCTGCCCGCATGGCGCGAACCCGTCGCCGCCCACGGACGCTGGACAAGATCCTTGCCCGACGCGGCTTGACCATTATGCTGTCCCCTGGCCGCGGCGCACAGCGGCGTGAGGGACCGGATGCAGACTATACCCATCGTCGAGCCGCGCTACGAGTCGGTGCCTGTCCTACCGCTGCCCAACTTCGTCTTGTTCCCACAGACCACCACGCGGCTGCACGTCTTTGAAGAGCGCTACCGCATGCTGGTCGCCGAGGCGCTCGCTGGCAGCCGGCTGGTCGTGCTGGTCGGCCTCAAGCCCGGCTGGCAACAGGACTACCACGGGACTCCACCGAGCTATGAGGTCGGCTCCCTCTGCCGAATCGTCAACGAGGAGCGGCTCGGCGACGGCCGCTTCAACCTGTTCGTTCATGCCTTGGCGCGGGCCCGCCTGCGGACGATCCACAGCTTCACTCCCTACCGCACCGCCGAGATCGAAGTGCATAACGACGACGCTGGCGACGCGATCGCCGTGCAGGACGCGATGGCACGGCTCGTCGCGACCGTCCGAGGCCTGATGGTCCAGCGCGGCGAGCATGCGGCCTCGTTGGCGGCGGCGCTGTCGAGCACGGCCAAGCCGGCGATCCTGACCCATCGCCTCGCCTCGGTGCTGGCCTTTGAGCCCGAGGTCCGGCAACGCCTGCTGGAGGTCGCCAGCGTGCCCGAGCGCGCCGAGCGCCTCGCAGAGTTGGCCGGCGAGCTGCTGCTGCGCTCGACCGAGCTGGAGCTGGCGGGCCACGATGATCCGAAGGCGTGGCTGAACTGAAGGGCGGCGACAGCGCCTCTGCAGGCGGCCGCGGTCGCGACTCCGAGCCCGCGATGGCGCTCGAGATCGAGGCCCTCGACGTCGATATCGCCGGCCGGTCGGTGCTACGTGACCTCGACCTTCGGCTCGCGGCGTCCGCCATCGTCACGCTTGAGGGGCCGAGCGGGGTCGGCAAGTCGACCTTGCTCCAGGCCCTGCTCGGCATGCTCCCAGCCACCGCGCGGGCGTCGGCGGCCCGACTGCGGGTGCTGGGCCGTGCGCTCGACCTCGCCAGCGCGCCGAGGGGAGGCGCTTTTCAGGTCGCGCGGTGGCTGCGCGGCGCTGGCTTGCTGGGCCGCGTCGCGCTTCTCGAACAGGATGCGCTGGCGTCGCTCGATCCCCTGTGGACAGCCGGCGCCGCCCTCCGCGAGGTGCTGCGGCTGCAGGTCGCGTGGGTCGACGCCGAGGCGCTGCGTGCGGCGGAGTTGGGAGCGCTCGCCGAGGTCGGCCTCGGCGCTGACGAGTCGTCGCGTCACCCGCACGAGCTCTCCGGCGGGCAGCGGCAGCGGTTGGCGCTGGCGCTGGCGCTGGCGTCACGGCCCGGGCTCTTGCTGCTCGACGAACCGACCAGCGCGCTCGACGCCGAGACCGCGGGCGCTCTCGCGGCGACGCTGCGCGAGATCGCGGCCGGCGGTCCGGCGATGCTGGTGGTCAGCCACGATGAGGCCTTCGCCGCGGCGCTCGGCGGCGAGCGGTGGCGGTTGTCGGCTGGTCGCCTGTCCGAGGTCGCCTCCCGGGCTCCGCCGCGTGGGCCGTTGGCGCCGCGAGCTGCCGCGACCGCGTCGGACCCTGCTTCCGGCGCCGATGCCGCGGTCGCGGTACCCCGGCTGGAGCTGCGCGACATCGACCTCGCCACACCCGATGGCCGGCGGGAGCTGGTCCGCGGCGCCAATTTGACCCTCCACGCGGGCGAGGTGCGCGTGCTGGTGGGGCCCT
>SXNM01000176.1 GCA_005777155.1 Pseudomonadota bacterium | reverse complement strand
GCGTCGGCCGCCAAGGCGCCAGTGGAGGCCGAGCAGGCCAGCGCCGCGCCAGCCAGCGCACCTTCGGAGGCCTCGGCAGCCGACGCAGCGCCAGCCGACGCCGTAGCCCCGGAGGCCGCTGAGGCGAGCGTATCGGCCGGCGGAGAGGCCTCCGTTGAGGCCGTCGAGGCCCCCGCCGAGGCCGTCTCGGACGCCACCGCCGAGGTCGTCCCTGATGCCCCGGCCGCGGACACCCCTGATGCCCCGGCCGCAGACACCCCGGCCGAGACTGCCGCGGAGGCTGGCGACGCCCCTGTCGTCTCCGCTGTCGCCGCCAGTTGAGAGTTGATTTCAATTTCAGAGCCGCTACCCTGCCGCCAGCGCCGCCCTGAGGCGTTGGAGCCTGCCGCTTGGCAACCACCGTCCGTCTTCTCTGCGACGCCGACGCCGACACCGACGGCGAAGTCCTGACTGTCGTCGGCGATGGACGCGTGCCGAGCCGCCTGCGTGAGCTGGGCTTGACGCCAGGGACCGTCCTGCGGGTGCTGCGCCGGGCGCCGCTCGGGGCCGCGATCGTGATTCACCTCCGCGGGTTTACACTAGCGCTGCGCCGTGACGAGGCGGCCCTGGTGCGGCTCAGCGCGGCGACCGCGGCGGCCTCGGCCAGGGGCGGCGATGCCTGAGATCGCCCTCGCCGGCAACCCGAATACCGGCAAAACGACCATCTTCAACGCCTTGACCGGCGCCACGGCGCGAGTCGGCAACTACCCGGGCATCACCGTCGAGCGTCGCAGCGGGTCGCGGCAGGTCGGCGACGCGGTGTGGACGGTCCATGACCTGCCGGGCTGCTATTCGCTCTTGGCGCTGTCGCCCGAGGAAGAGATCGCCCACCGAGCGCTGGTCGGCGCGCTCGGTAGCCCGCGGCCTGACGCGGTGATCGTGGTGCTCGACGCCGGCAGCCTGGCGCGCAACCTCCTGCTATTGATGCAGATCTGCGAACTCGGCATTCCGACGGTGGCTGCGCTCAATCTCATGGATGAAGCGAACGCGCGCGGGCTCAGCATCGACTGCGAGGGCCTCGGGGCCGCCCTCGGGGTGCGCTTGGTGCCGATGGTGGCGCGCCGCGGCGAGGGCATCGACGCGCTGGAGCGCGCCGTCACGGCGGCGCTACAGGTTCCGCCGCAGACACGACCGCGCTGGCAGGCGCCGTCGCCGGAGCTTGCCACGGCGTTGGCGACCCTCCGCGCGCGGGGCGAGGCCCACGGCCTGCCGCCCATGGCGTCCGACTTCGAGGCCTGCTGGTGGCTGTACAGCGACGCCGATGCGCTGGAGGCGACACACCCTGATGCAGGCGCCGCGCTGGAGGCGGCCAGCGGGCTGTCGGCGAGCGCACGCGCGGCGCTGCGGAGCAAAGAGACCGAGGACCGCTTCGCCCACATCGATCGCCTGCTGGCACAACACGTCGGGCGCCTGCCCCAGCGCCAGCGGTCCATGACGGAGCGCATCGACAGCGTGCTGCTCAACCCGGTCGGCGGGCCCCTGCTCTTCTTGCTGGTGATGGGCGCGCTGTTCCAGGCGGTCTTCGCCGGCGTCTCGCCTGCGGTGGACGCCATCGACGGCGCGATGGCGGCTGTGTCAAGCCAGGTCGGCGAGTGGTTACCGGCGAGCGCGCTGCGCGACGTCATCGTCGACGGCGTCCTGGCTGGCGTCGCTGGCACGGCGGTCTTTGTGCCGCAGATCGCGGTGCTGTTCTTCGGTATCGCGCTGCTTGAGGACAGCGGCTACCTGGCGCGAGCGGCGCTGATGACGGATCGGCTGTTGGGCCGCGCCGGCCTCCCGGGGACGGCGTTCGTGCCGTTGCTCTCGTCCTTTGCCTGCAATATTCCGGGCATCATGGCGGCGCGCGCCATGCCGAGCCCATCCGATCGCCTGGTGACGATCTTGATCGCGCCGCTGATGAGCTGCTCAGCCCGCCTGCCGGTCTATACGCTGGTGACAGCGACCGTCTTCGCCGACGCCGCGCCGGTGTTCGGCGTGCTCTCCCTCGGTGGGTTGCTGGTGCTGGCCATGTACGGGCTGGGGCTCGGGCTGGCGCTGCTGGCAGGGGCGTTGCTGCGCCGCACCGTGGCGCGTGGCCCGCGCAGTGGCCTGCTGCTGGAGCTGCCCCCCTATCGCCTGCCCGCTGCCCACAGCGTCGCCCTCGTGGTCTGGCGGCGGGTCCGCCAATTCTGCCTCGAGACCGGCCCGCTGATCGTGGCGCTGACGGTGGTGCTCTGGGCGCTGATGACCTGGCCGCGCGTCGAGCTGCCAGCGGCGACGCAGGCGGCGCTGCAGGCCGACGTCGCGGCGGCGTTGGACGCGCCGGGCCGACAGCTGGCGCAGGCTCGCCTCGACGACGCCGCCGGCGCCCACGCGCTCAGTCAAAGCGCGGCGGGAATGATCGGCCACGCGCTGGAGCCACTGATCGCGCCGCTCGGCTTCGACTGGCGCATCGGCATCGGGCTGGTCGGCTCTTTTGCCGCCCGCGAGGTGCTGGTGCCAGTGCTCGGCCGCGTCTATGGCCGTGGCGGCGGCGACGATCTGGACCAAGACGTCTACCAGCGCCAGGTGGGCGGCTCGCTGGTGCGCGTCTCGCAGCTAACGCCGCTGGTAGGCGTCTCGCTGATGATCTTCTTCGCAGTCGCCATGCAGTGCATGAGCACGGTCGCGATCATGGCCCGCGAGACCCGTAGCTGGCGCTGGCCCTTGGCGGCGCTGCTTGGCCTCAACGGGCTGGCCTGGGTCCTCGCTTTCGCGGCTCGCCAGATTGGTCTGGCGGCTGGCTGGAGCTGAGATGCCGGCTTGGCTCGACGCGACGCTCGTGGCCCTGCTGGTGACGGCGGCCGTGCTGTACGTCATGCGGGCGCTGCGGCGGCCGGCGTGTGCTCGCTGCGAGGGCGCGGCCATTGCGCCGAAGGGTCCCGTGCGTCGAGGCGTGGCGGCGCTCGGCATCGGTCGCCGTCGCGCTGGCGCCGCGCCCCCGAGCTAGGTCGCGCCCGGTGCCGGGCCGAGCTTGTCGAGCGCGACCGCCATGCAGGCGGCGGCATCGGCACCTGCGAGCTGTGCGTCCATTGCGGCGTCGAGCGCGAGCCGAAACCGCGGCCCAGGGGCGCAGCCGACTGCCTGCAGGCGCGCACCGTCGACGAACGGTGTCGGCCACCAGCGTGAGCGCGGAGTCGCCGCCCGCAGGCGCCGCAGCTCGGAGATCTGGGCGCGGGCTGTAACCGGCGCGCCGGCCAATTCGGGCAGGCGGGCGTGGAGCAATCGCAGCGCCGCGTCGGCGTGGTCGGCGCGCAGCAGGCGGATGAGGGCTGGGGCGTGGACGAGGCCGTGCAACCCTTCGCCGAGGAGGTGGCCCTGGAACGCCGCAGCCAGCGAGTCGGTCTGCGTCGTCGCCTGCGCCACCTCGGTGGCGAGGCGGAATCGGCCACCGAGGTCCGTGGCGGGGAGCGCGCCCTCGGCGAGCGCCGCCAGCGCCAGTGAGATTGGCAGCCCGCGCGATACGGCAAAGGCGTCATGGCTGGGCGGCCGTCCGGCCTGCGGGGTCGGGTCGAGGCTCGCCTCGTCCACCAGACGTCGCATTCTGGCAATCGCCCGCGCGAGGCCGGGATCTGCGGCAGCGAGCTCGGACAGGACCACGGCGTCGAGGCTGTGGTCGGCGAGGAGCTGGAGCGCGGCGCTCGCCGAGGCAGGCTGGAGCATATGCTCAAGCTCCATGCGCACCCGTTCGCGCGAGATCATCGCCAGCCGTGGCGCCAACTCACGCATCGCCGCGCTGGTCTCTGCCTCGATGGTCAGCCCAAAGCGCGCCGCGAAGCGCACGGCGCGCAGCAGGCGGAGCGCGTCTTCGCCGAACCGGGCGCGCGGGTCGCCGATGGCGCGCAACCGGCCGGCCCGCAGGTCTGCGATGCCGTCCACGAGGTCGACCAGGGTCAGTGGCGCCTCCGGCCCTCGTCCCAGGTCGAGCAGCAAACCGTTCATCGTGAAGTCGCGGCGCAGCACGTCCTGCTCGACCCCGACGAAGCGCACACCCACCGGTCGCCGCCCGTCCTGGTATTCGAGATCGGCGCGGAAAGTCGCGACCTCGACGGCGAAAGGGGATGGCCCCAGGCTGAGCACACAGACGACGCCAAAGCTGGCGCCGACCTCGACGACCCGCGGGAAGAGTCTGCTCACCTGCTCTGGCCGCGCCGACGTGGCGACGTCGTAGTCCTTGGGCTCAATGCCGAGCACGAGGTCGCGGACACAACCGCCGACCAAGAATGCGTCGTGGCCAGCCTCACGCAGGGCCACCAGCACGCCCATGGCGAAGGCGGCGGCGGCGGTCTCAGGCAGCGCGAGCTGCAGCGGACGCCGCGCCGGATCGGCCAGGTCGACGGTCATGCCAGCTCAGCCTCCCGCGTTCGTGCCCAGTCGCACCGAGGCTCCATACAGCACCGGCTGGCGCCGCGACGGCGACGGCGACGGCGACATCAAGCCAACCCCGCGCCGCGAGTGCGTCAGGGCGTCCGCGGCGCCCATGCTGCCAGCGAGAGTCTGACGTTACGCGGCGGCGTCGTCCACCGAGCGCGAACGTGTAGGGTCTGGGCGCGCCGCATGCCAACCCGCCCCTGCAGGCGCGCTGGTCGGCTCGACCGACGCGCTCGGCGGCGACCGCAGGAATCGAGACCGCTTGCGGCGCCCATGCCATACGTCGTCAGCAGCGAGCCCTCGAAACGGCGGAGGCGGGGCTCCCTGGCTGCATGGCGAAGCCGCCGCCGGCCACGACCCAACGGGCTTGGGCCAGCAGCGAGCGGTGGATTCGACCGCGGACCAGCCGCTGGGTGCATGGCTCCACTGCCTGTATCTGCAGCCATTCTGGGCGCCCAAGGGGCCACGTTGGACCTCGCCCAGCGCCTGTGCTACCGTCAAGTAGTCGCGTGAGGGCGCCGCCTCGGTCGCGAACACGAGCGCGCTGCACGTTGGAGTCGCCCATGTCTGTGTCACCGGCCCGCCACCCTTGGCCGATGTGCCTTCGCCTTGCCATCTTGGCCGTCTGTGCCGCGTTGGCGGCCTGTAGCGAAGAAGCTGCCGCGCCCACCGACGCCGGCCAGGACATCGCAGACGGGGTGGACAGCCAGGACATCGAAGAGGTCGTGGTCATCCCGACTTTGGATCTGAAGCTCACCGCCAGCACGACGTCGGGCAACGTGCCGCTGCCGGTGGACTTCACGCTGACCCTGGACACCGACACGCCGGCCACGGAGTTCTTCTATAGCTGGGACTTCGGCGACGGCGACACGCGCGAGGTCAACCCCGACGACGAGCCCGAGCTGATCGGCCGCATGTCTCATACCTACAAGTACAAAGGGACCTTTCCGACCCGTGTCACGGTCACTTGGCGCAAGAATTTCAACGTCAAGAAGACCGTGACGCAGGAGATCGAGGTGCGGCAGCCGGCGGCGCTGTCACTCTCGACGATCGCGGTGGCGGGTGCGACCGAGGTCAAGGCCGGCGACAAAGTCAGTCTCACCTTCAACATCTTGAACGAAGGTGCGGCGGTCACCGGGCCATTTGAGACACAGATTCTGCTCTCCCAAGACGACGTCGTCGACGCGAATGACATCTTGGCGGCGACCATCGCGCACACCGGCATGGAGAGCGGCCTCGATGGCGTCAGCGCGATCAGCTACCCTGCGGCCACCCCCTACGAATTCAGTGTCCCGGCTGGCGTCGCTGACGGACTGTGGTTCGTGCTGGTCCACGTCGACCCCAAGTCGGCGGTGCCCGAGTTGAATCGCCTCGACAACCTGGGCTACGCCACCAGCTTGTTGCAGATCGACAGCACCCTGCTAGAGCCGGCCGACCTCACCATCGGCGCGCCGAAGCTGAGCCAGAGCAAGTCCGTGACGCCGGGCGACACCGTCTCCTACACCGTCGAGATCAAGAACATCGGCAAGGGCGAGGCCAAGGGCTTCAAATTTGGCGTCTACTTGTCGCAGGACGAGAAGCTGGACCTGATCCCCAATCAGGCGGTCGGCGTCGGCGACATCACAAAGCACGACATGTTGATCACCGACCCCGCCAACTCGACCCTCCCTTCGCTGGACGAGGGGAAGGCCTACACGGTGTTCCGCGCCCTCTCTGTGCCGACGCTGCCGGACGGCACCTATTTCCTCGTGGCCAAAGTCGACGTCGACAACGTGGTCACCGAGACCGACGAAGCCAATAACATCGCCATCGGTGCCACGACCCTCACCGTGAAGAAGACGATCAAGGAAGGCGTCGATGTCGGCCTGTTGTCGATGCAGGTCAAGCCCAAGGCGAGCTACCTCGGCGGCAACATTGGCGTCAGCTGGCACGTCAAGAACCTCGGGACCATGTCGTCGCCGAAGTTCCCCGTGACCATCTACTTCTGCCCGACCTCGACGCTGAGCAAGACGCAGTGCGTCATCAACCAGAACAAGTTCGAGCTGCCGCCGCTGGCCGTCGGCGAGGAGAAGCTGGACGTCAGCAGCATCAGCATCAGCACCTCGACACCGCTGCAGTCTTGGTACCTTTTCATGCTCATCGACCCCGATAATACGATCGCGGAGCTGGACGAGAGCAACAACCTGAAGAAGTGGGACAACCCACCTCTGAAGGTGACGGCGACGGCGCAAGTCGAGATCAAGCCAGAGAATTTGGGCTTCCACCCGGCGTCGGTGGTGGCTGGCGCAGAGGTCAAAGTCAGCCACAAGGTCGTCAACACCGGCAACACCGGCTCAGGCGCGACCGAGACGTGGTACGTCTTGTCGACAGTGCCCGAGATCTCGCTGCTCAACACCACCAACGGCAAGGCGGCCGTGGTCAAGAAGGTGAACGACGCTGGCGTCGACGGCCTGGAGGTCGGACAGCGCGCCGAGACGATCGTCGTACCGGAAGGGCTCGATCACAAAGTCTCGGCCTACTACATCGGCGTGATTCTCGACGCTACGGCCAAAGAGAAGACGGACAGCAAGGGCAACAACGCCATCGGCAGCGCGACCGCCCTGAAGGTCTCGGGCGCCAAGGGCGGCTGCTACGAGGACGCGCACGACAACGACAAGACCAACAACGACAAGGCAGAGAGCGCTGTGGCCCTTGCCGTGGGCAGCCACGACAAGCTCGGCAGCTGCGCCAACGACGACTGGTGGGCCATCACCTTGGCCAAGGGTGACTCGCTGGTGGTCAAGGTGCTGGCCAGCGAGATCCTGTCGACCTCGCCGATCGCCGCTGACCTCGAAGTCGACCTCGTCGGGCCGGACGGCGTCCTGATCGACAGCAAAAAGGGCCTCGGCTTGGCCAAGCAGGCCGTCGCGCTCTCCGTTCAGAAGTCGGGCGTCTACAAGATACGCGTCTATCCTCACTCGGCGGGCGTGCAGGCTCAGTACCAGCTCGTGCTCCAGGTCGATCCGCCGCCAGCCGGCATCGACCTCTTCGGCTCGACGTTGGTCGCGTCGCCGTCGGCGTCCTATCCAGGCGGCTTGATCAAGGCGCGGCTTGACCTCACCAACCTGGGCGCCACGGCAGCGGGCAAGTTCTCGATTCGCTACGTGCTCTCGGCTGACGCCGTGATCGACGCCGGCGACATCAAGCTCAAGGATGTGCCGTACCCGAAGCTCGGCGCCACCGAGACGCTAGAGTCCCTGGAGACCATTGTCCTGCCGAGCATCGCCGGCGGTAAGTACTACCTCGGCGCCCTCATCGACTTCGGCGCGGAGGTGCTGGAGAGCAACGAGAAGAACAACTCCATCGCCAGCAACTCCATCAACCTCAACACGCAGTTCAGCTGCGCGACCGACTCCTTCAGCGGCAACCACACGGTCGCCGACGCCGCCCCGCTTGAGTCCAAGAGCGCCATCTACGAGAAGCTCAACGTCTGCCCAGGCCTTGAAGACTGGTTCAAAATCGAGCTGCCCAAGGGCAAGGCCTTCAGCGCCAAGGTGAACTGGACGCCCAAACCGCAGGCCGGGCTCATCGGTCTACAGGTGCTCGACGCATCGGGCCAGGGTGTGGTCGCCGGCACGGCCAATCCATACAACCCCATCGCCGCCATCCCGTTTCTGCAGGTCGGCGGCGTCTACTACCTGCACACCTATGTGCTGCCGGTCGGCGGCAAGCCGGCAGAGCCCTACGACTACGGCCTCGACCTGCAGATCACCGACCCCAACCCCTCGGACGTCTGCCTCGCTGACGCCTATGAATCCAACAATTCTGCCGGCCAGGCGTTTGAGCTTGGCTGCGGCGTCGCCAAGATGACCCTCTGCATCGGCGATGAGGACTGGTTCTACCTCGATCTCGTCAAGGACGAAGCGGTCAAGGTGGTGTTGAGCCATGCCGGCACGGGGCTGGAGTTCTCGATCCACAACAACCCGAAGACAGCGGCGCTGCAGAAGATCTCTGGCGGCGGCACCATCGACTTCAAGGCGCCGGCGGACGGCAAGTACTGGATGCGTACAGCGACCAAGGTCGCCGGCGCCAAGCCGGGCGGCACCTTCGCCTACGAGCTGAAGGTCGACGGTGGCAAGGGCGTCGATCTGCGGCCGAACATCAAGAGCATGTTCCCGATGGACGTCGTTCAGGGCGAAGACGCCTACCTGTCGACCGACCTGGTCAACGAGTGCAAGGACGTCGCCGGCGCGTTCCACTATGCGTGGTACTTCTCCACCAACGACAAGCTGGACGCCGACGACACCAAGGTCTTCGAACAAGCGCTGCCGGGGCTGGCCGCCAAGAAGTCACTGGCGGTGGACGACAAGGTGCCCGTGCCGGTGGAGGCCAAGCCGGGTCCAGCCTGGCTCTTCATCAAGATCGACAGCCAGAGCCAGGTCGTCGAGAGCCAGGAGGTCAACAACGTCGATCAGATCTCGATGCAGGTGGTCAAGCTCTGCCTGGCCGACGCGCTTGAGCCCAACAACACGCCGAGCTTCGCCAAGGCGCTCGACATCGGCACGGTGCAGGACCTCTCCGTCTGCCCCTTCGAGCTCGACTGGTACGTCGTCGAGGCCGAGGCCGGGGAGACCGTGACGCTGACCGCGACCTTCGACCAAGCGCTCGGCGACCTCGATATGCGCCTCTACGAGCCCGGCAAGTTCGGCGCCGCGGTGGCGGTGTCGGCGACCAAGAATGTCCCAGAGCAGATCGTCTTCAAGTCGCCCAAGGCCGGCAAATACTACTTGCGCATCGGCGGCTTCGCGGGCGACAGCAACGCCTACACCTTGTCCATGTGCAAGAGCATGGCCGGCAAGTGTCTGGAGTGCCCAAGCGACCTCTACTGCCCGAGCGGTCAGAGCTGCCTTGAGGGCGGCATCTGCAAGGCGCTCGGCTGCACCCTTGGCGACAACAGCACGTGCGACGACGCCAACCATTGCACCGTCGATGTCTGCAAGGCCGGCGTCGGCTGCGTCAAGTCGCCTGTGAGTGCGGGCCAACCTTGCGAAGACGGCGACGCCTGTACGCTCGGCGAGACGTGCGACGGCAGCTCGACGTGCGTCGCCGCCAAGGCCACTTCGCTGACGACTGACACGGGCGCGCTCGGCAGCCGCGCCGGCGATCTGCTCGTCGTCGGCCCCTGGAATCGCGTCGAGGTTGGCAGCCAGCCGGCGGGCGCCGCGCGGGTCGGCTTTGTCCGTCGGCGCGACGGGCTGCAGCTGGCGTTCGACGTCACCGTGACCGCCGTCGGCTACCCGGACGTCCACCTCGCCGCCGCTGCCACAACCACCGAGGGCGGGCTGTTTGCGGTGGCTGGCTGGGGCGCGGCGTCGCTGCTGCCCAAGCCCTCCCTGCCTTTGATGCCGCAGGGGACCACGGCCTTGTTCGCGGTGCTCGACGGCGCCAAAGGGACCATCACGGCCCAGCGGGTCTTTGCTGAGGAGGTCGGCGTGTCTGCGCTGCACGACCTCGTGGCGCAAGGCAAAGGCTTTGTCGGAGCCGGCGGCGGCAAGGCGGCGAGCGCCAGCGACGGCCAGGACGCCTGGTTGGTTGGCCTCGACGCCAATGGCAAGACCGTGTGGCAGGCCAAGGTCGGCGGCAGCGGCGACGACGCCCTGTTCGCGTTGCAGGCCCTGCCCGGCGGCGGCTACCTGGGCGTCGGCAGCGACGCCGAGGCCGATACCTGGCGCGCGCTGGCCGTGCGGACGGTGCCGGGTGGCGCTGTGGGCTGGCACAAGGCGTGGCCGAGTACTGCCAAGGCGGCGATCTTCCTCGACGTCATCATCGACGGTCAGGGCGCGGCGCACGCCGTGGGCGGCTCAGACAGCGGCGCGGCGGTGTCCGGTCTCGTCGGCCTGCAGCCCTTCGCCGTGTCGCTCGGCGCCGCGGCGACGGCGACGGCCCCCAGCGACGTCAAGGTGGTGAGCTTCCCGATCGCCGGCGGCGTCGGGCGCGGTTGGCTGGAGTCGATCTCGTTGATCCCAGGGGGCTTCCTCGGCGGCGGCGCCAGCACCGTGGCGGACGCAGCTGTGGGTCTGCAGGGACAGATTTGGCAGTACGACGCGGCCTGGAAGCAGACCGGCGCCAGCGCGTTCGGCGCCAAGGGCGGAGGCGACGACGTGCTACACGTTGTCGGACGCTGGTACCACCGCACCTTCGCCTTCGGCACCAGCTTTGCCAGCACCACCCAGCCGCAGACGTTGACGGTGAGCGTGGTGCCAACTGTGCCAAGCTGCGATGACAAGAACCCTTGCACGGTGGACGCCTGCGGCGCCAAGACCGGCTGCAGCCAGACCCCGCTCGCCGACGGCGCGGCCTGTGGCGCTGGCGTCTGCGCTGCCGGCATTTGCAAGTAGCCTAAGGACGTGGCGCTGACGATGGCCAAGGCAGGCAAGCCAGGGCGGGCGCAGGCCGTTGTGCTGCCAGCCTTGCCGCTGGTCGACGGCGCCGACCTTTCGGCGTTGGGCGTAGAACCGTCCGAGGACGCCGCCGCCCTGGCGGCACGGGCGGAGAGCGCCGAGGCTGAATTCGACTTTATTGCCGCCGACGTGCTTTGGCGCGCCGCGCTCAGGCGGGCTCCGGCTGCTGAGCGGCTGGCCCGCACTTGCGAGCTCGCGCGGTTCCTCGTCGAGCGCTATGGGCAGTTCACTGAGGTCGCGGTCTGGCTCGACGATGCCGACTTCGCGCCTGAAGCCTACGAGGGGCCGGCCTTCCGCGCCTTGGCAGCCCTCTGCGCCCGCGCGGCGGCAGAGACCCAGCACCCGCGCAGCGCCGCTCTCGACGCCGCATTGGCGCTGCATGGCGAGGCGGACGCGCTGTACCGGCACGCCGCTCGCCTGCAGCGTTCGGGCGACGGCGACGCGGCGCTGGCGCTACTTCGGGCCCACACAAGTGGCCTGCCGGCTGGCGGCCCTGCGGCTGCCCTGCTGCGGACCCTGCAGGCCGGGGCCGACCGGGAGTGGGCCGCCGCCGCCGCGCCCATCGAGGCTGCGCTGGCACGCCGCGACCTCGCCGCCGCCCGCACCGGACTCCACAGCATCGGCGCTGGCCGCGGCCACGACGGCGCCTTGCGGAGCCTGCAGGCCAAGCTCGCGGACCTGGAGGCTGAGCTCGAGGCCGAGGCGCTGCGAGGCGCGCTAGACCAAGCGCTAGACGCTGACGACCTCGCGGCGGCGATGGCGACCGCCGAACGCCTCTGCGCTGCGTCGGGCTGCAGCGAGGCAGATCGCCGGACCCGCGACAACTTGCGCCTGCGGCTGCGCGCCAGGCGCCGGGCCGAAGACCTCGTGACCGCCGCCGCCATGGTCGACGATGAGGCCCAGGTGCGCGCCCTGCTCGCGCTGCTGGACGCCGAGGACGGCGAAATCCCACCGGCGTTGCGGCCGCGCTGGCAGGTGCTGCGGTTGGCGCTGACCGCGGCCGACGCCGACACCTTGGCGCCGCTGGCCAAGGGCGTGCTCGCACTGGAGGCGCTGATCGCGGCCGAGCGCGACGATGACTTCGACGCCGGGGCGGCCGCCTTGGAGCGACTCCCTGGGGCCCTCCGCGAGCTGGCGCCGGCGCGGAAGGTCGCACAACGACTAGAGGACTATCGGACATCTCTGCAGCAGGCGCAGGAGGAGGCGCTGGTCGACGCGGCGAGGACCAAGCTCCAGGCGCGGGAGCCACAGGAGGCGCGCGCCCTGCTTCGCGAGTTGCCAGACTCCCGCAGCCCGGCGGCCCGGGCGATGCGGGATGAGATCGATGCTTACGAGGCGCGCGAGGTGAGGCGCGAGAAGCTGTGGAGCGAGCTGCAGCGTCTTGAGCGCGAAGGCCACCTCTTCGCGGTCCGTCGCGCCCTGCAGGCGTGGCGCACCAGCGACCCGGAGGGCGCACAGATCGCCGGCACGCTGGATGCTCGGGTGCAAGAGCGGGCGCGCCAAGAGCTCCTCGCTGCGCCAGTGCCACCCTTCAACCTGCGCTTCGACGACGCGGCGAAGGCTACTGGGGTCGCCGGCGGCCGCTTGGTGGCAGTCTGCAACCGCTTGTGGTTATGGATTAATCCTGAGACGCGCGGTCTGTCGCCTTTCGAGCTTCCGGCGCCCTACGCCTTCGACGGCAAGCTGGCGACCCAGATCGGCGCCAAGGGCGCGCGGGCGCGAGCGGTCGGCAGCAGCCGCGGCCGGCTGGTAGCCGTGGAGGCAGAGGTCGGAGGTCGGCCTGAGGTCGTGCAGGGTCGGCCGTTGGTCGAGTTCACGCGGGGCGATGCTCAGATCGTGTCGGCCGAGCTGCTGCCAGACGCCGACCAGCTCATCCTGTTGGTGCGGCCGCAGGGCGAAGCGGCGACGGCCTTGGTGCGGGTAGACGCCGACAGCTTCGAGATCATCAGCTGGACCCGACCGAGGCCGGCGCTGATGTCGGCGGTCGGCGTCGCCAACGATCCAACCGGTGTGTTGGCGCTCACGACGCTGGAGGCGCGACGCAAGCGAGCGTACGCCCTTGGCCGCCTCGACGGCGCGGGCCGGACGCGAGCCGAGATCGAAGAAGGCGATCTGGGTGAGGCGCTCGCGGGCTTGCGGCGGGCCATCGCCTGGCCGGAGCAGGACAGGCTCTACGCCAGCTGGCAGGGCATGGACCCGTTCGACCCCGAGCGCACGATCGACGAGCCCTCGCTGTTGGTGTTGCGTGGCGACAAGCTCGTCTTCTGCTCGGCAGAGCTGCGACGCCGCTTTGCTACCAAGGCCGCGCTGGTGATCGATCACGCCTGGACGCTCGATCGCGCCAACGGCCGGCTCTGGTTCGCTGCGCTGCCGCGGGGCGACCAAGGCCCGGGCCCGGCAAGCCTGGTCGGCGTCGACGCCCGCTCGCTGCGGCCAGACGCGCCGGTCACGCTCGATGGGGTCGAGCGGGTCCTTGGGGTCCATGGCCTGGACGACGGGGCCGTGGCGTTCTGCCTGCTGCAGGGTGGCGGCCACGCCTTGGCGAGCCTGCGACGCAACGACGGCGAGATCGCGTTGACGATCGACCGCCTGCCAGTCTAGGGTGCGCCCCCCAACCGGCGCCGACGCCAGCGGGATCTCTGAGGGAGCGTTAGCCAACAGGCGGCGCGAAAGATGAGGAGTAGAAGATGGGCAAGGGCAGCATGACGGTCAAGAAGCGCCAGAAGGTCTCGCGCCGCAAGAAGGTGGCGCGCGTCAAGCGTCAGGTCGAGGCGGCGAAGCAGGCCGCTCGCGAGCAGAAGGGGCGCTAACGGACCGCGCCGACGGGGCGCAGACACGATGGTCCGACTCCGCCGAGAAATTGAGGGCATCCGCCCGAGTCGCGCGACTCCACCGCCGCCGTGGGTCGACGACGCCGCTGTCACGGCGGCGCTGACGCCGGCGTTTGACGACGAGATCGTCGCCGCCGACGGGCGCCGCTTCTTGATCGCCGGCGTGCCGCGGCTCGACCTAGCGCTGCGCCTCTGCGCTGGCGACCGCTTCGTCACCGTCTGTGACCTGACGCCGGCGGCGGCGGCGCGCGCTCACGCCACGCTGCCGGCCGAGGCGCTGGGCCGGCTGCAGTTCGTCAGCAAACCCTATGGCGACGCCGCCTTCGCGCCGTCCTCGTTCGACATCGTCGCCTACTTCGAGACCCTGCACCTGTGGGCCGAGCCGGAGTGGGTCGCCCACAAGCTCGGGCGGGAGCTCAAAGTCGACGGTCGCCTCTTCGCACGGCTGTGGGTGAGCGGCGAAGTGCCGGCGGCGGAGGCCTTCGGCAGCGGCGATCTCGGCGCCTTTGGCCGTCCCGGCGGCGTCTTTGGCGCATCGACGGCGGCGACGTCCCCTGCGCCGACGACCCAGACGACGCCAGCGCCACATTGGCGCGCGCCGCTCCTACGCCTCGTCGGGCGCTTGCCGAACGTTCGCCGACCTGAGGCGGCGGCTCTGCTCGACGCTGCCGGGCGCGACGCCGTCGATCGCGGCGCCCTTCGGCTCGCCCTGACGCCGCGTCTGGACGCCGCAGCGCAGCTCGGCGCCATCGCCAGTCGCCTGCAGGTCGAAGCGATCGCCGCGGCTCCGGCAGGGCTCGGCGAGCTGGCGACGCTGGCAGCGCATGGGCGCGGTCCATGGCAGGCGCTGGCCTCTCGCGCCATCGCGCCGCTGGCGGCCGAGCTCGCTGAGGTCAAGGCGGGCGACGCCTCGTTGCCATCGGCGTCGGAAGGGCGCATCGTCACGGTCGTCGCGCGACGCGCGCTCGGCGACCCGCGCCGGCTGGCGGGCCGGGGTCTTTAGGCGCTGATGGGGGTAGGGGGCTGTGTTCGGGATTGGCGGACCAGAGCTGATCGTGATCGCGGTGCTGGCGCTGATCTTGGTGGGCCCAGAGCAGCTTCCCAAGGTGGTCAAGACCGTCGGGACGGGGCTGCGTGACCTGCGGCGGGCAGCCAACCTGGCCCAGGCTGAGCTGCGCGAGACCATGGACGAGCTCGTGCGGGAGGTCGAGGCCGACCCGCCGCCTTCGCCTAGCGCGAAAGCGGCGGCTGCCGCAGCCGATGACGCGAGGCGCAAGGTAGCGGAGGCCGTGGCACAGGCGAACGCGCAGGCGCAGGCGCAGCCTGGCATCAAGCGCGACGATGGCCAACCGCTGCCGCCGTTCGACGCTGCCTTGTCGACCGCCGGGGAGACGTCGCTGAGCGCGGCGGACGACGTCACAGGCGCGATGGGGCGAGGCGTCGTCGTGGCGGCCCATGGCGTAGCCGAGTCGGCGCCGGCGCGGAGCGCTGTCGAGGCCGCCGCGGCGAGCGAATACCGGGCCCGCCGCCGGCGCGAGATCGGCGAGCTGCTCGCTGCAGAGGCGGCCAAGCTCCAGCAGCAGCGCGCCCAAGCCAGCGAGGCCGAAGCCCTGGCGCCATGGACAGCCGAGGCGCCGGCGGCGCTGCCAAAGGCGCGCAGCGACGCCGCCGGCGATGAACCGCCGCCGCCGTCGTCGAGCGAAGTCCCCGCGGTGCCAGAGGGTGTCAGCGGCACCGTGGCGAGGCGAGCGGCGGTGGCGCGACCTGGCAGCCCCGCGGCGGCCCTGGCGCAAACAGCTGCGGCCCAGCCAACGAGCTCCGCGGGCGCGACGCCGGCAGCCGAGCCGGCCGGCGAGGCAAAGTCGACGCTGCCCGGCGCGATGGAGGAGCTGGGGTGAGCGCCGCGCTGCCATCACCGGGACGCCCGCCGGTGCCCGAAAACCAGGAGCTCGAGCGGAGCGCGATGCCGTTCCGCCAGCACTTGGTGGAGCTGCGGTCGCGGATGCTGCAGGCCACGATCGGCCTTGCGGTCGGATTCTTCGTCGCCTGGAGCTTCCACGTCGAGCTCTTCGAGCTGCTCTCGGCGCCGATCCGTGACGCGATGGCAGACAACGGCCTATTCGCCATCAAGGCGATGCAGATCACCGAGAGCATCTCGGTCTACATGCGCTTGTCGCTGGTCGGCGGACTGTTCTTGGCCAGCCCTTGGGTGTTTTGGCAGATCTGGGCCTTCGTCGCGCCGGGGCTGCTGCGCAGCGAGAAGCGCCTCGCCGTGCCGATCTTGACGGCGTCGGTGGTGTTCTTCTTCGCAGGGGCGGCGTTCTGTTACTTCGTCGTCCTGCCGTTCATGACCGACTTCCTCATCAAGATGACCATCGACGCTGATGGGGTGACGCTGGAGCCGACGCTGCAGAGCACCACTAGCTACGCGCTGTGGCTGCTCTTGGCCTTCGGCTTGGTCTTCGAGCTGCCGGTTTTCATGTACTTCCTGACCGCTCTAGAGCTGGCGACGGCCCGCTCCTTGCTCGCCTTCTATCGCTATTGGGTGGTGATCGCGGCGATCATCGGCGCCTTGCTGACGCCGACACCCGACCCGGTCAACCAGCTGCTGATGAGCGGCCCGTTGGTGGTGCTCTACGGCCTCGGCATCGCCATCGCTTGGGTCGTCGAGTTAGATCGCCGCAGCGGTCGCCCGCTGCCGGTCCGCGGCGCGTTGGCGTTGCTGTCGCTGCTGCTGATCGCTGGCTGGGCTGGCGCGCGGCAGGTCGACGCAACCCGCCGCCGCGAGCCGCTCGCCGACGTACCGCGGGACGCCATTCAGCTCCTCGGTGTCCACACGCCGGCGCTCGACAAGCTGCAGCAGCTAGCCGCCGGCGACCTGGGCGCCCAGGCCCTTGGCGCCTTGAGCCTGGTGCCGGGGCTCAAGCTGACAGTGGAGGGCCCGCAACTCTACCTCGTGCGGCTGGCGGAAGGCGTGGCGCTCGTCGTCCCGATGAAGGGCGCCGACGCTGTGCCCGACCAGGTCGCTACCGCGCTGCGCACCAGCCGGCTGCGCCACGCCGGCGGCCCATCGACGGTGTTCACGCTGCGGGGCGAGCCACGCCGATTGCGCGTCACGGCGCCGCAGCCCGATCTGCTGTGGGTCGGCCACGAGGGCGCCGTCGCTGCGTTGGCGGCCGTGCGGGCCGGAGACCGGCCAGCGCTCAAGGACGACGTCCACTTCGCCGATCGGCTCGAGGAGCTGCGCGCCAGCGGCCCGCTGTGGGCGCTGACCCTGGCCGAGGCGGGGGTGGCTGGCTGGCTGCCCGGCGCCGCGCTGGCCGACCGGGTACAGCGGGCCAGCGCCTGGATCGACGCTGACGGCGGTCGCGTACAGCTCCGCCTCGAGTGCCGAAGCGACGCCGACGCCCGCAGCGTGCGTGACCGCCTCGCGGTTTGGCTTGCGGAGCTACGCGACGCCGAGCCGCAGGCGCCAGCCGGCGGCGCCGACGCCGAGCGTTTGGACCTCGTGACTCGGCGCTTGGCGGCGGTTGCCGGCCTGCTGGCGCGAGTCGGCGAGTCTGCCGCGCGTGCGCTTCCCGACGGCAGCAGCGAGGCGCTAACCCTGCTGGCCGCCGCCAATGACGCTAGCCGCCTGAGCCGCGAGTTGCGGGCGCCCGCCCCTGTCCGCGCCGCCGTCGCCACGAGCGCCTTGGCGCGGCTCGGCTCGCCGCCCCAGGTCGGCGAGATCATGCTGCGCGGCGCGACCCTGACGTGGCGGGTGGAGGGCCAACCCGCGATCCTGCTCGCCGCGATGCTCGCGCCCTCGCGCGAGGCGATCGACGGCTCCGCAGCGGCGGGGGCGCTCCAAGGCGGCATTCAGCCACCGGAGGCGGCACCTGCCGCGCCACAGCTGGAGGCCGTCGGCGTCGATGGCCCGGAGGC
>SXNM01000175.1 GCA_005777155.1 Pseudomonadota bacterium | reverse complement strand
GCTCCCCGGCCGAGGCTGGTTTGCAGCTCGCTTACCGCTAAGCGTCGCTTCCGGCAGGACCCGCGGCGCCGGCCAGGGCCCTGGCCCCGGCGGCGACCACGCGCCATCGCGGGTGGGCGCAGCAGGGATTGAACCTGCGACCGGCGGCGTGTAAAGCCGTCGCTCTACCGCTGAGCTATACGCCCTTGGCGCTGGACCGAACTGGTCGACCTGTCAAGTCGCCCAGCGGCTCTCGGTCTGCTGAGCGGTCTGTGCGCGCGGCGCAGACCTCTCCAGCGGCGGCGGACTCTAAGAGAGGTCCCGACCGGTGTCAAGACGTGTGCCGCAGGAAAATCGCGACACCGCGTCGTCGCGCCGCTGCGCTCGGCGTCGACAGACGATGGCACGAGGTGGGCGGCGCCGGGCGGGGCCTCGGGCTGCATCGCTCGACGGTCGAAGGCCAGCGCGCGGCTCGCCCGTCTGCTCGAAGGCGGGCGCTGTCTGACCGCTGCAATGGGCCAAAAATGCTGACGGCGGCGAGAGTTGCCCCTCGCCGCCGCCAGCGGTGACCTTGTGAGGAGGTCAGCTTACTGGGCGGCCTTGAAGCCGGTGACCTCAACCAGAAAGGTCTCCAGCGAGAGAGCGACCGAGATGGCGTCCGGGTCGTTGTCGCCGTCGGTGTCGATGTCGGGCTTGAGCACGCCAGCCATCAGGCTCTTGATCGTGGCCTTGTCGAAGCCGGTCTCAGCGAGGACCTCGTCCGGCACGGCGTCGATGGCGGCGTTGAGATCCTCCTCGGCGATGACGCCGCAGAGCATGCCCTTGCTGGTCTTCCAGCCGGTGGCGTCGGTGACGTCGGCGTTGATCTGGGCCCGGCTGATCCGGAGCTTGAGATCGATGCCGACGACCGGCAGGGTCAGGTCGAAATTCTGCTTGTCGCCGCCGGCCTTGAGCTTGCCGTCCTTGACGGTGGTCGGGTCGAAGGTGACCAGGGCCGGGCAGATGCCAGCGACCGCCGAGAGCTGGTTGTAACTGGCCTTGTCGACCAGGTACTTGCAGTCGCCCTGCTTGGTGGCGTCGCAGTCCTTCTTGACGGCCTCATCGATGGCGCCGAGCAGGAGGTCGCAGGTGAACTTGGTGCCGTCGGCCTTGAAGCCGTTGGGGGCGAGCATGATCACGATGTCGCCGTCCTTCACGGCCTTGGTCAGCGTGTCGTTGATCGCGGCGTAGAGGCCCACGATCTTGCCGAGCACGTTGTCCGGCGCGGCGTCGTCGTTGAGGTCGCAGCCTTCCTTGTCGGTGAGGAGCTTCAGCGCGCTGATCTTATTGAGGTTGGTGTTGGCCTTGAGGGTCGCGATGTCCGGCAGGTTGCAGGCCGGCTTGATGCACTTGCCCTTGCCACCGTCGGCAGCCTTGTCGCAGATCTCGGCGGCCATGCAGCCGTCCTTGCAGGGGATGACCTTGTCCTTGCAGACCTTGGTCGCGCCCTCGGTCACGCAGTCCTGGTTCTCCTTGCACTTTTCGCACGGATCTACCACCACGGCGGTGTCCTTGGTGTCGCTAGCCGTGTCGCCACAGGTCGTGTCCGTAAGGGCATGCTCTACCCCAGCGCCGCCGCAATCCGCGCCGGTGGTGTCTTTGGCGCCGCCCGCCGTGTCGGCTGAGGTGGTGCCGCCGGTGGACCCCGAGTCGGTGCCGCAGCCGGACATCACGAGAGCGCCGCCAATGAAGAGGGCCGCAAGCCCCTTGCCGAAGATCCGCATCATCGTCGCGACTCCTGAAGTTGCCGGGGCGTTCGTCCGACCGGCGCTGGTCCATCGCTCGCCAGTAGTCTGATCCGTCCCGCCACCCGGCGAGGGACAACCTAAGCGACCCGAAGAGGATAGAAAGCTAGCAGGCTGAAACAAGTAGGTCAAGCACCTAAGCGCGGGCTACGCCAAGAGCGTCCCGCCGTGGCGTTGACGCCGGGCGGGCCTCGACCTACCCTCGCGCGGCACGGGCATGGCGCGAACGACGCCGAATCTCTCTGTCCGAGACCCGCTGGAGGCTGACGATGGCGACCTGGAAGTGTGATGTTCGGATGAAGTTTGGCAAGTACTCGGCCCACGTGTGGAAGGCGACAGAGCGCGAGTCTGCGCCGATCGCTGGCGAACTTGCCTCCGCCAAGGTCGCCATCGACAAGGTGCTCGACGCTGTGCAGAAGGCGGGCTACGCCGAGGGCGACGACGAGGTCATCTTCCGCGACACCTCTTACCCCTCGCTGACCGAGCTTCGGCAGAACATGAGCCGCGCGCCCTACTGAGCGCCAGCACCCCGCATCGATCGCCGTCGGCCCAGGGAATGGGTAGCGGCTAGCGATCGCTCCAGACCAGCGCTGTCGCAAGCTCTCCGATCGACGCCGCTGCGGCGTGGGCTGGCCGGCAGAGCAGCAATTCACTTTGGGCAAAGTGCGCCAAGTCGGCCGAGCCGTGGGTCGCGACGACCGCGATGGCGGCGTCGCCGTGGGCGTCGGCGCGCCAAGTAGCGGCGAGATAGGCCTCGCGGTCGCCGTTGGCCGGGACCGCCGTCGCGAGGGGCGCCCGCAGCTTGACCCAGGCGCCGGCGGTGGCGCCGGCCAGGCGGCGCAGCGCGGGCCGCACAAAGAGCTGACCAGCGACAAAGCTGCTCACCGGGTTGCCAGGCAGCGCCAGCACTAGCCGCGGCGGCCGCCCCCGAGTGGCGGGAAGCTCGGCGATCAGAATCGGTTTGCCCGGCCTCATTCGCACTCGGTGGAGCAGAACCTCAGCGCCGAGCGCGCGCAGGGCGGCGCCCACGAGGTCGTAGTCGCCCATCGAGACGCCGCCGCTGAGCACGAGCGCGTCGCAGCGCTCTGCCAGCGCCTCCAGCCCGGCCTGCAGGTCGGCGCGGTGGTCGGCGGCGGCGTGGGCGTGGACGACCTGAGCCCCCCACTGCTCGAGCATGGCGGCGAGCATCCAGCGATTGCTGTCGCGCACCTGTCCGAGCCCCGGCCGCTGGCCGACGGCCACAAGCTCGTCTCCGGTCGGCATCAGACCGACGATAGGCCGCCGAATGCAGGGTACCTCAACGGCGCCGAAAGCCGCGAGGACGCCGAGGCGAGCGGCGTCGAGGCTGGCGCCTCGGGCGACGACGACGTCTCCGGCGCGCACCTCTTGGCCTTGCCGCACGATGTGTTGGCCGAATCGGACGGCCGTCGTGGCGCGCCGCGGCGCTGTCGGATTGTCGTCCTCAGGCGGCTCGGTCGCCACATCCTCGAATGGCACCATCGCGTCAGCGCCAGCTGGGACGACGCCACCTGTCATGACGCGCACATAGCCGCCGATCGGCAACAGGCCGGGGAAAGGTGCGCCTGCTCGCCCCACGCCAGCGAACAGCAGGGCGGGCGCGCCAGGGCGGCAGTCGTCGCTGCGCACGGCGATGCCGTCCATCATCGCCCGATCAAATGCCGGCTGGTCGAGGTCGGCGACCACGTCAGCCGCCAAGATGCGGCCAAGGCTAGCGGCGAGCGGCAGTCGCTCGGCGTCGTCCAGGGTTGGGCAGCGCTGCAAGAGCAGTGCCCTGGCGGCGCCGACATCTAGCGTGGGCAGCCCGAGCGGGCGCTTGGGCTCCGAGTCGTGCGTCACGTGCCCCTCGCCGCGGCCGGGCGCCGCGTCTACGCGGCAGGCCTCGCCGCCACCGTCACTTGTCAGTGAAGCAGCTGGTCGACTGGTTGCCGCAATACATGCCCTTGATGACCTGGACGCAGGTCGACAGGTCGTACGGGAACGAGCAGCCCGCGGCCTTGGCCTCGGCGGTGTCCATGTTCTTGGCGACGCAGCCCTCGTAGTTCACGAAGGCGTCCTGCGAGTTCGGCTTGCCCTTGCCGACGCATTGGCTCTGGCACGAGAACTCGCTGCCGACGCCTTCGCACTTCTCTGACACGCAGTTGTCGATGTTCTGGCAGGTGTCGGGGCCACCGGTGCCGTAGCAGCCGGTAAAGGCAGCGCCACACTTGTTGGCCCAGCAGGAGGTCTGGTTGATGGCCTGCTTGCAGGTCTCCTTGCAGGTGTCGAGGGCGAGCGATGCGGTGCGGCCTTCTGGGCTGCTGAGGGCGAGGCAGGTCGAGGCGCAGGTGTTCGGCTTGACCGGCAGCGACTCGTGGCAGTGGGCGATGCAGGCCTTGACGTGGACGCAGCTCAGCGGTGTGCCGCCGACGCAGGCCTTGAGCTCAGCGTCGCAAGCCTTGGCGAGGCAGGCGGCCCGCTCACCCGCGCTGTCGGCGGGAGGGCACACGGCGGCGCAGGTGCGGAGCTTCTTGGCGGCGGGGAGCGCGTCTTTGGCAGCCTCGACGAAGCAACCGGCCTTGCAGCTGGCGTCGCCGTTGACGCAGGCGGCGTTGCAGAGCGTGACGTCCAGACAGCTGGACTCGCCGCCGCCAAAACCGACGCAGGCGTCAAACTTGTCGTAGCACTTGTCGAAGTCACACACGATCTCTGCCAGCGCGCCCTCGGTCACGTCGCCGCAGAGGTCGACGTGGCACTTGGCGACCGCCTCGAACTTGGCGACGTCGGCGGTCGACGCGCCCGCGACACACTTGCCGGCGCAGGCCTTGTCTCCGCTCGCACACTTGGCCGCGCAGTGTAGGGCGGCGCCGCAGGTCGGGCCGGCGGGCGTGGTGTCGAGCGGTGTAGTGTCGGTGACGGCCGTGTCGCTGCCGGCGTCGGTGGCGCTGTCCGGCACCGGCGCGTCGCTGCTGCTGCCGTCGCTGCCGCTGCCGTCGCTCTTGCCGCCGTCGGCGCTGGCGTCGGTCTGGCCGCTGTCGTTGGACGCCGGGTCTTGGTTGCCGCCGCAGCCCGCAGCGAAGAGGCTGAACGCCAACGTGCAGCTCAGCGAGATCAGAATGGTTCGAGACATTGCCTCTCCTCCATCAGGCGCAAACGCCTTGCCAGGGACGGCGAGAATAGGGCCGCCCGAGCCGGTGTCAACGCGGAGCCCGGCGCCGGTCAGCGATGGCCGGCCGACACCCGCGCCGCCCAGCCAGAGTTGGCAGCGTCGCGGGCGGGCGGCCGACGAGCTAGGCGCGCTCAGGTCAAGTCGAAGGCCTGGCTGAAGAAAAAGGCGATCTCGCGCGCAGCCGACGCCGCGCTGTCGCTGCCGTGGACCGTGTTGCGGCCCTTGGACTCCGCGTAGAGCTTGCGGATCGTGCCGTCGGCGGCCTGGGCCGGGTCCGTGGCGCCCATCAGCTCACGGTTGCGAGCGACGGCCTGATCGCCCTCGAGCACGAGCAGCAGGACAGGGCCGGAGGTCATGTAGTCGACGAGCTCGCCGTAGACGGGACGCGCGGCGTGCTCCTGGTAGAACGCGCCGGCCTGGGCCGACGTCAGGTGGACGAGACGGGCGGCGGCGATTCGCAGTCCGGCGGCCTCGAAGACCGTGAGCACGTGGCCGATGTGGCCGTTCTGGACGCCATCGGGCTTCACAATGGAGAGGGTGCGTTCGGTTGCCATGAAGTGCTCCTAGGTCGGCCGCGTGCGGCCTTTGGGGTGAAGTCGAGAGCTGCGGCGATCGGCCGCGCGAGATCGCGGGCGTCGTGGCTGGTGTCGTGGCCTGGCTAGCGGAGCTCGACGCCGCGGGCGCGCGCCGCCTGCAGCAGCGTCGTGGCCATGTCGCCAGGCGTCGGCGCCACCGCGATGC
>SXNM01000174.1 GCA_005777155.1 Pseudomonadota bacterium | reverse complement strand
GACGACGACGATGACGGCGACGGTGAAGGCGACGAAGGCTCAGGTGGCGCCGCATCGAACCTTGACGCCGTCGGTGGCGGAGAGGCAGCGGCGGCGTCGCGGTCGGGCGGCCGGAAGCGTGGATCAGGTGCTGGCTCTAGCAGCGGATTTTCCTGCAAGGCGTCGCGCCGTGGTGACGCGTCCCAGCTCGCGGAGCTGCTGCTTGCGGCCGCCGCGGAGATCTTGGCCGCGGCGCGCGCAGCAGGAGGCTCAGCGACGCATGGCGCGCTTGCGCTGGAGGTCGTCGCCCGCGTCGGGGGCGGCGGCGGTGGCGGTGGCGGTGGCGGGGGTGACGCCGAGGGCGGTCGCACAGCCGGGGGCGAGGGCGGCGACGCCAAGCGCAAGCGACGGCGTCGGCGACGCAAATAACGAGGACCACCGCCAGCCGGCCCGAGCGCCCTTATAGCCGCAAGCGTCCAATGCGAATCGGGCTGGGACATCACGCCGCCTGAGCGCCTGCGCGTCGCGAGGGGCTCTGTCACCCCACGCCGCATGCCAGGTGAGGGGGAAGATCATTGACGCAAGAGGGTCCGTGGACCTAGGTTTACCAGACCTAGCGCCCGTCCAATCGGGCCCCACGAGGCCATCATGCCAACACCGACACCTCGCCCGCAGCCATCGCCCCAGACCCCGGCCCAGACGCCAGCCCAGACGCCAGCCCAGACGCCAGGCCCGACACAGCGCCCGGCCAGCACGACCGTCGACCCGGCGGCGAGCTACGATCAGCAGCGGTCGCAGGTTCGGCCCGGCCAAGCGTCGCAGAGCGCCCAGGGGCAGACCTTTGACGCCGGCAAGCCGCGCAAGGCGGTCTCGGGCAAGGCGATGAACCGCCTCCGCAAGGCCAAGGACGCGATCACGCACGCCAAGTCGGTGTTCTCTTTCGGCGCCGGCAATCAGCTGGAGGCGATCGAGGCCAGCAACTTCAACAGCAGCTACCGCCTGATGGCGATGCGCAACCTGCGCTACTGGGACATCGACCCGACGGTGCGGGGGCTGGCGAGCGCCAACCCGACGGCGCTGACGGCGGCGATGGCCGAGATCGCACACGGTGGCAACTGTGGCGAGCACGCGACCGTCGGCTTCGACTACCTGCGGACGCACGCCCCGGGTGAGCGCCTCACCAAGGCCTCGGTCAAAGGCCTGGACCACGCGTTCGTTTTGGTCGGCGACATTGACGCCGAGACCGACGCCGATCTCGTCGTCTGCGACCCGTGGCCGACGGCCGCCACCGCTTGCACGTGGGAGGACCACTTTGCCAACGGGTACAAGGGGACGGGACGGGCTGACATCCAGCGCCACGACGAGACGGTCGCGGACGGTAAGAACATCAAGGACGTCATCAAGCGTGGCATCAAGCTGAACGCCTCGGGCTTGGCGCTGGTCCAGACCGCGCTCTCCGAAGAGGAGACGCAGACCAAGGTCAAGGAAGGCACGACCGGCGAGCACCCTTGGATCTGGCGTCACGCTGATTCAGTCAAGTACCAGCGCCACGACTACCACACCACCGAGCCGCAGGGCGGTGGCCGCCGACGGCCGCAGCGCAACCCAACCACGCCGGCGCCCGCCTCGCCGTGATCGCCGACCGCCCGCTGGCGAAGCGAGCGCGGCTGTTGCCGGCATGCGCTGTAGCGGCGCTGGCTTGTGCCGGTGCGCGGCCACCGCACTCGGCGCCCCCCCCACGCCCCTCAGCGGCGCCGCAGGCACCCGCCCGTGTCGCTCAGGCGGCGCCCCAGCCCAGCGCCGCGGCGCCGGCGTCAACTCAGGAGCCGACGATGCCCACTCCCATGCAGCGTCAGACCGCGCCAACCTTCCAGCCCGGCGCGGTCGTGGCCGATGCCGCCGCGGCCCTCACTTGGTTGCGCCAGCACGCCAAGGATGACCAAGGCCAGCGGCGGCTCTTCCGCGTGCCCGTGGTCGTGCGCTTCGATGGGCCGGGCAAGCTGATGATCGACGACTCCGCCGTTGGGGTCGACGTCGCCGCCCTCGGGGCTGCTGGTCTGCACGTCGATCTCGACGACACGACGATGGGCGTGGCGCTGCTCGACCACTGCCGCCGCCTGTGCGCGCCCGAAGCCGAGGTCTGCGCGCTCTGGATCCACGCTCAGGTTGGCCGCGCGCTGCCGATGCCGAGCCTGCCGCCGATGCCGGGTGCGCCGCCGGAGGCCGCCGAGTCGCTCTCGGTCCGCGCGGTGGAGGGGCTGGTGGAGGCAGGCGCCCAGGCGACCACCACCCATCTTGGTGTTGCGCGCTAGCTGCGAGAGCCTCTGAGCCTAAGGCGCAGCGCTTCGCCTTGCCCGAGACCTACGACGCTCAGAGCACGCCGGCGATGGCCAAGATCGGCTTGGCGATGCCACCGATGCCCTCGCCGACGATGCATCCCACCGCGATAGTGGTCAGCGTCAGCTCGCGGACGCCGGCGAAGCGGTGCAGGGCGTACAGCGCGATGCCACCGACGAAAAAAGCCCAGTCATAGGCGACCGGCAAGACAAGACCGAGCCCGAGCCCAAGAGACGACGGCAGAAACTTCTGCAGCGGCGTCTCCTGTTCCAGGAAGACGTAGACGGCACCGACGGCGCCCGCGATGCACATCGCCTGCAAGGCGAAGGGTGGCAACGGCTGGCTGCCGTCAAAGATGATGGCGCTGGCGGCCCACATCTTGGCCACTGGTGCCGGCAGGTCGCCGCCTTCGATGGCGAGCTTCTTGGCGCCGGTGATCTGGGCGAACACCCAGGCCGAGGTGAGCGCGCAGGGTACGATGGTGGCGGCCTGGCCCCAAAACTGCCAACGCGATGGCACAGAGAAGCGCCGACCGTAGACCAAGTCACCGGTGAGGTTGCCAGCTTGAGCGCCAGAGCCCGCCACCATGCCGGCGCCGACGAGGTTCTGCGCCGCGCTCGGCGCGCCCAGCAGCGCCGTGACCCCTTGCAGCAGAATCCCCATGACTCGCGCCGGGTTGAAGGCCGTCTGCGCCGCCGCGCGCGTGGCGATGAGGTTCTGGATGAGGCCGCCAACCACCACGAGCGCCACGCCAATGAGCGCTGGGATGGCGAAGGCAAAGCCCATGAGGCCGACGGCGCTCGCGACCGCCAGCGCCAGCAGCAAAATGTAGGCGCGGCCGGCGATTGGCGGGCCGCCATCGTCGCCAGGCGTGGCTGCGGCGACCGGCCCCGTCGGGCGCTGACCAAAGCGCATCATGGACTGAGCGGCCTCCAGCAGGGTTCGCCACTGCAGGGCCATCGCCATCAGACCGGACGCCACCAGAAACCCGATGCCGGGCCAGACATAGCGGTGCGGCGCCGCTGGCACCGGGAGGTGCGGAGCCAGGGCGAGCAAGATAACGCCGCCAAAGAAGAAACCGATGCACGTTCGGACGCCCATGAGGTAGGCCCCTCCGATCGCAAAGGGCGACCAGGCGATGGCCGCCGAGAACGCCGCGAGGCCAAAGAGCGGGATGGCGCTGGCGTCGGGGACGAGCCCGAAGCCGCCATCGGTGTTGGCGATCACGAAGGCGATGGCCAAAAAAGCGCTCAGCGCGAGGTAGCGCGGCTGTTTCGGATCGCCGGCCTCGACGAGCGCCTCGATGACGCTCGCCGTCGCCTTGCTGCCGGGCCAGGGCAAGCGCTCGCGGACGATGAGCAGCTCGCGCAGCGGTACGACAAAGGCCAAGCCGACGAGGCTAGAGGTGACGCCAAAGGCGGTCATCTCTGCCACGGTGAACGAGGTCCCCGTCGCCATCACCTTGGCGGCGAAGAAGTTCGAGATGAAGCCGAGGCTGCCGCCAGCCGACCCCATGGTCGCGACCATGACCATCTCGTGGCTCTGAATCCGCGTCCGCGAGAGGTAAAAGGTCGCAAAAAAGAAGAGCGCCGCGATGGTCGGGCCCTCCTCAATGACGCCAAAACTGAGCGTCAGGTACGAGTTGATGGCGCAGAGTCCGAGGGCCAGGGCCATGCCCATCGCCAGCGAGCGCAGGCTCGGCCGCTGCGGCGGCGGCGGCGGCGCGGGGTCGAGAGCGGGTGGCGAGGCCATCTCTGGCGCGACGGCGCTCATTGGCAGGTGCCAGCTTCGGCCTCAGGCGCCATGACGCACTTCGTTCCAGCGGCGCAGTAGACGTAGGCGTCATCGCACCACTGACCCTTGGCGACGCCGATGCAGGCCTTGTCGCCGCTCGGGCTGTCGCCGCAAGAGCCGCCCGAGGCTTTGCAGTCGATGGTCAGCGCCTGGCCTCCGCCGCAATCCAGCACGAAGTGCGCGCCGAGGCAGCCGTCGATGTCTTCGTCCTTGCAGACGCCGACGCCCTCGGCGCAATACGCGTCGTCATCGTCTCCGCTGGCGACGCAGCCGGCGTCCTTGCCCTGGCAGAAGGCCCAGGCCGAATCCCCTTCGTCGTCCACGTAGGTGCAGACCGCCTCCTTCGGCAACAGGCAGTCGGCGCCCCAGTCCGGCAGCACGCCGCAGACCGCGGCCTCATCGGACTCTTTGCAGTCGTAGGCGACCTCGGCGCCGCCGTCGCACCAACGCACCGTCGCGCCGGTGCATATGCCCTCCTCCGGCAAGGTGCAGGGCGCCATGGCGTCGCCGCCGCCATCCTTGCCGTCGCTGCCCGTGGCGTCGCCGGTGCCGCCGCCGTCGCTCTTGCCAGCGTCCGACTTGGCGTCGCCAGCATCGACCGCGCCCAGACCGTCTCCGACGACGTCGCTGCTGCCGGCGTCTGCGCTGGCCTTGCCACCGCCGCCGCTGCCGCCGCTGTTGCCCGAACAGGCGGCGACCGTAAAGATCCCGACCAAACAGGCAAGGTTGGCAAGGATGTGACGACCAGAGACGCCAGCGAGCGGCGGCAGGGGTGGAACGGCGGTGTGCATGGGAGCCTCAGGTGGCGCAGGAGCGCGAGAAGACCCAGAGGGTACGGCGTCGCCGGTGGGTGGACAAGGGTGGCTGATTGAGGGTGCATCCACGCCATGCCGCTGCGCTCCACGCCGTCAGGGCTCGTGGGCGCGAGGCGCTCGACGGGCATCGCCGAGCTGCCCCGACGCGCCGGGTGACACGCAGCCACGACCGCTGCTGCGCCCGAGTGCCGCGTACGAGCCACGAAGGTCCCATTGCGCAACGGGCGCGGCGATCCTATTCGGAGGGGCGGACGCGGAGCGTCGTCTGTCGCGACCCGCGCCCGCCATCAGCACCCGCCAAGGCCTCGGCCCTTGCTGTTCGTCAACCCCCGGATCCATCCAGCCACACCGCGCGCCAGAGCCTCCCCCGCAGCTGACGCGTCAACCACCCCAAAGCGAGCCTCCATGACCACGTTCGACGACGCCATGTTCACCCTCAGGTCCAGGGCGCGCGCCTACCGCAGCTTCGGCCTCTGCCTCCTTGCCGCATGGACGATCGGCCACGCCGTCGCCTGCAGCGACAGCGCAGCCGAGGCCGCCGCTGGGACGACGGGTGGCGACAGCCTCACCGCCTAGGACGTAGCGGACGGCGCACACGGCGACGGCGCGTCGGACACCGCTGGCGCCGACACCGCTGGCGCCGACTCAGAGGCCGATATCGAGACCGTCGCTGAGGACGCCGTCGGTGGTGACGCAACCGACGCCTCGACCGCCGACGTCACCGCCGACGTCACCGCAGACGTCACCGCCGACGTCACCGCCGACGCGAGCGCCGACGCTGCCGATGGCACGATCGCCGTTGCCGATGCCGGCACGCTGACCGTCGCCGACCAAGTGCTCTCTGGCAGCTTCAAGGACGTCATCATCAAGGCCGTCACGGTGCCGGCGTCCGTAGGGACCTTCGGCAAGCTGAGGATCGCGACGGTCGATGGCGCGACCGCCGGGGCGCTCGTGGCAGAGCATGTGCTGGGCGCTTCGGCGAACCTCTCGGACCTCGTGGTGGCCCTGAAGACGCCAGTCGCCGGGATCGTGACGCTGCGCGCCGAGGTCGTTGGGGCCGCCAACAAGCCAGTCTTTGGCGCCGATGGACAGCCGCTCAGCGCCGACTTCGTCGTCACCGGCGACATGGCCGAGCCGGCCCTCATCATCCAGAGCCAGACCTTGCAGCCGAGCGGGCTCGGCACCGTCCAGGTCAGCTTCGTGCGAGTGCCAGCGTCCTACACAACGGGGCTCTGGGTCGCGATCTACAGCGACGTGGAGGGAAAGCCCGCGACGTTGCTCGGCAAGCTCAAGGTCAACGCCGGCGAAACCAAGGACGCGGCCCTCGCGCTCACGACCGGGCTCACCAAGGGTCAGACGCTGCACGCCGTGCTCCGCCAAGGCGCGGCGGGTACCGGCAGCTGGACGCCGAGCGGCGCGCTCATCAAGGACTTCGGCGGCAAGATCGTCGAGACGCAGTTCGACGTAGACGCGGTGCCGTTCCACCCGGTGCTCGAGATCGAGGATCAGAACCTCGTCGATCCGAAGAAGCTGGCGTCTAAGAAGGTGGTCGTGCCCCCTTCCCACGTCGGCGGCTGGCTCGCTGTGTACGCCGACAACGCGGGGAGCAAGGGTGCGCTCCTCGGCAAGCTCTACTTCGCCCAGGGCACCAAGCTGGACCAGAAGCTGTCCTTCACCGCGGCGCAACAGGGCGAGCAGACGATGCATGCGGTGCTCTACGCCGGTCAGACCTTCGTCGAGGCGCCCGAGGCGGTGATGAAGGCCCCGGACGGCGGCGCGATGACCTTGACCTTCCTGGTCACCGCCAAGTCCCTGAGCTACATCGTCGCCAAGCCCTAGACGACCAAGGACCCGCGCCACGTCATGGTCACGCGCGCCTATTCGCACGCCAAGCCGGCGTGGGTCGTGCTCGCCCGCGATGAGGGCGGCAAGCCCGGCGTCGAGCTCGCGCGCAAGAAGGTGCTTCCGAATTTTGCCGGCAACCTCCACCTCGACAACCTGTACGGCGACTTCCTAGAGGGTGGCGCCCTGCCCGACTACCTCGTCGGCAAGCCCGGCACCTACCGCCGCTATGTCCGCGGCGACGAGCAGCTCCACGTCTTGCTCTACGAGGACAGCCCCAGCGACAACAAGTTCACCTACACCCCCGGCGGCAACGAGGACCTACCCGTCCTCGACGCCAACGGCAAACCGGTGACGGCGCTGATCGACGTCAAGGTCTTGGCTTCAATGCAGAATTCGCAGAAGGACAGCGCACGCTTCTATTTCCCTTGCCCACTGAGCCAACACGTGGGGCAGCCGACCAAGCTGACCGTCGACTGCCGTTGCCACGTCAACATCGTCGCGCTCGACTTTCCGGAGTGCAAAGCCGACATCGCCGACGGCCTCGGCATGACGATCGGTGAGGGGCCGCGGGCGCGTACGCATAACTTTGGCGGCTTCCGCAGCGGATTTGCCGAGACGGCGAGCAACGAGCTGATGGCGCTGATGGTCTGGAAGGACCACAAGACGGTCTGGCCCGAGAACAAGATCACGCTCGACGTCGGCGCCGTCATGGCGATCGACATGACGACCCGCAAGCGACGGCTGGTGGCCGGCCGCTATGACGACCCTGCCAAGGGGATCGCCGACCTCGGCAGCGGGCCGGTGCTGTCCGACCCCTTCGAGCTCCAGAGGGGCCCTGACGGCAAGTATTACGTCGCGAGCTACGGCTACGTGCGCATCGACGCCAGCCTCGTGCCAACAGTTGACGTCATCCGAGTCGATCCCATGAGCGGCAACCGAACGTACGTCTGGCGGAGCAACCACCTCGGCTTCAACCTCGACAAGCAGCCCAACCCCTATGGGCACTGCGCCAACGGCCGCGACGCCAAGTACGGCTACGCCTCGGTGCAGATTGGGCGCAAGGCCTTCGGGATCGACGAAAGTGGCAACTTCTATTTCAGTTATGCACACAACGGCAATTCTCCGACCTCGGACGGCATCGGCATCATCAAGGTCAGCGCCGACGGCAAGGCCTGCGACTTCGTGACGCGCCACAAGGTCGGCGCCGACAACACGCTCTACAAGGGCAAGAGCGTCGGCGGCGGCTTTGAGGCGCAGGCCGGCCCCTACAAGGGGATGCTGGTCAAGGACGGCAAGATCTACACCAGCACCGAGCTCAACGATGAGCTCATCGAGGTCAACCTCCCGACCGGAGACCGCAAGCTGCTGCACAAGGACGGCGTCACCGACAACAACAACGGCAGCTCCGGTACCCACGTGGTGTGGGACAGCCACCGCGGCCTGATCTGGCAGGCTGGACTCTCGGGCAGCACCCTGCTCTTCGATCCCGCCAAGGGGACGAGCGAGCCGCTCTGGTGCCCGGAGAACTACCGCGACTACCTGGGCATCGCCTGCCTGCACCCCGGCGCCTGGGGCAACAACGGGATGCCGATGGAGCGCGGTCTCTGGATCCACCCGACGGACAAAGAGATGATGTTCGTCGTCAACCTGAGCATGATCATGCGCGTCCACCTGCCGAGCGGCACCAGCGAGATCTTTTCGTACTGATCGTCTGCGCTCTCCAACCGTTTCCGAGCCGCTTTCGCGCTGCCACGCCGTGTTCCACCACTGCGGCCGCGCCATGTTCGCCCGCTTCGGCCGCGCCGTGTTCGCCCCGCTTCGACCGCGCCATGTTCGCCCGCTTCGGCCGCGTCCGACCGCGTGTGCAGACCGCCAAGGCCATGTCAGCGCGGCGATGGACCGCCTACACCGGGTTGCGCTAGGGTTGTCGCAATTGCGAGCGGCGTCCCGCCGGACGACGCTGCGCTGGAGGCCCTTTGAGCGAACAGGTGTCGTCACCGGTTCCTACTCACGGCGATGCGACCGGCGCCGTGCCGCGCTGGGCGTGGGCGCCAGCGCTTCGTATGCTGGTGGGCTGGACCATCTCGCTCGCGCTGTTGCCGACCATCGTCGTCGTCTTGATGCTGACACCGGCTCGGCACCGCCGTCGCTTGGGCCCTGCGTTGGCGCGCATCTGGGGCCGGCTCATGCTCGCCATCTGCGCAATTCGCCTCGAGATCACACCGGCGGCTCGCGAAGCGCTGCGCGAGCGACATGCCCGCATCCTCACGCTTAACCACACCTCGACGCTCGACGTCGTGGTCGGCGGCGCCTTGTACCCACGCCACTGCGTCACTGTCGCCAAGACCGAGTTCCGCAGCACGCCGCTCATCGGCCCGGCAGGCGCCCTGGTCGGCATGATCTTCGTCGACCGCAGCGATGGTCGCGGCGCGCGAGCGTCGCTGCTGGCAGCCGTCGACCGCATCCAGCGCGAGGAGCTGGTGGTGCTGATCGCCCCCGAGGGCACGCGAACCCGCGACGGGACGATGCCGGCGTTTCGCACCGGAGCCTTCGCCCTGGCCCAGGCCGGCCAGCTGCCGATCACGCCGCTGGTCTGGCACGGCGTGCGCGCGCTCTGGCCGATGGGCGCGTTCGGACCGCGGGCAGGCACCGTGGTCATCGACGCGCTGCCGAGCTTCAAGGTGCCACCTGGCGTCGATGCCCCCAAAGCCGCCGCTATCCGCCTGCGGGCCGACTATCTGCGAGCTCTCGGTCTGGAGGATGCCCTTGGCGCAGCCGCCTCCGCCGCCGCCGCCGTGGCTTGAGGGGACGGCCGGGCAGCGGTCAGAGGCTCGTTCGGCTCAGCCGGCGGTAGCGCCCATGTCCCGGCGTCGAGGCCATCCGCCTCGACGCCGGCTGTGTGCGTGCCGCGCGTCGAAATGACCACCACGGCGCAGCGCCTTGACGGCATCGCTAGATACGAGGCGGACCGCCCTGAGGCCTGTCCCAGAAGGGGGCTGCGCCGGCGCAGGACTCCTTGTCTTGTCGCACTTTCTCCTTGAAAAGCTGATAATCCTGCCGCTAGGGTCCGCGTCGCGCATGCCCGGACGTCATTCCTCGTTGGGTCTGCTCGAGCGGCGCTTTCGCAAGTGCGCTTGGCGCGCTGGCGCACACGGCTACATTCGCTCCGGAGAATTAGGCCATGCGAGCACAGTTTCATAGGATGTCCGACCTCCTCAGCGTCGCGCTGCTAGGTTTGCTCGTCGGCTGCGGCTTTGCCGGCGGAGGCGGCGACGGTTTTGGCGGCGCGGCCGCTCCGGGAGGCGCCCCAGGCACGCCCTGCGCACCGGCGGCCCATCGCGAGGGCTGCTTCGTCACCGCAGCAGGCGCGATGCAGGTCCAATGCGATGCCGCCACCAGCCAGTGGCAGAAGATCGCGGACTGCAGCGCCGGCCAGATCTGAACGGTGACCGCTGGTACTGGAGGGGCGACGAGCGCCTGCGTCACAGCGGGCGGGAGCGGCGACAGCGGCGGCGGCGGCGCCGGCGATATCAGCGTCACGGACATCGCCGGAAGCGACACGGGCAGCGGCGGCAACGACGCCGCCGGCGAGACGGGTGGCGGCGGCGACGTCGCGGTCAGCGACATCGGTGGCGGCGGCGACGTCGCGGTGAAAGACACCGACACTGGCGGCAGCGCGGTCTGCGGCAACGGCACGTGCGACCTCGGAGAGTCGCAACAGAGCTGCCCCGCAGACTGCATCAAAGGCGGCGCGGTCTGCGGCGACGGCACCTGCCACGACGGCGCCGGCGAGAATGGCGACAATTGTCCCGCCGACTGCAAGCCCACGGGCACCACCTGCGGCAACGGCACATGCGAGCTGGGCGAGTCCTCCGCGAGCTGCCCCGCCGACTGCAAGCCCGTCGGCCCCACCTGCGGCGATGGTAAGTGCGACGCCGGCGAGTCGACCACCAGCTGCCCCGCCGACTGCAAAGGTGGACCCAACAGCTGCGTCGGCAAGTGCGGGGTCTACCAGGAAGGCGCTGCCTGCCAATGCGACGAGGGCTGCGCCAAATACAATGACTGCTGCGCCGACCTCGCAGCGGTGTGCGGCGGCGGCACATGCGAGCCCAAGTGCGCTGGCAAGGACTGCGGGCCGGACGGCTGCGGCGGCGCCTGCGGCCTCTGCCAGACAGGCGCGACCTGCACCGCATCAGGCGCCTGTCAGAGCCAGGGCGTGTGCGGCAACGGCAAGTGCGAACCAGGGGAGCTCGTCAGCTGTCCAAAGGACTGTGGTGGCGGCGCCGTGTGTGGCAATGGCAGCTGTGAGGCCGGCGAGACGGCCACGAGCTGCCCAGGCGACCGCGCCGGCGGCGCCAAGAGCTGAAAAGGCATCTGCGGCAACAAGGCGCCGAGCGGCTGCTACTGCGACCCCCAGTGTCTGGCCGCAGGTGACTGTTGCGCCGACTACAAGGCTGTCTGCGAGGTCTGCGACAACGGCGTCTGCGATTCGGGCGAGGCGAGCTCGTGTCCCAAGGACTGCGCCAGCTCCTCACAGTGCCCGAACGCCAAGTGTGAGGCAGGTGAGACCGAGCAGAGCTGCCCGGCGGACTGCAAGAAGGGCTGCTTCGGCGACTTCTCGCTCGGATCGACGTTCTACAAGTCTAACGATAGCAAGCAGCTTGGCCAGCTCTGCGACAACAAGTCGATGCCCAAGAACTGCCCCGATGGCTATTGGATTACCTTCAACGATGACGGCACCTGCCTGTGCATGCTCAGCTGCGCGGTCATCGGCAAGACCGTCGGCCAGGCCTGCACCACGGACGGCGCCTACGTCTGCAAGGCGATCAAGGCGACCAACGCCAGCGCCAATGGCGGCAACTTCTGCGTCACCAACAAGTGGAGCCTCTGCGGCCCCTAGGCCGCGCCCCTAGCTCCTGACCGGCGACGACTCGGTCGCCGACTCTGTGCGGGCAGAGGCCCTGGGTCGGCGGGGATCTGAGGTAGGCCGCAGCGCGAGCCCCCTCCGCTCAGCCGTCCAGGCCTGTAACATCGGGTAGCGGGGGCCGAGCCGCGCATCGTGCCCGGAGGTCGGCGGAGCTTCACCCACGCAGGTCTGCGCGATCGCCGGGCGGTGGCGGGCCAATGCCCCCGAAGCGGCCGTCGCGCCCTCGCGGTCGTCGCGCCTGAGCGGTAGTCGGTTGGCAGGCTGCGGCAGCTGCGCCGAGCCCGACGCTGTTCAGCCCGTCGTGCGGCGTCAGCGCGACAGCCGTCTCGACGCTACCCGTCCGCTGGGCCCGCGCGCCCGGCGGCTGGTTTGCCGGCGCCGTCGCCGGAATCCGACGCACCGACGCCATCGACGCGCGGCCCGAAGCGCCAAGGCACGCCTCGCAGCGCCAGCGCGTCGAGGTGCGCGCGCGGCAGGTCGGCGACGCGGGCCTGCACCTCGGCCATGCGGTCCCCGCCCACTCGCTCCAGCAGCGCGTCAGCGAGGACCAGCGCCATCACGGCCTCCGCGATGGGCAGCGCCCGCGGCACGGCGCAGATGTCGGACCGCTCCCAAGCCGTCGTGGCCGGTTCGCCCGTGACCAGATCGACGCTGTCGATGCCGCGCAGCGTGGTGGCGATGGGCTTGAGGCCGACACGCACCACCAGCGGCGCGCCGGTGCTCATGCCAGCCTCCAGTCCGCCGCAGCGGTTCGTGCGCCGTCGCAAGGCACCGTCGTCGATGCGCTCGATGGCGTCATGGACTTCGGTGCCCAAGCGACGTGTCTGGGCGAAGCCGGCACCGAACTCAATCGCTTTCACCGAAGGGATCGCCATCAACGCCTGCGCCAACCGCCCGTCCAGCCGGCCGTGCCAGACGTGACAGGTGCCGAGACCAGGCGGCAGGCCGATGGCGACCACCTCCAGGACTCCCCCGACGCTGTCGCGTGCGGCGATGGCGCGCTGCACCTCGGCGCGAAACGCGGCGGCGTCGGCGGCGTCGCTGGCGCCCATGTCGTCGGCCTGGGCGGCTGTCCAGCGCTGTCGCCAGGCGGCCTCCGCGGCAGGGCCGTCGCCGAGCTCGTCGGCTTCACCACCGCCAGCCGCTGCGGCGCCCACCGCGACGACCCGGGCACCGATCGCGACGCCGCAGGCCTCAAGGAGCTGCAGCGCCACACCGCCTGCGGCGACCCGCGCGGCGGTCTCACGGGCGGAGGCGCGCTCCAGGCCAAAGCGTAGGTCATCATAGCCATACTTGAGCGCCGCGCTGAGGTCGGCGTGTCCAGGCCGCGGCCGCGTCATGGCTTCTATGTCGCGCTCACGCCACCGCGGCCACTCGACGTTGCCGATCTCGAGGGCCAGCGGGGCGCCAGTGGTGCGGCCGTCGGGCGCGCCGGCGAAGGCAATGGGGGAGTCGCGCTCCAGCTTCATCCGGCCGCCGGCGCCGAAGCCGCGCTGTCGACGGGCGAGCAGCGTGTCTAAGGCCGCGAAGTCGATGCGGAGCCCGGCGGGCAGGCCCTCTACGATGGCGCAGAGCTTGGGGCCGTGACTCTCACCGGCGGTGGTCAGCTTGAGACGAGCGAACATCAGCCGTCCGGGGCAGCGCGCCGCTTGGCGCCGCGGGGCCGCCTGCGGGCGCCATTGGCACCCGCAGGCGGGGAGAGCCCTAGGGGCAGTAGGCCGTCCACGACAGCGCGGCGATCTTGGCCTCGAGCGTGGCGATCTTGCCGGCCCAATAGGCGGCGGTGGTCGGCGACGTCGCGGCCTGCTGATTGGCGAACCATGTGGCGAGCGTGGTCTGCCAAGTCGCGTACTGCACCGGGTAGGCGCAGGTCAGCGTCTCCTGCACCGCGATGCTCTTGGGCGTCCCGGCGAAGACCTTGATCCAACCCGACTTCTCGCCGCCATACGCGATCCCGGTCTTGTAGCCTTGGACGGGCACTTCGATGGTGACCGGGCTGGTGATGACGATTATGCCATTGAGCAGCGAGGCCTGGGCGCGCAGGGCGGGATCGCCAGACTGGGTCGCGTTCCACGTCGACTGCCGGCTGAGCGTCGTCGAGCTTTCGCGGAACAGCGGCTGGACCAGCGGCGTCGCGAAGTAGTCCTTGTAGCGGGCCAGCGTCTCGTCGATGACCGGGTAGAGCGTGCCGTCCTCGGCGAGGTTCGACTGGTGGAAGTAGTGCGGCCGCGGGTCGTTGGTGAGCAGATGCCGCAGCATGATGTGCGCCTCGCTGTCGACGTAGGACTCGTAGGTGGCCTGGGTCGAGAGGCAGGTGTGGGTCGGCGAGTTGACGCAGTTATCGAAGTAAATCCAGTTGTACTCGTCGAGCTGCTCAGCGAAGGAGCCGACGTTGTAATAGACGTTGGCCGGATGGCGCGGGATGGTCTGCGCCGTGCCGAGCTTGTAGGGCACGGGCTCGCGTGAGTTGTCAGCGGCGACCCACTTGATGCCAGCCTGGGTCAGCGCCGCCGGCATCGCGGGGTTCTTCAGGCCGGAGTGCTCGCCGGTGACCAGCTCAGCCGTGTGGTAGGGGATGCCCTTGTAGGTGGCCCAAGAGCGGTTCTTTTTGATCTCATCGACGATCTGCGCCTGGGTCATGGTGTCGAGGTTCGGGTGCGAGAAGGTGTGGTTGATCCAGCGGAAGCTGGTCTTGTGGGCGAGGAGCTTGGTCAGCAGGGCGTCGCTGCCGTTCTTGGCGACCTCCTCGTTGCTGCCAGCGCCGTTCCACACCATGTCCATGACGAGGCCAGCGGTGGCCTGCCAGGTCAGCGCACGGTCGACATCGGCTGGCACCATGCGGATCGTCGGCACCGTCGCGCCGTCGTCCTCGTACGTCGTGTTGTGATCCATGTGCCAGCGATCGTCCGGCAAGAAGATGTCGTCGATGTGCATGGTGAAGTAGTTGCGGTTGTGGGCGGTCATGATGCCGCCGGTGGCCCAGCTCAGCAGCCCGTGCGAGAGCAGCATGGAGTGCAGTTGGTGGGCGTTGGTGTCGAAGGTGACGACCACCTCCTCGATGCCGTCGGCGCGGCTGTGGACGCCGACCCACGACGAGGGCGTCCCGTCCGGGGCGGCGGGGCCCTGGACCAGCGTGGTGAAGGCGGCAGTGGCCAGCGGAGCGGCGAAGTAGGACCAGCTGCCGACGTCGATCGGCACCGCGCCCTTCAGGTACGGGAACACCGCGGCGCCGGCGGTGGTCAGCGTCCCGACGGTGCCTGCGCCTTCGCCGGCGTAGAAGGGCCAGTTGAGGCCGTACTCCGGGGTCGGGTAGGCGTAGGCGATGACGCGCCGGACGCCGAAGCGCACCTGGTAGGCGTCGAGCGCTGCCCACTCGTCAGTGCTCAGCGCCGTAACGCAGCCGATGGTGCAGTCGAGCAAGCCACCGGTCGCCAGCACGACGGCTTGGTAGCGGGCGCGCGTCGGCGAGCTCTGTAGGGTGCTCGCGGTGATGGGGTCGGCGGTGTTGGCGATGATGGTGTCGAAGGCCACGCCCTCGCGCTTGAGCACCGCCTGCCACGCCGCCAAGGAGGCCTCGTAGCCGTGGGCCGAGAGGAGCAAGACGCGGAGGTCGATGGTGTCGTTCGGCGCCGCTGCTTCGGCGCGCGAAGGCGCCGCGGACAACGCCGCGAAGGTCAGCGAGAGGGCGAGCAACCTGACGCTGGTGCGCCCAGCTGTCGTGCGTTGGGGACGGTCGGGGGAACTGGCAATCGTCTGGCCAAGCATGGTCATTCCTCCAGAGGCGCGGTGACGGTCCTGGATGCCACCCCTATGTCCACAAACTAGGTCTGAGCAGACAGAACTGTCAATAGCTTTCTGAAACGATGCAGTATTTTTCAGACAGAACGATGTCGTAGGATGCGAGCGGGCCGCGGCAGGAGTATTCAAAATCCTTGCGGTTCTCTGCGACGATTCTGATCGCAAATCATTCTCCAGGCCCTCGATCGAGCGCCAACATGGCGTAGTGGTTGCCGCGGCGGCCGATGGACTCCTGCAGCGTCCAGCCGGAACGCTCGGCGAGGTAGGCGAGGTCGTCGGCAGTGTAGATGCAATGCTCGCGAAAATGCTGCAGAAGTTCCGGCGTCAGCGCGGCGTCTCCAACGTAGCTGGTGAGGGGCTGGCGGACCCAATCGTAGACAAGCAGCGCGCCTCCGGGTCGCACGACGCGGCGCAGTTCGCGCAACAGCTGGACCGGAAAAGGCATCTCATGCACCACCATGCTGGCGACCGCGACGTCGATCGTGGCGGTCGCCAGGGGCAAGGTGCCGGCGAGGTCCGCCTCGATGATTTCGACATTGCCCAGCTTTTCGGCCTCGACGCGCGCCGCGGCGACCATCGCCGGCTGGACGTCGATCCCGACGATCCGCGTCGACGATCGTCTCGATCGCAAGGGAGCGAAGAGTCCTCCCGGACCGCAGCCGACGTCGAGCAATACACCTCCTGAAATCGGGATCTTCGGACCGATGTACTGGTCGAAGACGCCCCAAAATACGGCCCCGAAGCGTGCGGCGGAGGTCGCGATCATGAGATCGCGGAAGGCGGCGAAGTCTCCGTGGTGGCTGTGCAGGTGCGGCAGCGAGGGGTGGTCGGGCGGCTGGCCGGCGGCCGCTTTGACCGGGTGCGGGTGCAGACCCTGCAGCGGCCGTTGATGGACGTGCGGTGTGGCGGCGCTCATGCGGAGGCTCCAGGGGCAGAGGTAGGGGCCGGGGTCGAGGCGACACCGATCGCGCGCAACGCCTCGACAAAGCCAGGGAAGCTATCGGCGGTACAGGCGATGTCGTCGATCTCGATCTCGGCACCCGTCGGCAGTCCGGCGATCGCGAACGCCATCGCGAGGCGGTGATCGCCGTGGGTCTCGACGCGACGTGGGCCCGCGCCCGCTGCCGCCCTACGCAGCCCTCCGCCGGCGATACGCATCCCGTCGGCGAGCTCTTCCACTCCGGCGCCGATGGCGCGCAGGCCGAGGACGACGCTGCGGATACGGTCGCTCTCCTTGACGCGCAGCTCTGCGGCGTCGGCGATGAGGCTTGGCCCCTCGGCGTGGCAGAGCACGACCGCCAGGAGCGGCAGCTCGTCGATGACCGCTGGGATCTCGGCGCCGGCGATCACGACTGGCCGCAGCCTCGCGCCGTCGACGGGCGGCCTCACACGCACGTCGGCGGTGGGTTCGCCGAGCGTGACGCCGCGGGCCGTCATCTCGACCTGCGCGCCGGCGCGTCGCAGGACGTCGAGGAACGCGGCGCGCGTTGGGTTAGCGAGCATGCCGTGGACCTCGACGTCGGCGCCCGGCGTGATGGCGGCGGCGCCGAGCAGGAAGGCCGCCGATGAAGGGTCGCCTGGCAGCGTGAAGTCAAAGCCACGCCAAGCCTGCCGCAGCGGCTCGCAGCGCACCCCGCCATGAACCCCGCGCACAGGCGCGCCGAGGGCCGCCAACATGCGCTCGGTGTGGTCGCGGCTCAGCGAAGGCTCGGAGATGTGCGACGCCCCCTGCGCCTGCAGCCCGGCGAGCAGCAACGCGCCCTTGACCTGCGCCGAGGCCACCGTCAGCGTCAGGTCGATTCCGCGCAGCGAGCCGCCACGAATGGCAAAGGGGGCAAGATCGCCACCGCCGCGCGCCATTACCAGCGCGCCCATGGCCTGCAAGGGTGCCAGCACCCGTCGCATCGGCCGGCGCAGCAGCTGCGGGTCGCCGGTGCAGATGGCGACGCCCGGTCGGCCAGCCAGCACCCCGGCGAGCAGCCGCATGGTCGTGCCCGATCGCCCGCAGTCGAGCGGTTGCGGCGGCTCGAGCAGGCCGTCGAAGCCCACGCCGTGGACGGTGATCGCGCTCGCCAAGCCGTCGACGGAGTCGTCGCCTTCGATCGCGACGCCGAGGCCGCGCAGCACCCGCGCCGTGGACGCCGCGTCGCCTCCGCCCAGCAGACCGCGCAGATGGCTCGGGCCCTCGGCCAGCGCCGCGAACAGCAAGGCGCGGTGGCTCAGGGACTTGTCGCCAGGAAGCCGGCCGCGGCCGCGCGGCACACCGCCCAAGACCCGCAGCCCAGCAGCGACGGGCGCAGCAGCGCCGGATACAGCCGCGACGGACTTGGGGTGGGCTGCAGCGACCACGTACCCCTCGCTGTCGCCTGCGGGGTTTGCGCAGCGCGAATCGCGAGGCTAACCGAGTGCGGCGGCTGGCGCTACGGCTGCGAGCGACCTACCCTGGTGGAGATCGTGGCCGAGCAGGCGTGCGGAGCGCGCGGCGACGCCGACCCTGAGGCGCAAGACATGGAGATCACGCACGAGACCGCTGAAATTACCGCGCGCCTCCACCAGCTCGTGCTGCTGCAAGGCGGCCGCTACCGCACCCGCGTCGACGAGGCGGTATGGAACCGCCAGCCTGCGCTCATGGAGGTGCCGGTCGACGGGTCGGAGCAGCGGACGTTGCCGAGCGGAAGCTTGCTGGTCTTGCCCTGGGACGCCGCCGATCCGGCGTGGCTGGAGCAGTGGCTCGCCGGCTGGGCGAGGCGTTTCGGCGCCCTGCCCCGCCACATCGTGCTGATCACGAGCGTGGGCCATGTCTCGGAGCGGTGGCTGCGGGCGGTATCTGAGCGCCACGACACCCAGATCGCCGCGGTCGAGGTGTCGACCGGTGACCTCGTCGGGCCACGATCGCTGGTCGAGCCGCTCTCGGTCTTGCTCGACGACGAGGCGGCGGCGACCTTGGACACGGTCAACCCGCTCGCCCACATCGACGGCGTCGAGGCCGATCCCCGCGACCCCGCTGTCTTCGCCGAGCGGTTGCGACGCGCCGCGCCACGGGCCGGCTGGAGTCGCGGCATCTTTGGTGCTAACGTATTGATATTCATGCTCATGCAGCTGGCCGATGGCTGGCCACTCTTCGCGCGCTTCTCCTATGACACCGTGATCTCCTTCGGCGCCAACACGCGCGGACTGACCCTCGGCGCCGGCGAGCTGTGGCGGCTGGTCAGCGCGACTTTCTTGCACGCCGACCTGATGCACCTCGGTATGAACATGTGGGCCCTGCACTCGCTCGGCCCCGCGGTTGAGCGGCTGGTCGGCGCGCGCGCTTTCGTCGCCATTTACGCCGCGTCGGCGCTAGGTGGCTCGATCGCCAGCCTCGGCTTCACGCTGCGCGACAACCCCAATTGGCCGACGGTCGGCGCGTCGGGCGCGATTTTTGGCCTGATGGGCGCGCTGCTAGGCTTCGCGCTCGCCCGCCGCGGCACGGTGCCGCCCGACCTCTACCGGTCGTTGCTGCGGTCTTCGCTGTTCTTCATCGCCCTCAACACGGTCATCGGCTTCAGTCTGCCCTTCATCGACAACGCGGCGCACCTCGGCGGCCTGGCGGCTGGCGTCGTCGGCGGGGCCCTGCTGTCGCGCGATCTGCCGCCGGCGCCGCAGCCGCCCTGGTGGCGTGTCGCCGGCGCGATCGTGATGCTCGGGGCCTCGCTGATCGTGGCGTTGAGGCTGGTCTAGCGGCTCCCAAGGGCTCAGCCGCCGATGGCGGACATCGACTCGATCGTGCGTTGACCGACGATGAAGCGGTGACCATCGACCTTGCCGCGCATCGCGTCGGCGATTAGGGGCGTCAACTCGGCGTCGGTCAGCCCGGCCCGCATGGCGTCGCGCAAGCTCAGCCGCCCGGGCGCGCTCAGGCACTCGCGGAGTGTGCCGACGGCGTTGACGCGGACGCGGTTGCACGTGGCGCAGAAGTGATCGCTCACCGCTGTGATGAAGCCGAGCCGCAGCGGTCGCTCATCGCCGGGGCGCGACGCGAGCCAGTACCTCGCGGGGCCGCCGCCGCGGGCGCTGGCGATCGGATCGGCTGCGTCCGCCGAATCGCCGACGACCGGGGTGTGGCCCGCCAGCGCCGCACCGTCAGCGACCGTGAGCTGCCAGCCAGCCGCGCGCAGGTGGCGCCGCATCTCCTCAGCGTCGACAAAAGTGGCGGCGCCCCAGCGCTGGTCGAGGCCGATGGGCATGTACTCGATGAGGCGCAGGACATAGCCGCGCGTCTGGCAAAAGGCGGCTAGCGCTGGGATCTGGTCGTCGTTGTCGCCCCGCATCACGACCGTGTTGATCTTGGTCGGTGGCAGCTCGCCCCGGCCGAACCCTGCCTGGTCGGCGGCGTCGAGGCCCTCGAGCACCGGCGCCAGCTGCCCGGTTCGGCTCATGCGGGCAAAGGTCGCGGCGTCGAGCGAGTCGAGGCTGACGTTGAGGCGGCGCAGGCCAGCGCGACGCAATGGCGCGGCCAGCTCGGCGAGGCGGTGTCCGTTGGTGGTCATAGCCAGATCGCGCAAGCCCGGAAGCGCCGCGACGCGCTCGACGAGGGATGTGACCTCGCGCCGGACCAGGGGCTCGCCGCCGGTCAACCGCACGTGGCTGATCCTGAGCGCGATGAAGACGCGGCACAGGCGCTCGATCTCGTCAAAGCGCAGCAGCTGATCGCGTGGTTCGACGGCGACGCCTTCAGCCGGCATGCAGTACGTACAGCGGAAGTTGCAGCGATCCGTAAGGCTTAGCCGCAGGTAGCGGACGCGGCGGCGCTGCAGGTCGACGAGCGAAAAGGGCGGGACGGCGGCACCGACGCCCGCCGTCGCGTCGCGGCTGATCCGGTCGCCGCTGCAGCTCGACGCCACCACAGGGAGGCGCGCGCTCATGAGCCGGTCGACGCGCCGTCCGCCGCCTCGGCTGCCTCGACGCGTGCTTGTCCGCCGTGGTAGCGGATCTCTGCGACGACGTGCTCGGCGGCGTGCGACTCGCGGTACTGGGCTGCGGGCCGCGCCGTGCCTGCAGCGACCTCGGCGGCGCGCGCCGCGATCGCGTGATGGTCGAGCGCGCGGTTGTGCTTGCGCAGCAGCCGCTCGATGTGCTCACGCCGGTTCGCTGGATACGACTCCAAGATCACCGTGTACACTTGGGCCATCGCTTCCCCTTCGCGGCGCCTCAGCCGCACGATCAAGGCCGCGGCAGCTACCGCCAGGCTGGGCCCCGGCTGCCGCTCGCTACGGCGTCCAACGGGGGCGCTGGGCCCGCTGGCCGCCCGTCATGGCGCCGCTGCGACTGATCGGCCAGCCGCTGCGGCGACGGTCCGGCGGCTAGGGCTGACCACCGCCCGGCTTGCCAGCCCCCTTGGACGGGGCAGCGCCTGCTGGTTCGCCGACGCCAGGCCGCGGCTCGGGCAGGATCTGGCCGGTCGCGGCGCTGATGGGGTCCTTCTGGCCGATGCCGCTCACGCTCGCCCAAGCCCAGATTCCCTTGATCCTCAACACCTTACCGGGGACCATCATCCCCACCCACGGCACGCGCACTTTTTGGCCCTTCGACACCTTGGCCCGCACGGGCAGCGGCACCAGCTTGTCTGCAGCGAACAGCGCGAGTCTGCCGCCGAAGCGCTGAACGAGCCAGCCGCTTGGCGAATTCGACAGCAACATCACGAGAATGTCGCGCCCGTCGTCGTGCACCATCGCGTACACACCAGGGTGCAGGCCGTCCATCAGGCGCGTCAGCTCGCGGGGCGTGCGGCTGGCCGTCACCTTGTCGTCGGGCCAGCTCTCGGGCAGGCCCGTGTAGCGGATGCGGACGCGGTCAGGCTGATCGGCGGGGCCGTCGAAACCCTCGACGATCGCGTGCTTGAGGGAGCTCGCCCACTCGGCCAGGACGGCGTCGCCTACGCTGAGCGACTTGGCGTCGCGGACGCCGGCCGGGATGACGAACGACGCGCCGACCCGGAAGGTGCCGCCACCGACCTCGGAGATCACGACGACGTCCCCATCGACCGCGGCGACGTCATGGGCGAAGAGCTGATAGACCGCGCGGGCGTCGTCCATCTTGCGATCGCGGCCCTTGGTGACGACGTAGACGCGCTCGCCCGGCTGCACCGTCGCGGGCGGGTGGACGATGCCCCAGGCGTTGGCGCGCGGATCGGCACCGGCTGCCTCAGCGGCGGCGGGGTCTGTCGTCGCCGTCGCGGTCGCAGGCGGTGGCGCCGCGGGCGGGGTCGCGGGCTCCGACGCCTTCGCTTCGGCCGGCGGCACCATGGGCTCGCCGACGACGGGCGGCGGAGTCGCTGGCTTGTTGCCGCAGGCACATAGCAGCGTCAGCGAGAGCCACGCGGCGGCGGGCCGAGAAAACGCGCCCCAGGCGCTCATTGTCCAGCGGTACGGCATCGCGAACCTCCGAGTAGGGTCATCGTTGAGCGCCTTGAGCCCACGGGCCCAGGCGGGTCGCCGCGCGGGCACGATCGCGTCGAGGCTGGTGTCGCCTAGAAGCGCTCGAAGCGCCATCCAGAGGTCGTGCGAACGACGATCGGCTGCAGCTGCACGGGCTTGCCGTCGACGTTCAGTGAGATCTTGAGTTGCAGCGAGCCCTCACGGCTGCCCGGCGCCTGGTCCATCTGAAAGCCCTGCGAGCCGGCGGCGACGTAGCGGTCGAGGTGGCGCCAAAAGCGCGCGGCGTCCTGCTGCAACAGAGGGCGGGTGCGCGCGGCTAGGTCGGGCGTCATGTAGACGGTCAGGGCCTCAAAATCGCGGTTGGCGGCGGCGTGACGGATGCGCCTGATCAGCTGGTCGGGGCCGCCGCCGTTGTGGACCAACAGCGCCTGTGAGTGAGCGCGCACGCCACCGGCTTGGTCCCCAGGCGCCTCAGCCGCGGCGGCGGGCACTGGATCCGGCGCCACAGGATAGGGCAGGCCGCGCGCGCCGATCCTCGGCTGCCCGAGGAGCACTCCGCCGGTATGCCCAGGGTCCAGCCCGCCGGGCGTGGGCTTGGCCTCGGCTGGTGCTGCGCCGGGCGGATACGAGGCCAGGGCTTCGCCAGGCGCTCCAGCGGCCGATGCGGCGCCGGCCAGCGCCTCGGCCTTGACGGTATGTGGCGCGGCGACGGCCGCAGCGGACGCTGGCTGCGCGGGCGGCGTGGCCTTTTGACAGGCCGGCATCGCCAACAACGCGAGCAAGATCGCGGACTCTCTACGCATGCGGGGCACCTCTCGCGGTCCGGCGCGCTCACCTCGCGCCAGGGGGATGCCACGGTAGCAGCAGAGGCGAGTGGCCGCCACCATTGCAGTGCACCGTGCCTGACGCTACCGTCACCGGGTGCGGAGCTACGGCAGCCTCCAGGATGACGCAACCGCCGAGGGTCGCCGCCCTGTCGGCGCGGCGCGGGCGCAGGCTGGCCGATCCTTGCTCGCTGCGGCGTTGTGTCTCGTCGGTTGCAGCGGCAGCGGCACCACCAACCATCACCCCTTCTGGCAGCGCGCCCGCGGCGACTTCCGAGCACGCATTGAGGTCGAGGGCAGCGAGAGCCACCTGGCGCCGCGCGCGCCTGGGGTCATCGCTCGCACGGAGGCCGCAGGCCGCCTGGTCAGCCACGGAACCTCAGCGCTGCAGGGGTTTCTGTACCGATTGGAGCTGCGACGCGACGACGGCTCCAGCATCGCCGTGCACTACCGCATGGGCGAGGGCGAGCGGCTGCCATTCGAGTCAGGCGCTAGGCTGCGGGTGCGAGTGCTGCAGCGGCGCCATGTCGAGGATGACGGCGAGGACTCGGCGCTGTTGATCTGGCTGCGCAGTCGCGGTCCGGCGTCCGAAGATGGCCTCGCCGCCCGCAGCGAGCGCCTCGTCGTCGTCGGCCAGAGTCGCGCGATCGTCGGTCGCGACGAGCTGCCGCTGGTGCTGCACGGCGGGGTGGCGACCGACGTCCCCGTCTACTACCGCACGAGCGTGCTCGGCAACGACTGCGAAGAGACGCACGTACACGCCTGGTTTCGCCTGGCCAATGACGTGACCGCGCGTCGGGCGCTCGGATTTCGCCACGACCTCGACGCCCGCCGCTTCGCGCCTGGGAGCCGCATCACGCTGTCCGACCGCGATGACGCCTGGAACGTCTTGCTGCTCGAGAACCGGCTGACGGTGAGCTCTAGCTGCCGCCTACCCTCTGAGCCGGCCTGGTCGTTCGTGGCGGTCGCCGAGGCCATCACATCGCCGACCGCCGCGCGTGCACGACTGCCGACGCCGGTCGCGCCCGTGGCGCCGAGCAACGCCAGCGACCCACCCCGCGATCGTTGAAGCCCGCGCAGGCCGCAGCGGACCCGCAAGTCGCGCCCGCCGCGTCAGCCAGCGCCGGCGACCCGCCCCGCGATCGCCGAAGTCCGCAGCCCTGTGGCGCCGTCGCGCGACGGATCGATCGGCCCTTCCGCCCCAACCTCCGGAAATCGCTCAAAGATCCACGGCGGGGACCACGAAACAAAGTCCATGTCGGGCATCGAGCCGGGGTGGCGGAAAATACGGGCCGACCAGTCCTCGACGGGTAGCTCAGCGGCGAATGCGGCCTCGGCCTCCGCCATCGCGGCGGCTCGACCTGGGTCCAGGCCACGGCGATGGCCGAAGACGACGAGGAACGGGCGCAACCCGGCGATCTCACTTGCGACCCGCAACCGCTTTGCCAGCGCCTGTGTCGCCTCGCGCTGACGCACCATGTCGGGCGGCTGCTGCCCGCGCGGAAAGTTCGGCACCGCCAGCAAGAGATCAGCGGCGGCGTCGCCTGAGGCCCGCCGCAGCGCCCGCACCAGGGGCGCGAACTGGCCCTGGACCGCCGGATCGTCGAGGAGGCGCACCGCGTCACCGACGTTGAAGAGCAGGCGGAGCCGGGGCAAGGGTCGGCCGGCCTCCCGCGCCTCGCCGAGCATATGGAGGCCCTGGCGCAGCTCCTCAAGGTTGCCCTTCTCGAGCACGCGCTGGGCGAGGAAGCGCTGATCCATGGGCGCCCCGACCGCGATGAGCTCGGCGAGGCTGCCATCGGCGGCACACTGGCTGGCGATGCGCGCGATATCCCTGCGATCGCTGCGCTCGCAGAGGCCGGTCAACCACGCCACGGGCCTGCCGAGCGCGGCGACTGCGCCGATGGCCGCCTGGACGCTCTCGGGCGTCAGCAGCTCGGTACCGCCAAAGACGCGCGGCGTCGCCTCGGGCGGCTCCACCTCGGCGGCGCCGGCGACCACACCTGCCACCAGCTCGGGCTGTGGCGTCTGCTCGACGCGAAAGCCCGGGCACACCTCCTTGCAGGTGCGGCAAGCCTCGATGCGGAACCACTGACGGGCCTTGAAGGCCTTGAACTCGCCCGGCGCGTCGCGCTCGTACTCGCGGAAGGGCTTGATACCATAGAACTGCGGCTCGACGACGTCGCGGTCGAGCGGCGTCAGCAGGCAGTTGGGCACGTTGTAGGGTTTGATGCGCGCGCCGTGGCGGCGGAGCGAAGGCAGGGCGGCGCGGACGCTTTCGACGACGGCGTCATAGGGCACGAAGAAGCGACCGATATCGTCGGAATTGCTGCGTTGGGCGATGAACGGCTGGATCATGAACAGCCGCACACCGAGCGGAGCCAAGAGCTCGACCATGGCGCCGATCTCGCCGACATTCTCGGGCAGCAAGATCTGGTTGTTCATCAGGCGCGGGCGGACGCCGAGGGCGCGAGCGCTGCGGCCGAGGTTGCGCAGCCCAGCCAGGGCCTGCTCCAGCGCGCCGGGGGCGGCGGCGATGCGGTCGTGCAGCGCCGGGGTGCTGCCGTGCAGGCTGAAGGTGAAGCTGTCGAGGCCCGCTTGAATGGCCCGCTGCGTGAAGTCGGGATATGCGAACATCCGCCCGTTGCTCGTGACCGCGACGTGGCCGAAGCCCTGGGCCTTGGCATAGGCGACGAGGTCGATGAAGTCGGGCCGGATCGTCGGCTCGCCGCCGGAGAAGCCGATCTCCTCGTAGCCGTTGGCGGCGCCGTAGCGGATGCGTTCGCGGATCTCTTCGCCCGAGAGATCGAGCTTGTCAGCTTGCGGGATGACGCGGTAATCAAGCTGCGTGCAGTAGCGGCACCGGCTATTGCAGGTGAACCCGGTCTCGATGGTGAGCAGTCCTGGCATGGCCTCGCCGGCGCGCGAGCCACATCGGGTCAGGCGCTGCGACGAGTGTAGCGCTGGGCGGCGGCGGCTGCTACCTGCGCCGCTGCATCGACAAAGCGGACGCGAGGTTAGGGTGGGGCCACGGCGCGCGTCATCGGAGAACAGGCGGCCCAGACGGGGTGGCGCGGTCGCGGCGTGGGCGATGGTCTGCCTCGGCCTCGGCTGCAGCGGCGGTCAGAGCGAACTTGCAGGCCGCACCGGTCGAAGGGCCCCGAGGGCGCCCTTGGCGCCACCCGCCGGCCAAGCACGAACTGGCCTCCTTGAGGTGCCAGACCTCATCGGCACCAGCTTGCGCGGCGCGCCCATCTCCCTCGGCGCCCTGCGCGGCCAGGTGGTGGTGCTCGATGTCATGGCGAACTGGTGCCAGACCTGCGTCGAGCTTTTGCCGCGGTGGGAGGCGCTCGCCCACCGGCTGCGCGGGGAGCCATTCGCGGTCATCGTCGTCAGCCAAGACGAAGAGTTCGCCGACATCGAAGGCCTGGTCGCCCGCCGGGGCATCACCGCGCCGGTGTTGCGAGACGCCGACGAGCGGTGGTGGCGCGCCTTCGGCTGCTCGGTCATGCCGACGGCGGTGGTCATTTGTGGCGACGGGCGCCTGGTGCTGCGGCGGCATGGACTCGGCCAGGGCGGGTTTGCCGAGGTGGAGGCGACGATCGCCGCCGAGTTGGCGCGGCTCAAGCGACCCTAGCGACGCCAGCAGCGCTGATGGGCCGCGTCAGGAGCCGTCTGTTGCGGCGGGCTCGGCGCGCCGTTTTCCTAGAGCGCGCCGTTTGCCGCCGCTGCCCCACCAGCGCCGCGCCGATTCGACGCCCACTGCGTCCAATTGTCGGAGTCTTCAGCCAGCGCCGCGGCGCGGCCTCACCAGCGGCTCAGGTTGCGGACCACGACCTCGTCGACGTCGCCGCGGCGGTCGGCTTTGCAGTTGACGGCGCGCGGCGCCCGCACGGTCCTTACGTCGAAATCATGATAGATTTCGAGTATTAGCGGGCAATCGCTGTTGCTCAGCAGCCAGCGCACGCCCATGCCGTCGAGGGCGCGACACACAGCGCCGAGGTCTCGCTGATCACGCTCCGTGAAGCCACCGCCGGCGTACGCGTTGAAGGCGGCGGTCGCCGAGATCGGGTGGTAGGGCGGGTCGAGGTAGACGAAGTCGGCGCCGTGGCGGCGGACCAGCTCCGGCAGCTGGCGAAAGTCGGCGTGGACCAGCGCTACGCCATCGAGGGCGGCGCTGGCGGCGCGCAGCCGCTCGGGCTGGGCAATCTGCGGCCTCTCGTAGCGGCCATGCGGTGTGTTGAAGCGGCCCTTCTGGTTCTCCCGCCACAGGCCATTGAAGCAGGTGCGGTTGAGGAAAATCATTCGTGCGGCGCGGTCCACCGGCGTCATCGGCTGACCGGCGCGCTCCAGATCGAGCGGGTGGCGCGCGCGGACCGCGTAGAAGTACTCGGCGCGGCCTGCTTCATCGAGCTTGGCGTATCTGCGATCGTGCTGCTCGAGCGCCGCCACCAGGGCCGTCGGCTGCTCCCGGACCACGGACCACGCGTTGATCACGTCTCGGTTGGTGTCCGCCAGCACAGAGGCTGCGGCGCGACCCGTGGCGCGCAGATGAAAGAACATGGCGCCGCCGCCGACGAAGGGCTCAACATAGCGCTCCACCGTCCGCGGTAGCAGCGCGTCGAGCTGCTCCAGGAGGCGCCCCTTGCCCCCGACCCACTTCAAGAAGGGACCGGCGGCCGACCCCGCGGGGGGGGCGGCGCGTGGGGCGCTGATCGCGTCACCTTTGCCCGTCGCCACCGCCGCCAAGGCCCGACGCCCCGCGATCGGTCCGGTCGCGCGGGGCTCAATGGGGATCATCGCGTTCATCGGCCCTCCGCCGGGTCTTGGCGTGGCCCGGCGAAGGCGAGCATCCTGTGCGGTCAGGATCGGGCAAGAAATTCGCCCAGCGCCGCCCTGCACGCGGTGGCGCCAGCGAGGCGCTGCACGGCAGGGGGGGGACGCTGGCGAAGCGCCGCACGGCAGAAAGTGGCGTCCGGCTGCGGCGTTGACGCCCTGAGGCCTTGCCGCTGACGCCGTGCTCGCGTACACCTCCGCCGCCGCCGACCGATCGGTGGCACGCGCAGGGTGGGCCGCTGCCCGCCCCGCCCAGACGGCCAAGCGCCGCAAGGAGTCCAGAAGATGAGCGTTCTCGTAGGCAAGCCCGCGCCAGACTTCACCGCCGACGCCGTGTTGCCAGACGGCAGCTTCGAGCAGATCACCCTGTCGAGCTACCGCGGCAAGAAGTACGTGGTGCTG
>SXNM01000173.1 GCA_005777155.1 Pseudomonadota bacterium | reverse complement strand
GCCGCCGCCACCCGCCGCCGCGCCAATCGCCGCGACAGTCGCTGCGCCGACGCACAGCCACGTCGCTGTGTTGGTTCGGGTCGGCGGCGCGGCCGCTGAAGGCCAACATGAGGCACACGTCGTCTCGCTCCGCCGCGAGGTCCGCGACCTGGAGGCCAAGGGCTTGGCGCCAGGCCTCGCGCTGCGTCTGGAGGTCTGGAGCGAGCAGCCGCTCGATTGGTCCGATGCCGTCTTCGTGGTCGAGCAAGCCGCTGGGCGGCCCTCGGTCAGTGAGGCAGAGTGGATCGTCCACCTGCAGGAGGAGGCCCGCGAGCGCGAGCGCGAGCAGCGGGAATTGGCGCGCGAGGCCGCCGTGCGGCAGCGCGAGTGGGAGAAGGAGTGGCGGGCGCATCAGGAGAAGCGGCGTATTCGTGCCGAGTTCTGTCGCACCCACCTCGAAGACGAGGGCTGCTGGGGCAAGGGTGGTTGGCGGGCGCTGCAGGCGCGCCAGAGAGAGAAGACCGAGCGGTCGCGTCGCGAGCAGGAGTTCCTGGCGCAGCAGCCACCGGCGCCGGCGCCGCCCGCACCGCAGCCAGCGTCGACGCCGCGGATCTGTCGCCCTGACGGGCCGCCGCCAGAGGCCCAGAGCGAGGCGCTGCCGCCGCCGCCGACGACGGACAGTGAGTGGATCGTCGGCTATTGGACCTACAGCTGCGAGGGCTGGTTTTGGTTAGGCGGCTGGTGGAAGGTACCCGACGCCGCGCCGGCGCTCGCCGCACACGTCGAGGCGCCCGCCTTGCCGCCGCCGCCACAGGTTGAGCCGCCGCCGGCATGCCCGGTGCACGGCGCGGTGTGGATCGTCGGTCACTGGATGTGGGCTGGCGGGCGCTGGGTGTGGGTCATCGGCCGCTGGGCGCTGCCGCCCTCCATCGGCGTCGTGTGGCGCCCGACGCTGTGGATCTCGACCGGCGGCCGAGTGCGCATGCAGCTCGGACGCTGGCAGAAGCAACCACCGCGCTGACCGCTACCTGGCGGCGCTCCGTTCACCGAGCGCGGTCTGCACGGCCTGCGCCAGCTCGCGGCGTCGGGCCGCGAGCCCAAAAGCCAGATCGGCGCGGTACAGGCGCAGCCAGCCCGCCCGCAGGGCACGCCGCCGCACGTCGAGGCGCTCGGCGAGGCGCAGCCCAAGGGGGGCCGTCAACGCCGCGGCCAACGCGACGGCGGCGCCGCCCGCAACGCCGGCACCGAGCGAGAAGGCCAGGGCAGCGAGCGAGAGCCAGCCAAGGGGGAACAGCAAGAGACCGCCGATCAGCTTGTAGGTCGCGATGACGTCTTGCTCGCTGCCGGCCATGCGCCGGGCCAGCCAGCCGACAAGGCGCCAGGGTAGCCAGTTGCCTACCACGCCGCAGATCCCGAACGGCGCCAGCAGGAGCAGCGACGCGGTGGCGCGGGCAACCCGACCGGCGCCGCCAGCGCGGCCCTCCAGCACCAGCGCCGCGCGTTCGTCCTCGCTGGCGAGCAGACCGAGCTCATCGGCCATCTGCAAAAACGCCTGAGCCTGCTCGACCAGGGCGGCGGCGCGATTCGGATCGTCGCGCTGCAGCGCTGCGAACGCTGCCGCCAGCTGCAGCGCCCGCTGATGAACAGCGCCGACGTCTGCGCCGGGGCTGGTCAGGGCGGCGACCAGGCGCAGGCCATCGGCCATCGCCGCCGACTCGGCATGAAGCACCAAGCGTCCAAGCTCCAGGGTCAGCGCGTCGGTGAGCGATCGCACCGCGCTCTCGCCGTGGCCATGCGCGGCGGCGAAGGCGCGGACGTCGATGGCGTCGCCGACGAGCGCCGAGACTTGGCTGCGGAACGTGCCCTTGCTGCGGTACAGCAGGCCCACCGGGCAGATCGACAGCGTCGCCGGCGGGCTCGGGCTCTCCAGCGCCGACAGGGCGATGCGGGCGGCGCCCGTGCGCAGCGTCCGCAGGCCAGGGTGGTCGTGGCTCACGCCCTCGGGGAAGAGCGCCAAGTCGCCGCCCTGCGCTAGTAGCTGGCGACAGACCTCGAACGTCTGGGCGTTGCGGGCGGCCGTCGCCTCCTCGTCCTCCGGTGCCCTGGCGTCCTGCCGCCGCGCGACCGCGATCGCAGAGAAGGCCGCCATCGCGAGGCGACCGACAGGGTTCGAGAACAGCGTCGCCTTGCCAAGGAAGGCGAGGCGACGGCCGATGGCCAGCTGCAGGACGAGCGGATCCATGAGGCCGCTCGGGTGGTTGGCGACGACGATGCACGGCGACGGCGGCAGCGCCGGGCCCGCCCGCGCGATCACCGGATGGTAGAGGCGCACAAGTCGCAGCAGCAGCTCGCGCAGCAGGCCGAGCGCGCCGGCGGCCAAGCGACGCCCAACTCCGCTGGGCCGCTGCGCCCTCCCATAGCCAGCTGGCGGTAGCACGGCGTCAGGGGCGGGGCTGGCGACGGGCGGCGACATGGCGGCGAGGGTAGTCCGCCAGCGGCGCAGCGTAAATGGCAGGCGTCGCCGCGTCGCGCGCCCTGAATCGGCTGTTAGGCCGCCGCGTTGGTAAAGCGTGGCCGCGGGGTCACGCCACCCACGTCGGTCGTCGCGTGCGGACTTTTCGCCTGCACAGGTGCCGTCGCCGCCGCGCCGCCGAACCTGGAGTTCGCTATGCCTTTGCTGCCTCGCCTTCGACACTTTCTCGCGGCCACTGCCCTCGCGCTCAGCCTTGTCCCTGCCGCCGCCAGCGCTGGACCCTGGGACGGCGTGTGGGAGCTCTCGCTGCACCAGGGCAAGCGGCGCGTCGTCGAGCACGTGCGCCTCCGTGGCGCGTCAGGCGCCGACGCCAGCGACCGCCTCACCGGGCGATCGGTCACCGCTGCGGGCGGCTTGCAGCTGGAGGTCACGGTCCAGCTGGGCGACACCGTCGGCATGGTCGCGATGACCGTCAGCGTCAACCAACGGCCTGCCGAGGTCTGCTCCGGCAGCGCCTACCGCGGAGAGCTCCGCGGCGTCTGCCATGACCGGCGCGGCAAGCCCCGCCCATTCTCGCTGCTGCCACTGCAGCTCGACCCTGAGCCGCCGGGCGCGGGGCCACAGCCTGCAGCGCCGCTGGCGCCGCTCCCGTCCGCGCCGCTCCCGTCAGCGCCGCTCCCGTCAGCGCCGCCGAACTGCCAGAGCGTGCTGCTCGAGCGCGGCCACCACCCCAGCCATCTCCGCCAGTGCCAGGGCGTCGAGCCGATCTGCGCCGTCGCCGTGCTCCGCGCCGGTCACCACCCGGCCCACTTGGTCCACTGCCTGCAAGGCCTTGAGCTTTCCTGCGTGCAGACCGCGCTGCACAAGGGTTATCACCCAACACACCTGCGCCACTGCCAAGACGTCGAGCGTGACTGCGCCGTCGAGCTGCTCGAGCGCGGCCATCACCCGACGCACCTGTCCAGTTGCCAAGCGACCAACCCGACGTGCGCGCTCGCGGTCCTGCGCGCCGGCCACCACCCAACTCACCTGCAGCGCTGTCGGTGAAGGCGCCAGCGCGCCAGCCGCCGCGGTGGACGCTGACCGGGGCCTAGACCCGCGCCGGCAGCCACGCCTTTGTGCGGGCGTATTCGGCGCTGCGCTCCGTGCGGTACGCCGTGTAGCCTCGGCCACGGGCGATGAGCCTGGTCTCGTGCGCCTCGCCGGGGAATGCCCGCAGCAGCTCGGCGAGCACCGGCTCGATGTCGAAGAACTTGCAAGAGAAAATGTCGAAGTACGCGCGCCCGGTCGCCTCAAACCAGTGCAGCGCGATGTGACTCTCGGCGATCATCGTCATCGCTGACACCACCCGGCTGCCGTCGGCCAGCCGCGAAGGCAACACGTACGGGCGCATGATCGGCGTCATGTCGATGCGCTCTGGCAAGTTGTCGAAGAGCTGAAACAGGCCGTCCATGTCCTTCGGGCCGCTGTAGCCATCGATGTTGATCATGAGGTGCGGGCCGAAGTCCTCGGCCGGGTGCACGGCAGCGTCCCGGTGGGTCGCGGTGCGGCCACGGCCGACGGTGGCGAGGTGGGCGGTCTCGACCGGCAGCGCGCGCTTGATGAGCAAGCCGGCCTGTTCCGGCTCGAAGGCGTCCCGGCATACGAGGTCGGCGAAAAAGACCTCACGGAAGCTGAAGGTGTGGATGGTGAAGTGGCCGCCGGCGAGAAACAAAAAGCCAGAGATGCCGCAGTCATCGGGCTCAACCCCGTTGTAGTAGGGCAGCATCATCGGCGGCATCACCGGCTGCAGACCGAGGCGGGACGGGACCTCCTCGAGCAGCTCTTGCACCAGGCGGATGTCGTCGTAGCGCGAGCGGTGACCGCCGAAGCCATCGAGCGTGAGGTGCAGCATTCCGGCCTCCAGAGGGCGCGGGAGCGCGCCGGCGCGGCGAAGTGTAGGGGGGTTCCCTGTGGGTGCAAGGGGCGACAGGTGCCGAAGACGACGTGGAGGACCTGGGGCCCGTCACGCGGTGCGGGCGAGGCTCGGGGCGGTGGGGTCTGCCGGCGGGTCGTCGCGACGCTGCACCGAGCCCTGTGCTCTAGGGGCGCGACCCGTGACGGCCGGCTGAGACTCGAGCGGGGCGATTGGGCGGCGCGGCGCCCCCTCGCTGGAAAGGTGTCTTTCCGGCGTCCTCTGCCAGAGACGCGCCCGATTCGGCGCCCACCGCGCCCAGCCTTCAGCGTCTCATCGGGCCGCTGGGGCTGGGCGTGACCACCCACGGCCAGCGAGCAGCGACCTCTGATCGCGGCGCTGGCGCTCGCTCAGGCGGGGGCGCTCGACCCGCTGGGCGCCGCCACGCGCTCGGCCTCGAACCAACGCATCGCCGCGCGCCCGAGGGCGGCTTGGCTGGTGGACCAGCCGAGGCGGGCCGCATCGCGGACGCTGCGCACGCCTGCCTGTCGGGCGCGTCGGGCCGCGACCTCGTGCACCAGCCATCGGTTGGCGGCATCGAACCAGCGTGGGCTGTGGCGGCCGGCGATGGTGAGGTCGCGATCGGAGCCGTCTCGCCAGGCCCGCGTGGCGAAGGTGCGATCGGCGACCTGCGCGGCATAGGGTGTGCCGGCGATCGGATAGCTCACCGTGGTCAGAAAGACGTCGGGCGCGGCGCGGGCGACCATGTCGATGCTGGCCTCAAGGTCGGCGAGGTCCTCGCCTTCGTAGCCCAGCATCAGGAACATGCCGGTCTCGATGCCGGCGGCTCGTAGCTTGCGAACCACGTCGACAACGCGGCTGGCGTCGGTCGAGCGCTGCATGGCGTCGAGGATGCGCTGGCTGCCGCTCTCCGCGCCGACCCAGATCTTGCGCGCACCCATCTTGGCCAGCAGATCGATGGTCTCGTCGTCCAGCCGGTCCTCGCGGGTGATCGTCTCGAACGGCACCCGCACGCCACGCCGCTCCAACTCGCCGGCGAACTTCTGGAGCCACTTCTTGTGGATGGTGAAGACGTCGTCGGCGAACCAGAGCTGATCGGGGCGGTAGCGCTGCAGCAGCTCCTCAACCTCGTCGGCGACGTGCGCCGGGGTCCGGCGGCGGTGGCTGTGACCGTACACGGCGTGGCTGCACCAGTTGCAGTGGAACGGGCAGCCGCGGGCGGTGATCAGGTTGACGGAGGAGACGCCGTGGTGGCGCTTCCAGCAGGCGAGGTAAGCGTCGAGGTCGATGAGATCGCGCGCCGGCCCCGGCATGTCGTCCAGGTCCTTGATCTGCGCCCGCGGCGTCGTGCGAATCGTGACGCCTTCATCGTCGCGAAAGGCGATTCCGGCGACGCCGTGTAAGTCGGGCGCTGGGCCGGGTGGTCCGGCAGCGAGCAGGCGGGGCAGCGCCTCGGCCATGGTCAGCTCGCCCTCGCCGAGCACCACGGCGTCGATGTCAGCGTCGAGGTAGTGCTCCACGTAGTTGGCGGGATCGGGACCGCCGACCACCGTGCGGGCTCCCAGGCGCCGCGCCACCGCCGCCATGCGCAGGATGTTCTTGCGCGTCACCATGTTGGCGTAGAAGCCCACCACCGGCGGCCGTCGCTCAAGCAGGGCCGAGACGAACTCACCGCGGTAGCGAAAGGTCCCGTCCCAGACTGCGACGTCGACGCCGACGTCGCGGAGGTGGGCCGCGACGTAGAGCAGGCCCAGCGGCGGATAAGGCCGCATCGCGCGCTGTTCGGCCGGGTCGTCGTGCAGGAACCAGCCGTGGGCCAGCAGCAGGTCGGTCACGTTGCGCTCGGTTCGCGGCGTGGTGTCCTGCGCCGGTGGGGCGTGGATTGCCGCTGACGCAGGATCGCCGGTCCCGGGCCCTTTGCGCAAGCGTCGCAAGCCATCTCTGCGCCGCGTCGCTGATTCCGCGGTCAGGCCTTGATGCCAGCGCCGACCCGTGCGATGCCCCGCAGCGGTGTCGGTGAGCGGTCCAGCGGCCCATGGCCTCGAGGAGACGTCACTCGGGCGAACTCCATAGCAAATGTCGCGGCCAAGTGCCAAGTGGCGCTGCCACCCGGGGCCCCAATTCGTCCGCCCGTCCAGCCCGGCGGCGTCGCCTGTGGCGGAGACAATGAAGAGGAACAACATGAAGTTCGAAAAACTCTCCCCCCCGACACGGCAGGCACTTGAGGCAGCCGCCTTTCGCCGCCTCATCTCCCACCTTCAGCAGCGGCCGGAGGTTCAGAACATCGATCTCATGCGGCTGGCGGACTTCTGTCGCAATTGCCTCGGAAAGTGGCTAGCGGCCGCAGCCGAGTCCGAGGGCGTCGCGCTCGACAAGGATGAGGCCCGCGACGCGATCTATGGCCAGCCGTACGCGCAGTGGAAGGCGCAGCACCAGCGAGCGGAAGGGCCGCCCTTGACACCCACCCCGCTGATGCCGACCCTCAGCTACGAGGACGCCCCAGCAGCGATTGCTTGGCTCTGCGCCGCCTTCGACTTCCAGCGCCGCGACGTCTACGACACGCCGGACGGCCGAGTCGCTCACGCGCAGCTCACCTACGGCAACGCCATGATCATGCTGAGTTCGACACGGCAGGGGCCCGACGCGCTGTTGGCGTCGCCGGCGCAAGCGAGCCTGCCGAGCGCCGGAGTCTACATCGTGGTCGCCGACGTCAACGCCCACCATGACAAAGCGATGGCGAACGGCGCGACGCTGGTGCGTCCGCTGACCGACGAGCCCTACGGTGGCCGTGACTACGTCTGCCGCGACCCGCACGGGCACCTCTGGTCCTTTGGCGACTATGATCCCTGGCGCGGCTAGAGGTTCGCGCCAGTAAGGCCCCTGTGGGTAGCCCAGCCGGCGCCAAGATGTTAGCCTCGCAGACGTGTCCTGGAGGGATTTGCCGTGTCTAATTGCCCCACAGTCCTCCGCGGTTCCGCGCCGCGCCACCATGACGCGACCGGACTCGTCGCGCTGATCACCTGCGTCGCCCTCGGGCTCGCCGCCGCTCCGGCTCACGCCGCCGATCCTGCGGCCGTGCGCCGCGCCGAGGCGATCGCGACCGAGGCAAAGTTCCTGTTCAAGCAGAAGGCCTACGAGGATGCCGCCGCGCGGTTCTTCGAGGCCTATACCTTGGTGAACAAGCCGGCGCTGCTCTTCAACGCCGCCCGCGCCTACGAAGAAGCCGGCAATATCGATCGCGCCGCGGCGCTGTTTCGCGCATACATCGACTTCGCCGGGGTCGGCGCGGACGGCAAGGCCGAGGCGAGCAAGCGGCTGGCGCCGCTCGAGAAGACGCTCGCCGAGCGGCAGGCTGCCGACGCCGCGGTCGCCAGCAAGGCTGCCGCCGAGAAGCTGGCCGCAGAAAGCGCCGAGGCCCAGCGCCAAGAGGCGCTCGCCACCGAGCGGCGCAAGGCCGCCGACGCGAGGCTTGAGGCGGAGCGCCAGGCAGCGCGGGCGGCAGGCGAGCGGGCCAACGCCGAGCGCCGGGCCGCTGAGGAGGCTACGGCTCGCGCCAACACGCCAGGCAAACCGCAGGGCGGCGAGTCCGGGGCCACCATGGAACGCAAGCTTCCATGGCTCCAGATCGGGGTCACGGCCGGCGCCGGACTGAGTTCGGGCATCCTGTACGGGCTCGCGCTCTCTCAGGCCGACAGCGCCCGGGCGCTCGAGGGCAAGGTGACCAGCGACGCCTTGAAGGTGAGCTACCTCGACCGCGCGAGCCGTGCACGGACCCTTCAAGCCGGCGCGATCATCACCGGGATCGCCACAGCCGCGGCCGCGGGCTGGTTGGCCTTTGAGTTCGTGCGGCCCTCCCAGCCTGCTGGCAAGGTCACGCTGACCCTGTTGCCCGCGGGTGGCGACGGCTACACAAGCGTGCTGCTGACGCTGCATCGCTGAGGAGACGATCGATGTGCACTGCCCTCAACGCCTCGCTTCGCCAGCACCACGTCGCGCCCCTCAGCGTCGTCGGTGTTTGCGTCTTGGCCGCTCTCTGGACCACCGGCTGCATCGGCGATTTTCAGACCGAGAGCCAACTTGAGGCCCAGATCGACGCCTACACGCAGGCGCTCGCCGATGGTATCGGCGACGATGTCGTCCTCGACGCCGCCGGCTCAAGCGACGCCGACGACGCAGTGAGTGACAGCGCCAGTGGCGACACGCCGGACGGCGCCGAGGCCGATGCCACGATTGACACCGGTGAAGGTGACGCCGGCGCCGACAGCGTGCCCTGCCCGGGGGGCGGCGTGACTGAGGTCGCCTGCAACGGCCTCGACGACGACTGCGACAACGCCACCGATGAGGTCGACTGCGACGACGGCAGCCCCTGCACGGCCGACGCCTGCAAGGCCGGCGCCTGTGCCCACAGCGCCACCCCTGGCGTTTGCAGCGACGGCAACCCTTGCACCAAAGGCGACGCTTGCACGGTCGGCGTCTGCCAGGGCCAGTCGGTGCTCTGCGACGACCAAGAGCCTTGCACCGTCGACGCCTGCGCGCTGGACGGCGCCAAAGTCGGTACGTGCGTCTTCTCGCCGATTGAGGGCGGCAGTTGCAGCGACGACAATCCCTGCACCGTCGGCGACGCCTGCCAGCAAGGCAGCTGCAAGCCAGGGGGGCCAAAGCAGTGCAAATCTGGCAACGCCTGCGTCGCGGCCTCGTGCGCCCCGGAAGACGGCAAGTGCAAGTACAAGACCAAGGCCGACAAGAGCCCGTGTTACGACGCAAACGCCTGCACCAAAGAAGACGCCTGCGACGACGGCGTCTGCCTGGGTGTGAACATCAGCTGCGACGACGGCAACCCATGTACCACCAACGTCTGCGACGAGGCGGCCGGCTGCAGCGCCAAATCGACGAGCGGCCCTTGCGACGACGGCGATTTGTGCACCAGCGGCGACGCCTGCAAGGACAGCGCCTGCACGGCGGGCGCCGCCGTCACCTGCGACGACGGCGATCTCTGCACCGGCGACGCCTGCGACAAAGCCTCCGGCAAGTGCAAGAGCACCGCGAACACGGGCCCTTGCGACGACGGCAACGCTTGCACCAAGCAGGACTCTTGCGCTGAAGGCGGCTGCAAGGGCACCGCGGTCGACTGCGACGACAAAAACGCCTGCACCAACGACCTCTGCGACGTCAAGGCCGGCTGCCAGCAGACGCCGGCAGAGGTCGCTTGCGACGACAAGAACGCCTGCACGAGCCTCGACAAGTGCCAGGACGGCGCCTGCAAGGGGACGGCGGTCGGCAGCCCCGGCACCACCAGCTGTGACGACAGCAACCCTTGCACCACCGACAGCTGCGATCCGGCGACGGGCTGCAAGGCGACCTTCAACAAGGGCAGCTGTGACGACGGCAACCCCTGCACCCAGGGCGACGTCTGCGCCGGCGGCGCCTGCAAGGGCGGCGGCTCCATCAGCCAGTGCGATTGCAACAGCAACACCGACTGCAAGGCGCAAGATGACGCGGACCTGTGCAATGGCTCTCTGTTTTGCGACAAATCGAGCGGCAAGGGGGCCTGCAAGGTCAACCCTGCCACCGTCGTCGCCTGCCCGCCCGCCAGCTCGCTGTGCGTCCGCAACGTCTGCAACGCCAAGACCGGCTCCTGCCAACCGTCGCCAGAGTCCGACGGCAAGGTCTGCGACGCCGATGGCAGCGTGTGTACCTTCGGCGACGCCTGCGCCGCGGGGACCTGCAAGGCCGGCAAGCCGCAGAACTGCGACGACGGCAACCCCTGCACCACCGACGCCTGCGACACCAAGGCAGGCTGCGCCCAGGTCGCGAACCAAGCCGCCTGTGACGCTGACGCCAGCCTCTGCACCGCCCCCGATCAGTGCGCCGACAAGGTCTGCAAGCCAGGCAAGGCGGTCGTCTGCAACGACAGCAACCCGTGCACCGCCGACGCCTGCGATCCCAAGACCGGCAGCTGTACGACCAGCCCGACGCCCGGTGCATGCCAAGACGGCAACGCCTGCACCCTCAATGACACCTGCAACGCCGGTGCTTGTGCTGCCGGTACCGCCAAGGTCTGCGACGACGGCAACCCCTGCACCACCGATGGCTGCGATAGCGTCAGCGGCGGATGCGGGGCGACCCACAAGGCCGGCGCCTGTGACGACGCCAACGCCTGCACCAACGGCGACGCCTGCCAAAACAGCGCCTGCGCTCCGGGCGCCGCCAAGGTCTGCGACGACAGCAACCCGTGCACCACAGACAGCTGCGACAAGGCGACCGGCACCTGTAAGACCGCCGAGGCAGCTGGCGCATGCAGCGACGGCGACGCTTGCACCGAGAAAGACGTCTGCCAGGCCGGCGCCTGCAAGTCGGGCAAGGCCAAGGTCTGCAACGACAACACCGCCTGTACCGCAGACGGCTGCAACAAGCAGACCGGCGCTTGCACCGTCGGCGCGGCGGCCGGCCCGTGCGACGACGGCAACGCCTGCACCGAAGGCGACTCCTGCGATGGCAGCGCTTGCAAGCCCGGCGCCGTCGTCTGCGCCTGCGCTGTTTCCACCCAAGTCAAGGACTGCGACGACAAGAACCCTTGCACGACCGACACCTGCATCCAGAGCGGCGCCAAGTTCGCCTGCAAGAACGCTCCCAGCAGCGGCGGTCCATGCAGCGACGGCAACGCCTGCACGACCGGCGACACCTGCGACATCGGCGGCTGCAAGGCCAGCGGCAGCATCAGCTGCGACGATAAGAACCCCTGCACTGTCGACAGCTGCAGCCCGAGCGATGGCAAATGCACCAACAGCGCCGGCGCCAACGGCTCGACCTGCGACGACGGCAACCCCTGCACCGAGAGCGACGGCTGTCAGGCTGGTAAGTGCGCCTCTGGAAAGCCGAAATCTTGCGATGATGGCAAGGTCTGCACCACCGACAACTGCGACCAGACCAACGGCGCGTGCGCCTTTGTCCACAACACCGCCGCCTGCGAAGACAACAACCTCTGCACCCTGAACGACGTCTGCGCCGCCGGGGTTTGCAAGGCCGGGACTGCGAAGCCCTGCACCGACAGCAAGTTGTGCACAGACGACGCCTGTGACACCGGCACCGGCAGCTGCGTCTACACGCCAAACGCCGCGCCCTGCGACGACAGCAACCCCTGCACGCTCAGCGACCTCTGCAGCGGCGGCGCCTGCAAGTCGGGTCAAGCCAAGGTCTGCGACGACAACAACCCCTGCACCAATGACGCCTGCAATGGCAGCACCGGCAGCTGCGTCGCCACCGCCAACACCGCGCCGTGCAGCGACAACAACAGCTGCACCGAGGGCGACGTCTGCAACGCCAGCGCTTGCAAGCCCGGAATCCTCAAGGCCTGCAATGACAACAACGTCTGCACCCAAGACAGCTGCCAGAGCAGCACCGGCGCCTGCGTCAACGCGGCGTATCCGGTGCCCTGCGACGATGGCAACAAGTGCACCGAGGGCGACACCTGCGCCGACAAGGTCTGCAAGGCAGGCAGCGCCAAGCCATGCGCCGACAACAACGGTTGCACCGACGATGGCTGCAACCCGAGCTCCGGGGCCTGCACCTTCACCAACAACGCCAAGTCGTGCGATGACGATGCGGCCTG
>SXNM01000172.1 GCA_005777155.1 Pseudomonadota bacterium | reverse complement strand
GGATGCGGCCGCCGGCGAAGCCCTTCATCTGCAGGGCGAAGCCAGCGCCGATCTCGCCGACCCGGTGTTCGTCGCTCACCCAGAAGCGCTCGAAAAAGCAGGCGAAGCTGTGCATCCCGCGGTAGCCGACGGTAGGGATCGCCCGGCCGGAGAGGCTGCCGCCGCGGCCATCGTCACAGGCGAAGCTGCGATCGTCGGCCGGCGCCACCACCTTGGGCTTCGGCACCAGGAACAGCGTCAGGCCCTTAGCGCCATCGGCCGCGCTGCCGGTGCGGGCCAACACCAGCAGGACGCTGGCGCGGCCAGCGAAGGTGCACCAGGTCTTCTCGCCGGTCAGCAGCCAGCCGCCGTCAGGGGCGCGATCGGCCACGGTGCGTACCGCCGCGACGTCAGAGCCGGCGCCGGGCTCGGTCACGGCGATGGCGACGATCTCATCGCCACGCGCGATCCGCGGCAGCCAGTGGCGCTTCTGGGCCTCGGTGCCGCCGGCGAGCAGGGCCTTGCTGGCGATCTCTGGCCTCGTGATGACCGAGCCGCCGGCGCCCAGGCTGCAGCGGCTGAGCTCCTCGGTGGCGATGGCCATGCTGCGGTGATCGATGAACTGGCCGCCCCAGCGCTCGGGGATGGTGATGCCGAGGGCCCCGACCTCGGCGTAGGCGCTGAGCAGCGACTCTGGAAGCAGGGCGTCGTCGCGGTGGATCTGCTCGGCCAGCGGCGCCACCTGCGCGTCGGCGAAGTCGCGAAACAGGGCTCGGATGTCGTCGTGATCGCTTGACAAGGCGTATGCCGCCGCGGCGCTGGTGCCGCCCTCGGCGAGGAGCGGCCACAGGGCGTCGAGGGCGGCAGGGCCGGATGCGGCGTGCACGGCGGCCGCAGACCCCGACGACAGCGCCAACCCTGACGCCGCGGGCGAGGCGGCGGCATCGGTCGGCGTCGGCCACGCCACCTCGGCGCGCAGGCTGGCGTCGAGGCCCAAGAGCGCCCGCGCCACGGCGTAAGCCGAGAGGCGCTGCAGCGCGGCGCCCCGGCCGGCATAGGCGCCGAGCAAGGTCTGCGCCGCGTGAAGCTCAGCGACCGCCCTGGCTAGGAGCATCGCCGCCTCGCCATAGCGGTGCAGGCGATCGGTGTCGAGGCTGGCGGGGCGCCGCGGATCGGCGACGGCGTCGGCCAAGGAGTCCGTCAGGGCGTCGAGCTGGGCGCCGGCCTCGGCGAGCCCAACCCGCAAGCTGTCGTGTAGCGCGGTCTGCGCGGCGTTCGGCGCGGCGTTCGGCGCGGTGCCAGCGGCGGGTTCGACGGACATCGGCGCTCCCTGGCTGCGCGGCGCTCGGCGTTATCAGCCTCGCGGCGTCAATGGCCTGCAAGGGTCAGTTGATCTGCGGCGTCATCACGCGCGGGGCCCACGCGGCGGAGGGAGGGCGCGCGACCGCTTGGGTGGTCATGGCTTGTTGACTTCGTAGATGGGAAAGTACGAGCTGCAGACGCCGGAGTGGTACTCCTCGTGCAGCCGCGGCACCTCCTCAAAGCCGTAGACGTCCATCTCGGCGATGTCGTCCGGCATCCAGCCCGTGTTCTCGGCGAACTGCACCGCCGCGCGGCCCTGTGGGTAGCGTGCGTAGTGGGTGTGGACGTGGGTGTGGCGCTCGATGCACTCGATCGCGCGGATGAACTCGATCCGCATGCCCTCCTTCCAGCCGGCGGTGGCCACCAGACCCTGACGGGACAGCGCCTTGATGGTCGCGCGCGTCACCGGCGAGCCCACGTAGTCGAGGAAGATCGAGACGCCGATGCCCTCGGTGCCCTCTTGCACGATGCGCAGGAAGATCTTCTCGCTCTCGAGGTAGCGCTTCTTGTAGTCGGGCTCCGTCGCGTAGCGCTTCTGGTCGTAGTCGAGATCTGCGAACTGGCGGCGATCGATGGCGGTCATGCCGGCGCGCTTGATGGCGCGTAAGCGGCGAGCGCTGCTGGAGATCATCGCGACCCGCGCCCCAGAGAACTTGGCGAGCGTCAGCTCTGCCCACGTGACGCCGCCGCCCCAACCCCAGACGTAGGGCGAAGGGCAGTCCTCGACGCCCATCTGGACGCGCCAGCAGCCGTAAGCCTGCTGCCAGTTCGACCACGCCGTGATGTACCGCAGCGAGAACGCCGCCCACTGCTTGGGCGAGAACCGCGAAGAATCCGGCACCGCGATGACCTGAAGCTGGTGCAGCACCGTTCGCTTGGCGAGCAGACCGATGGTGCCTGGCGCGTCATAGCCGAAGATCTTGATCGGGTAGCCCCACTTGTCCCATACGCCATTGCAGAACAAGATCGCGAGGTCACCCTCTTTGACGGTCTTGACCCGCTCGCCGATGCGCAGCACGCGCACCACGCCGGCGTTGCCGAGCACGACGTGATCCTCGCCGCGCTGGCGTGCGACGTCCACCGGCTTGCGCTCGATGGCGTGGCTCATGTTGCCTTCCCAGCAGCCGTAGAGCGACTCGACGAGGCAGTGCTCGTCGGTCATCTCTGGCAGCGAGATGTCCGCCAGCTCGAGCTGCCCTGGGCCTGGCTTGGGCTCATCCTGCGCGGCGCGCAAAATCCAGGCTTGGCTGCGTTCGGTCCCGTGCGGCATGGTCAGGCTCCCCCACCGGCTGGTGCGTCGCCGGCACGTTTCGGACCACAGGCTAGCGAGAATTGACACGCTGCGTCAAGATTGGCCGACGCTGGCAGCGCGCCAGCGCTCAGCGCCTATCGGGCAGGCGAGCGCCGAGATCACGGCTCAGCGGGCTGGTGAGGGCTCGGGCGCCGAGGAGGTCGGCGCTGCGTCCGCTGGCGGCGGCTGCTCTTCGGCGGCTACTCTTCGTCTTTAGCGTTGATGACGGTCCGCACGGCGTTCTGAAAGGCGGTCAGATCGAGCGACCCAGAGCCGTTCGGGGCGAAGTACATGATATTCTTGCCGTTCTTCGCGTAGCCGTAGCCGCTGTTGCGGATCTGTGAGCCGGAGAACTTGCCAGCGAAGGGTGCGTTCATCTTGCCCCAGGCGTCGACCGCGCCGGTGTCCTGGAAGATCGGGATGTTCTTGGCCTTGGCGGTCAGGGCCTTGGGCGTGTTGCTGGCCTTGTCGTTGATGACGATCATCACCGTGTCGGACTTGCCGCCAGCGTTGGCCTCGTCCTGCAGCTTCTGCATGTCGGCGGTCTGGGCCAGGCAGGAGCCGCACCAGTCCGACACCAGGGCCACCACCACCTTCTTGCCTTTGAAAGCGTCGAGGCCGTACGTGGTGTCAAATCCGGGGCTGCCTGGGTTGATGTCTTTGAGCTCCCACTGCGGGAAGTCATGGAACGTCTTGACGCAGGCCACGTTCTCGTCGCCGTTGCTGACCACATCGCCGGTGAAGGTGATGTTCGACAGGTCTACGTCGAAGGACCGGCCCTTGAACCGCATCGTCAGCGGCCCAGAGAAGGTCGGCTTCAACGTCACGCCGCGCAGCGTCGCCACGGCCAAGCCGGCGTTCGGCTGACCGAGCGGCGCCAGCGGCAAGCTGCCGGTGCCGGCGGTCGAGGTGTAGACCACCACGCCCTTGGCCGGCTCCGTGGCCCAGCCGGGGCAGTCGATGGTCTGGATCAGCTGATCGTCCTGGTAGATACCAGACTTCGCGTAAAAGCTCGCCGCCTTCAGCACCAAGCCCTCGCCGGCGAAGCCCGCCTGGTATTCGAGCTGTAGCTTGCAGCTGCCGTCTGGCCGGGCGACCTCGATCGACAGCGCAGGCACGCAGGCCAGACCGCCGACGTCCTTGTTGATGCGGTGGCTCATCGTCGCCTTCGCCGCCACTCCGTCGTACGCGACGGTGAAGTTGTCACCGTCGATGGCCGCGCTAAAGGCGCCGTTGGCCCGCAGCGGCTGCGCGCCAAAACCAGCGCCGCCGGCCCCCTCTCCGCTTGCCACGCAGCCAGCCGCCAAGGTCGCGATCGCCAGGATGCCGAGCGCCGCCCGCGTCGTCGCGCTCTGCCCCAGGCTTGTCCAGATCTGCGGAGCCATTTGATCCTCCTATGCGCCAGAGCTTGCTGAGCGGCCGCCTCGGCCGACTGTTGTCGTCACGGACCCGGGCATTGGACCGAGGCGCGACGGTCGCGTCGCGTCATGGCGACTGCGCCCGCCAAAAGTGTAGCACAATGGTGTCGCGGCGTGAAGGGCAATCGCAGTCCCGCCGGCCGCGCACGCCGGGGACACGTCTGCGCGGCGCCGGCGCTCAGCCCCAGAGGCGCGACCTGCGGCGTCGCTCGCCACCCCGGCTGGAGCCTGTTGCGTCGGCAGGCCGTGCCCTCAACGTGCTGGCAAGACAGCGCATTTCGGTCGGGTCAACGCGACGACGCGTCGCAAGCCTCTCGCGGCCATGCGCTCGCCTTCGCCGCGCCAAGTCGGTGCGCGTCGGGCAAGCGCCGCCACCGTCGCGCTGGCGCCGCAGCTCTGACCAGCCGGCGAGGCCGCGGCCCCTCCGCGAGGCCTTCGGACCTTCACGCTCTACTTGATCGCGCGCAGCTTGCTCTCGGCGCTCTACTTGATCGCGCGCAGCTTGCTCTCGGCGCTGTCGCGCCGTGGCGCTGCTGCGCACGGCGACCCCTTTCGCCGCCGTCTCTCGCGACCTCCGTCCCCGCGACATGAAGGCGCTCGCCGCGCTCCCGGTACACGAGCGGCGTTCAACTGTCGCGTCTCGTCCGCGTTGGGGGCCTGCCCCCTGCACGTCGGAGTGGCCGCCGCCGGTGAAGGCTTGGAATGCGAGGGGATTCGGCCGAGGCGCGAGGCCGCAGCTGGCGGCCGCGAGGTCGCTCCCCAGCGCAGCCATGGCGACGCTGAGGGCGACCGGGCCATGGGCTGAGACGGCGTTCGATCGCGCACACGCGCTGGGACCGCCGCCCTGACGAATTCGGACGCAGAGACCAACGGTTGACAGACTTGATCGCAGCTCTCCGCGGCGCCACGGCTTGGCGACGCCGCGGATGTGCCGCTGGGTCTCCCCTCGCTTGATGCCGCAAGCCGTCACTTCACCCACTGCGGTGGCCGTCGCGCTGCGCCGCACGAAGGGGCAAGCGTCGGTGGCTGGCGGATCCAAGCGGAGCTGCGCCGATTTGGGCCCCACGGCGCGTACGCTCGCCGCACAGGTGGTGCCGGTGCGCCGCTGGCGAGCTGCGGCAGCGCGGTCGGCGCCCACCCCGTTATCTCGCCGGACCATGCCCCCCGTCGCCCGGCTTCGCTGACCGCTGGCGAGATGACCTCGCCCCGCTTGCGCTGGACGCTTGATTTCCCCGCATCGATCTCGCACACTCTTGGGCCTTCCGCCGGCCGTGACCGAGTCGGGAGACATGACGAGGGCCCGAAGGGCGCCTGGACGGCCATGGGCCGGGAGCAGAGATGAGCAACGATTACCAGGG
>SXNM01000171.1 GCA_005777155.1 Pseudomonadota bacterium | reverse complement strand
GCCGACGTGGTCAAGGTCGAGAGCCCCGACGGCGACGACACGCGCCGGTTCGGGCCGCCCTTCCTCTGCGGCGAGGCGACGTACTTTCTCTCCTGCAACCGCAACAAGCGCTCCATCGTCCTCGACCTCAAGCAGCCGCACGATCACGCGACGCTGCTGGACTTGGTCGACCGCTGCGACGTGCTCGTCGAGAACTTTCGGCCAGGTACGCTAGAGAAGCTCGACCTCGCGCCGGCCCAGCTGCGGGCCCGCAACCCCGGACTCATCGTCTGCCGCATCTCCGGCTTTGGTCAGTCTGGGCCCTGGCGCGAGCGGCCCGGCTACGACCTCGCGGTCCAAGGCCTGGGCGGGCTGCAGGCGCTGACCGGCGCGGCGGACGGTGAGCCCTACAAGCTCGGGGTCAGCATCGCCGACCTAGTGACCGGCCTCTACGCCAGCCAGGCGGTGCTGGCGTCCCTGCTGCGGCGCGAGCGCTGGCGCGCTGGCGGCCCCGATCGCCGGGGCGGCGGCGACCTGCTGGACGTCGCGATGCTCGACTGTGTGGCCTCGCTGCTGACTTTTCAGGCGCAGCGGGCCCTTTCGGCGGGCGAGGCACCGCGGCGCATGGGCAACATGCACCCGAGCATCGCGCCCTACGAGACCTTTCGCGCCGCCGACGGCTGGATCAACGTCGCCGTCGGCAACGACAAGCTGTGGCGCGCCTTCTGCGCCGCGCTCGACCAGCCGCAGCTGGCTGAGGATGCGCGTTTTCTGCATAACCCGGACCGCGTCGCCAACCGACCGGCCCTGCGCGGCGAGCTCGAGCGGCTGCTGGCCGCCCGCCCACGGGCACACTGGATCGAGGCCATGGACAGCGCCGGCGTGCCGGGCGGGCCGATCCTCGAGGTCGAAGAGGTGATGGCGCACCCCTCCCTGCTCGCCCGCGGCGCGATCTCCGAGGTCGAACACGCCGCCATCGGTGCGCTCCGCCTGTTCGGTCACCCCGTGCGCTTCGCCGAGGCTGGCACCGCGATCGCGCGCCCGCCGCCGCTGCTCGGCGAGCACCAAGCGGAGGTCTTGGCCGACTGGCTCGGCGTGGCCGCGTGCGCCGGATGACCCCGCGACCGCGACAGCTGGGTCGAGCGCTGGGCCTGCCGCTGCTGCTCGGGCTCGCCGCTTGCGCCGCGCCGGCAGATGGCACCAGCGGCGCGCTCGATGGTGGGCGCCTGTCGGTAGGGTCGGGCGACGCCGCTGCGACCGACGTCGACGCCGCCGACGCCACCGACGCAGCAGCGCTCGATGCCCCCGACGTCGACCGCGCCGTGCCGGATGGGATCACCACCGACGTCGCCGCGCCGGACGCCGCGCCAAGCGATGACGCCGGGCCGGACGGCGCCGCCGCCGACGCCACCGACGGCGACACCCAAGCGCCCGACAGCGCGGGGCAAGACGGCGACGCTGGGCCGAAGCAGACCGCCTGGGGCCAGATCTCGGGGGCGTGCGGCGCTGTGGCTGCTGAGCTCAGCAAGCCAACTCCTTCGTTTCTGGTCGCCACCTACGCGTTCAGCAGCGGGCCTGCTTTCGATCCGAGCGCGCTCGATGCCGGCGCCAAGAAGCGCTACCAGGGCCCCAACGCCGGTGGCTCAAGCAAGTGCTCAGAGGTGATGACGATGCAGCTGCTGGTCGACTGCGAAGGCGGCAGCGACCTCTTGACCGAGGTCGAGCTCGAGTACACCAAGACCGACACCTCGATCACTGACTTTGCCTTGAAGATCAGCGGTCAGCAGGTTGGAGTCTCTGTGACGCGGGCGTACCTCGGGCCCAAGGTCACCACCTACACCGAGGCGGACGCGACCAAGCTGCTGACGAAGAAGCTCGCGGGCATCTTGGAGTCGAGCCAGTACATCGCGCCGAAGTACAAGTGGGTCAAGCAGGTGCTGGCAGTCTGGACCTTGCAGGCGAGCTGGGTGCCTACCGTGGAGGCGGCGTGGCTGAAAATTGACCCGGCGCTACGCGCGGACACCGTCATCCTGGCAGTGGTAGAGCAAGGCCCAGGGTGGATTGTGCCGGAGAAGTGCCTCGGTCCCTAGACAGAACGACCGCCGGCCCGAGTCTCGTCGCGCGGTGGGCGTCCTGGAACCTGGGCCCGCCAGCGGCTGCCACCGCCGAGGGAACGCCATGGACTACGTCGACGCCCAGAGCCTCGCCGCCGCCGCCCGCCGCGCCCTGCGCCACGGCCGCTTTGTCGCTGCGGGCCGCGACGGAGAGACGCCGGCGATGGCGTTGCTCGACGACCTCACCGAACGCCGCAGCGACTGGCACCCGGCGATCGCCGAGGCGCTGGCGCTGCTGCTCTGCGACCCCGATCCCGAGGTTGGAGCAGCGGCGCTCGACGCCCTCGACGCTGGCGGCGCCACAGCCGCGTTGCTGCCCTTGCTTGAGCCGCTCTTGGCCGGCCCGGCCGCCGACGCCCGTTCGCTGGCGCCCCTGCAGCTGCGCCCTGACGCCGCGCCCCTGACCTTGGCCGCCGTCCTGGAGCGGGCCAGGCCGCTGCGGACACGCGCCGAGGCTGAGCCGGCGCTGATCGTGCTGAGGACGCCGCGCGTCGAGGTGGTCCGCCTGCACGGTGTCGATGACGCCCTCGCGCTGGCGCGGCGGTGCGCCGCGGCGGGGCATTCCCTTACCGGTGGCGGCGTCGGCGGCAACCACCCCTTGGATTGGCTGCGGGCGCTGGCCCTCTTGGCGCCACGATGGCGGCCGGCGGTCCCGACCGTGCTGGCGGCGCTGCTGGCCGGCGCCGACGCTGAGCGCCACGCCGCCTTGACCTACGCGGTCCTGTGCGGCGACAAGCACGAGGTGGTGGGCACGATCGCGTCGGCGGCGGCCGACCCAGCGCTCGGCGCTCGCTCGCTCCAGGGCGGCCCGCTGCGCCTGGATCAAGCACCGGCGCCCACGGTGGCGGCCCTCGGTCGCTGGCTGCAGGCGGCAGCAGAGGCCGAGCGGGCGACTGCACCGAGGGCATCCGCCCACGAAGCGTAGGGCCGGCTTGGCCGGCGGGAGGCGACGATGGTCAGCGCGACGGCGACGGACACCGAGAGTACCCAGCGGCCCTTGCCGGCGCTCGGCGCCCGCAGCGTGGCGCGGGTGCGGGCGCTTTGGCGGGCATTGGCTTGGACTTCGCTGCCTGAGGCGCTGCAGGCGGCGCCTGGGGCCGAGGCGCCCGCCGACGGCGCAGCGGCGAGCTTGTTGGCGACGGTGCGCGTGCTGCACGAGGCCTCGGCGCCCGAGCACGCCATGGCGCGGGTCGCTAAGGCCCAGCGCGACGCGGCGGCGGCCTTAGCCCAGGCGCCGGCCCAGGTCCTGGGCGCCCTGCGACCCGACCCCGATGCCGGCCGCCTCGACCTCTGCGCCGAGCTCTGCGGCCTCGACGCCCGCGCCCGGGTCGGGCTTGAGCTGGCGGTGGTGACCGCGCTCGACCCTGGCACGGCGCTCTCCGCGCGGGTGCTGGCTGGGCGCCTCGGTTTCGCCGCCGCCAATGAGCTGGCGCTGCTCGACGAGTTGCTCGCCGGCAGCGCTGTCGGTGCCGGCCGTATGGCCGCCTGGACCGCGGCTGGCGGCGCGCTGCGGAGCCTCGGCCTGCTGCAGGGCACGCAGGGCCGAGTCCACGTGACCGCCGCGCTGCTCGCCTTCCTCGACGGCTCGGCGCGGGCGCCGCTGCCGCTCGCCGCGGGCGATGGGTTGCCGAGCGCGGG
>SXNM01000170.1 GCA_005777155.1 Pseudomonadota bacterium | reverse complement strand
GGCGTGATCGTCGACAACCCGACCGGCGGCGCCGTCGCGGTGCGTTTGGACGAGCGTGGCGCATGGCAGACCGTGGCGCCGGGCGAGTCGTATCGTCCGCCGGTCGGCGATGGCGAGCACATGATCGAGCTGCGGCACGGCCGCGATGAGGCCGGGGCGCCGATTGAGGAGCGCCGGCGCGTCAAGGTGGCGCCGGGCAGCCCGGACTACCGGCTGGCGCCCATTCTGTCGCGGTAGCGAGCGACGCCGGTGCCGAGCGAGGCCATGTTCGGCTTCATGCGGTCGACCAGGTAGGCCTCCAGCGTCGGCACCACCTTGCCCGCCAGCAGGCGCGGCAGGCCAGGGATTTTGCCGGCGTCGACGATGAGCTCACCGCCGATGACGATGCGCACGTCGCCGCCCGCCGCCACCACGCGGTTGCGGCCGCGGCAGGTGTACAGGCCTGCAAAGACGGCCGACTCGATGCGCCAGTCGACGTGGCGCTCTGCGTCGTTCCAGTCGGCGTGGTCGAGCCACTCCAGCATCTCGGGCTTGAGGAAGCCGCGCACCAGCGAGGGCACTTGGCCCGGGTCGGCGCGCCAACGGTTGAGCAGGTGCGGCCCGGCGGCGCCTGGCTTGCGCTCCAGCTCCTGAATCGCGGCCACGTTGTCGAGGAACGGCACCAGGTCGACGAGCTTGTCGCGCAAGAGCGGGTAGACCTCATCGACGGTGGCACCTGGGACGCGGCCTTCTGCCTCAAATCGCATCGCAACCTCCTGTTCGCTCGGCGAAGCTAGGCTCCCTCATGGATGGCAGCCGCCTGCCAAGGAGCCGCGACCGGGGATGAGTGGCCGCGTCTCTCGCCGTCTGTCCTTGGGGGGCTCCACGCCCCTAGCCGGAACATGTCTCATGTCCCAGCCCTCCCCATCCAGAGCCGCGCCCGGTCCGGCGCCCACGGCGCCAAATCGACAGCGTCTCTCGAGCGCCGCGTCCCGCTAGACGCTACCGGCCCTCGAACAGCGGCGTGCGCTTCTCGATGAAGGCCGTCATGCCCTCTTTTTGGTCCTGCGTGCGGAAGCAGCGCGCAAACGCCCGGCTCTCCGCCTCTAGCGCGTACTCAAGCGGCAGCTGAATGCCTCGGTTGATGATGCGCTTACATTCGGCGACGGCGAGCGGCGCCCGCTGGGCCATGCGGTCCGCGGTCTTCATCGCCGCGTCCATCAGCTCCTCCGGCGGATAGAGCCGATAGCAGAGGCCGATGCGCTGCGCCTCGTCGGCGGGGAAGACGTCGCCCGTCATGACCCAATGTTTGGCGGCATTGCGCCCGATGAGGCGCGCTAGCCGCTGGGTTCCGCCAAAGCCGGGGATGACGCCGATCGTCACCTCTGGGAAGCCAAACCGTGCGGTGTTGCTCGCCAAGATGACGTCGCAGGCCAGCGCCAGCTCGCAGCCGCCGCCGAGCGCAAAGCCGTTCACCGCGGCGATGAAGGGCTTGCTCGACCGCTCGATGCGCTTGAGGACCTCGTTGCCGAGCTCACTGAAGTCGAGTGCGCTGCGATCGTCCATCGGCAGCAGCTCGGCGATGTCAGCGCCCGCCACGAAGGCCCGGGTGCCGGTGCCGGTCAGCACCACGACGCGGACCGTGGGGTCATGCTCAAGCTCGTCGATGCGGTGGCCGAGCACGGCCAGCACTTCGGAGTTCAGCGCGTTGAGCTTGTCGGGTCTGTTGAGCGTCAGCAGCGCGACCGCGCCGTGCCGCGAGGACAGGACCCAGTCGGCCTGCCGGGCGTCAAGCGGCGCCAGCGCGCGGTTGCCCGCGCCAAGCCCCGGCCCGGCTGGTTGCTGCGCCACGGCCGCGCCAGCGCGCGCTTCGCCCGAATGCGACGCGATGTCCGCAGATTGACCCATCGACCGCTCCAATCGCGGTCGACTAGGCGCCGCCGCGCTTGCTGGCCTTGAGCGGGTTCAGCGAACGCGCCTCGGCGGACTTCTCGATGCGCTTGTGCGTCGCGAAGTTGCACATGCCAAGCGCCCACTTGGCGCTCGGGGTGCGGTAGCTGTGGCAGTAGCTCGCGCCCTGATAGGAGCGCTGGTGGCTGCAACCGCCGCACTCATCGATCGTCGGTTGAAAACCCTTGCCGGTGAGGGTGGCCACAAACTCGGGCTCGGCGGGCAGGATCTCGCTCATCTCTTTGCCTACTTGTCTGGCTGGGCCGGGCGCCGCCGGCGTTCGAATCGGCCGCGGGCAAGCGCCAGCAGCGGGGGCGAGAGTCTAGGCGACGCGGCGCGCTCCGTCAATCGCTGACTTCGGCCTTGCGCCGCGGCGCCGTCGCGTCGGCTCAGCGGCCGCGAGCTCGCGCGGGCGGTCACCCAGCGCCGCCGGCGCCCTGCGTCGCCGCCGTGGCCTCGATAGGGGCCGGGCCGGCGCCTGTCTTGGCGTCAGGGGTTGTCGAGGCAGAGGCCGTCGACGCAGGTCCGGCTGGCGCCGCACGGGTGGTTGGAGCAGGCCTTCCACAGGTGGCAGCGGGTCTGCAGCGGCGGCGTGCAGGCGAGGCCGTCGCTGGTGGGCACGCAGGCGGTGCCGGGCGGACAGTCGGTCAGCTCGGTGGCCTTGGAGCAGGTGCCCGGCTGCGCGCAGAAGCTCTCGTCATTCTTGCTGACGCAGCGATCGGAGGCGCACTGCCAATTGGCCGTGCAGATGTCGCAGTACTGCTTCTTGCCAGCGCTGCAGGTCGGGACCGCCTTGTCCTCGATGTTGGCATAGCAATAGGCGAGCCCTCCCAGCTTCGTACACAAGTAGCCCTTCTTACATGGCGTCGACTCGCAGCGTTGGGAGCAGAAGCGCTCACTGGCGGCGCTTGGCTGAATGCAACCGTGCTCCGGCGAGCAGTCGGCGTCGGTGCGGCAGGGGCTGCATTGGCTGCCGTCTCCGGTGCAGGTGCCGATGTCGGGGCGGCAGGAGAAGCTCTTGATCGAGGTGGTCGATGCGCCTTTGCTGCAAGAGGAGCCGGGCGGGCACGACTTGTCGCCGACGACGCACTCGGGGGTGCAATAACTCGGCAGGTCTTTGCCCTTGCCGTCCCGATCGGTGCGGCAGATAGGCGCCTCGGGTCCGCAGTCGTCGTCTGTCTTGCAGGCAGCGCACCAGCCGGGGAGCGTGCAGATGAGGCTGCCCTGCACGGCGGAGCAGATGGTGCCGCCGCCGCAGTCTGCGTCGCTCTTACAGCCGCGGCTGCACCGGTTGCCGCTGGCGCCGCTCGGGTAGCAGGTCAGCCCGAAGCTGGCGCAGTCGGCGTTGCCAGCGCAGGTCTTGCCGAAGCCCGTGGCGCCGGCGCCCTGGACGTCGGATTTGCTGTCGCCGCCGCCGCCACCCTGCACGCTGGTGTCGTCGCCCGCGCCGCCCTGCAGCGAATCGTTGCCACAGGCCGCGAGGAGGCAACCACCAATCGCCAGCAGCGCCAAGCGGCCCGCTCGGCGACTTGTGGGCTGGCGACCGCGCAAGGGGTAGGCCGCGCTCTCCCGATCGTCAGGCGATCTCATCGCGCTCCCTCCCTTCACGACCGTCTCCGCAGCGCGGCGAAGGCTCAGGCGTAGCATCGCCGCGCTCGCCTGCTACACTGGCCCACGAGCCTAGGGGGACACGGCGACTCCGGCAACGGCGCTCGACCGAAAAGTTGCACGCGCCGCGCCACATGAGTCGCGCCCACTTCTTCGCCGGCAAGGCGCCGGCCAGGATCACCCGATGCCGACGCTGTATCACTTTCAGGACTGTCCTTACTGCTTCAAGGTGCGGCTCTACGCCCACGAACGCGGCATTGAGTTCGCCAGCGCGACGTGCCAGCGCGGCGCCCTGCCACCCGAGCTGCCCTCGCTGAACCCGCTGATGCGGCTGCCGGTTTGGGTCAACGACGAGGGCAAGCCGGTGTTCGGCAGCGTGGCCATCGTCGACTATCTGGAGGCGACGGTGGAGGCTGGGCGCCTGCTGCCGAGCGAGCCGCTGGCCCGCGCCCGCTGCTGGATGGCCGATGAGATCGCCGATGTGGGGCTGCTGCAGCCGCTGCTCGAGGTCGATCGCCTGACTCGCGGCAAGGAGCCCGGCGAGTGGGATCTCAAGCGCTGGAAGGCGCTGATGGCCCGAGCGCGCCAGGCCCTCGACGTGCTTGAGGCGCTGCTGGGCGGCCGCGACTGGCTGATCGGCGGGGCGTTGTCGTACGCCGACCTCGCGGTCGCGCTGCCGATCTCGGTGGTGGAGCGCTATGGCCTCGATCTCGCGGGTCATCCGGGCCTCAAGTCGCTGAGCGAGCGCCTGGAGCGGCGCTCATCGACGCTGGCGGCGCGCAAGGAGCCCCAGAGCGCGGGCTGAAGTCTCGCCAGGGCGGGCCCCGATGTCGTTGCGATGATTCGACTTTCGAGTCGGCGGGCGCGTCTTCCATCCATGCACACGCCAGCGCCTCGCCCACGGCCCCGAGGGACTCCCCAAGGCCTAGCGCTCATGCTACAAGCTGGTGCGCCGCCTCCCGGCAGCGCCGCGCGCCGACCGGGACAGTCTGTTGCTGCGTCGCCTCCGGAGGATTCCATGGTCTCGCCGTCGTCACCGCGTCTATCCGCGCTCGCCGCGTCCACCCTCATCGTCGCGCTGACCGCCGGGGCCCACGCCGCGCCGGGAGCGACCGGCCAAGCGGCGCCGACCCCGGCCCCGC
>SXNM01000169.1 GCA_005777155.1 Pseudomonadota bacterium | reverse complement strand
TCGTCCGCTCGAACCCCAACACGAACCTCACGGCGCCGGCCGCGAGGGTGATCGTGCACGCCGGGGTCGAGTTGTGGGCCGCTGGCAACGATTGGAGCGGGGCCGGCGACTGCATGCCTGCGGTGGGACCGATCGAGGCTGGAGGCCGGCGCGGCGGGCTTGCGGAAACATGAGAGCACCGCCGGTGCGCGTACATTGCGCCATGGGTGCCGCCAAGAGAGCCTCCGCCGCGCCGCGAACCGGAGGTTGGCGAATCCTCGGGGTGATAGCAAGGACACTTAGAGACTCCCCGCCCGATGACAGATCTGCGAAGGGTCGGCCGCCGCCGGGCCCGGGCGCTGGAGGTCTTCCGCCGACCCTCGATGCCGCACCCCTCGCTGTCGCAAGGCGGCTCTCTGCAGGCGCAGCGCGGGTCTGGCCCCACCTCGCGCGCTGTGGCATGCACGCGTGGCCCTGGCGGCTCGCCGTGGGCTGCCGGCCCCAGGTTGCCCCAGAGAGGCCTTTGTCGTGGCAGGAGCGCGTGACGCCGCCGCTGCCGTGGAGTCTTCGTGGCCGCGATCGGCTTTCTCAATGACCAGATCTTGTACCGCGACACCGCTGGCGGTCTGTCCTGCAACGACGCGTTCGTCGCGTTCTTGTTGGCGTTCCGCCGACGCTACAACCACGTGGTGCTGTTCTCGCGCGTCCACCCGACCATCGTCGATACGCCGCTGGCGCTGCGGGTCGGCGGCGTCGGCGTCGAGGTCGTCGAGCTGCCCTTCTATCCGCGGATCTCCGCGCTCTTTACCCAGCCGCTGCGGTATTGGCCGGACCTCGAGCGCGCCCTGCAGCGCCTGCACGGGCTCGACGCCGTCTGGCTCAACACTGGTCACCCCGTCAGCGTGCGTGCGCTGCAGCTGCTCGGCGGCAATCCTAGGCCCAGGCTGGTGGCGGCGCTGCGCGGCGACTACGAGCGCGACGCCTCCATTCGCGAGGGCGGCGCCGCCAAGGTCGCCCGCACCATGCAGACGGCGATGATGCACGCCTTTGCCCACTACGCCCGCCGGCGCGGTGTGCCCGTGCTGGCCTATGGCGACGCCGCCGTGGCGCGGGCCCGGCAGCTAGGCCTGCGCGCCTTGCCCTTCGAGACTACGCTCCTCGACAGTCAGCTCATCGAGCGCCCACCCGCTCCCGACCCGGCGCTCGCGGTCGATGTGCTGGTGGTGTGCCGGCTGGTGCGCGAGAAGGGCCTCGACCGCCTCCTCGCCGCCATGCCCGGACTGCGCAGCGGCGATGGGCGGCCGGCGACCTTGGCGATCGTCGGCGAGGGCCCGCAAGAGGAGCCGCTGCGGGCGCAGGTGGCTGCGCTTGGCCTCAGCGACCGCGTCGAGTTTCGCGGCTACGTCGCGCACGGCGAGCGGCTGATGCAGATGCTGCGCTCAGCGACGCTCTTCGCCCTGCCTTCCCGCACCGAGGGCGTGCCGGCGACGGTCCTCGAGGCGATGGCCATGCGCTTGCCTGTCGTCGCCACCGCGGTCGGCGGCCTGCCGTCGCTGCTCGCAGACGGCCGCGGCGTGGTCATCGACGCCGGTGAGGAGGGCTTGGTCGTCCGGCTGCATGGGGCGCTCCAGCGGGTCCTCGACGACGACGAGCTGCGCCGGCGCGTCACCGCCGCCGCCTTCCTGCAGGTCAGCGGCCTCACGGTCGAGGCGCAGATCGCCCGTGTGGTCGAAGTGCTCGCGGCGCAGGGGGCCGGCGACGCCTGACGCTCCGCCCGGTCCGGGCCGCCTTCGCCGCCGATTCACCGCCACAGCTTGGCTGGGCTTGCGCCGTCGCTGCGGCACACCCTACGATCGCGTCCCCGACTCGCTGCCGTGTCGGCGAACGGAGGCGAAGATGCTGCCAAGGCCGCACAGCCAAGCCGCGTACAGCCAAGCCGCGCACAGCCAAGCCGCGCACAGCCACGCCGCCCACAGCCACGCCGCGCACACCAGAGCCGCGTCCAAGCCTGGCGCTCGGCGAGCAAGTGTGGAGCGAAGCGCCGCCCGTCGCGCGTCCCCCATCCCTTGGCTCCTCTTCAGCCTGCTCGCCGTGGCCAGCTGCGGCGCCGACGTCCGCGCTGGCGAAGACGACGTGGCCGCCGGCCTCGACGCCCTCGGCGCCGATGGCCTCGCCGACGGCCTCAGCGGCGACGGGGGCGCCGGCCTCGAGGACGCCCCGCGGGCCGCTGATCTCGGGCCCGCCGATGAGGTCGCCGACGCCGCCAGCGAGGACGGGCCCGGCGCTGACGCCGAAAGCGACGCCGCCGGCGGCGACCCTGACAGCGGCGACGCCGCCACCGCCGACGCCGCGACCAACGACGCCGCCGAGACCGCCTCGGCCAGCGAATTCGCCATCGTCACCGCCTCTGCGCTGACCAAGGCGATTGAAGGCAAGGGCGCCAAGCCCGCGCTGCGCGAATCGGTCACCGCCGGCGAGAAGGACTATTCCGGCCTGATCACCAAGCTCAAGGCCGCCGGCGTCGAGGTGGTGGCCTATGGCGGCTACCACACCGAAGTCGCGCTGATCCTGCGCCAGGC
>SXNM01000168.1 GCA_005777155.1 Pseudomonadota bacterium | reverse complement strand
TGCGCTCCGGCGCCATCGGCAGCGGCCGCTGCCGGCGCCGCAGAATGTGATGGGCAGGGACTCGGGCAAGACGGCGCCGGCGCCGCGACCGACGCCGCCGCCACCGACGCCGCCGCCACCGAAGCCGCCGGTGTCGCCGCTGACCCGTGCCCCGCGCTGCTCGACCTCGCCAAGGTCCCGGACGGCAAACTCGACGTCGCGGGCGCCAAGCTGCCCTACCGGCAGCACGATCCGCTCTGGGGCGGCGACCTGATGTGGGACCGCGACAAGGTCATCGCCGCCGACGTCCAGCTCAACGGTCAGAGCCCAGAGGTGGCCGCGACGCTGCTGCGCGAGTTCGAGGACGGCAACAACCTCGCAAACGAGGGCTGCCTGCTGACCTGCCTCGCCATGGTCATGCGGCTCCTGGACCCCGAGACCAAGCCGAGGTGGACGCCGAAGGTACTCAACAAGTGGGCCCACGACCTCTACTATTACACGCCGTGTGGCCTCTCAATGACCACCTTGTCCGCCGATCTGGTGTCGGAGCTGACCGGCGGTGAGGTGCAGCTCTGCCTCAAGGAGGAGTACCTGCCGGGCGAGGCAGGCTGGCCGAAGATGCGGGCTACCACCTCTGCGCTGGTGCGCGCCTACCGCAGCCTTCCGCCGGCAAAGCGCAGCAATTTCGTGATGATGCTGAAGACAGGCACCTATGACGACACGGTCGCCTCGCACTACGTCCTGCTGCACCCGGACGACGCCAGCCCGGTAGACGACCCAAACCCCGCGATCCTCGACCCGGCGCAGCCGCTGGGCGACGCCAAGCCCTGGCGACTGACGGACTCCGCAGCGGCGATCCTGCAAGACCCTGGCATCGCCGCCGGCTGGAAGGCGGCCGCCATCGACCCGACGCAGATCGGCGGCGTGTGGGTGTTCACCCGCTGGGCGCCCTCGCACGACCGCTCCCTGCTGACGCCGCTGGTGCAGGCCTGGGCCCTGGAGCTCGCCAAGCCGACCTGAGGCGCCCCGATCGGCGGGGGGAGCCGGCGGGCAGCCGAGGCGCCATGACGTCTGCCGGTCGCGTCGCTAGCGGGCAGCGTCGAGGCGCGCGATGACCTCGGGGCGAATCTGCGACGCCGCGATGACCGCGTCGAGCGACCCGACGGCGACGGCGCGGTGGACGGTGTGGATGGCGTCGAACTCGCGCGCCACCGCGCCTTGGTGTTCGAGGATGGCCTCGGCGGTGATCGCCATCTGCCGCTCACGGGCGCGGGGCTTGTCGGCGGACTGCGCCTCGGCGACGGCGGCGCGGGCGGCCTTGACACGCTCATCGAGCTCCGCCCGGCGCCGCACCTCACGCGGAAAAACCACCGCGGCCGCCGGTCCGCCGCCGATGACCGAGGCGAAGCTGCCCTCGACCGCCAGCGCCACGAGCCGCTCGTTGAGCGCCTTGCTGAACACGACGTACGCACCACCGTGGTAGCGGCCGATGACGACGAAGACGATGACGCCGTCGAACTCGACGACCGCGCGGCCGATCTCGGCGCCGTACTCGAGCTGCAGCAATCGCAGCGACTCGGGGCTGCCGTCAAAGCCCGACAGGTTGGCCAGCACCACGACCGGCCGGTTGCCGCTGGCGGCGCGCAGGGCACGGGCGACCTTGCGGCTGCTGTTCGGGAACAAGGTGCCGCCGGTCCAGGTGTCCGGCCCGTCCATCGGGATGCGGCCGCGACGGAGCATAGGCCGCGACTCGAAGCCGATGACGCTGCAGGGGTGGCCGCCGACGAAGGCGTCCCACACCACGGCGGTCTCGGCGTGGCGCATGCCGGCGAAGCGCTCCAGGTGGTCAAGGTCCTGGTCGATGACGGCGTGCATCACCTCGCGGATGGCGAAGGGCTGCTTGCGGCCAGGGTTCTTGGCGTCCTCGAAGATGTCGCCGACGGTGCGGAAGCTCTCGCCAAATCGGGCTCGGTAGGGGCTGCCGAGGATCGACCGATCACGCGGGTCCTGGCTGACAGCGGACCGCGGCCGCGCCTCGCCGGGGCGGCGGTAGCTGTGGCGGTAGTGGCGCATCAACGTCGCGTAGGCGTCGCCGAGATCTTGGGCGAAGACCTGCGCCTGGCCGTTCGGCCCCATGACGCGCTCGTAGCCGCCGATGCCGCGCTCGTCCTCGGCGGCGACGCTGCCAGACACCTCGAGCGCCTTCTTGCCGGTGAGCACCATCGAGCCCTCGGCGGTCATGATGAGCAGGCCGCGCGTGTGCATCAACATGGTCGCCTCGGCGTTCCAGTAGCTCTGCGCCCCGACGTTGACGCCGCAGACGAGCACGTGGATGACGCCGTCATTGGCCGTGTGCTCGACGATCCGGCGCAGCACGCGGGCGGTCCAGTCGAGGTTCTCGGTGCCCGAGTCCATGGCGATCTTGGCGCCTGAGCTGATGGCGATCCACTCGATGGGCAAGCCGCGGGCCGCCGCGAGGTCGATGGCGCCGACGATGCGCCGGCACTCCGGTTCGGCCAGGGCGCCCATGGCCATCGTCGGATCCGAGGCGATGAAGACCCGCGCCATGCCGTCGGGGAAGAGCGCGGTGCGGTTCTCGACGATGCCGACGACGACACCCGCCCGGTTGCCGCCCGGCGGACGGTCGACGGCGACGAGCGGGCCATCGGCGGCTGGTAGAGCGCCGTCGAGATCGTACTCGGTGAAGCTGCCGTCGACGAAGTCGGGGTGCGGTGGCGGCCCGCCGCCGCTGTCGCCGCAGATCATGCGCGCGATCTCATAGGGATAGGTCAGGCCGAGGCGGCGGGCGCCGACGACGCGCATCTCGTAGTCAGAGATGGCGCGAATGGGCTCGCGGCTCGGCTCGTGCAGGCTCAGCTCCAGGCGGTGGCGGGCCGGCCGGCCGATGACGATGGCGGTGTCGCGCGGCGGGGCGTCGCTGCCCGGTTGCCTCAGTCGGCAGCGGACCACCACCTTCTCGATGCCGAGGCCGCGCGTCGTACCCTCCAGCCGGCCGCAGATGTCGGCGATCAGCGCCTCCGACGCGGCCACCGTCCGCCGCACCACCAAGGTCAGGCGGTTCCAGTGCAGCCGCGCCGCCTGGGCGCGCTCGAGCTGGACCTCGCGCAGGACACCGACCGCCTCCTGCCAGGCAGCCTCGAGCTCGTCGAGGTCGCCGGGGCCGATCGCGTGGCCGTCGCCGATGGCGTCGATCTCGGCGTAGACGAAGACGCGCTCATCGCGCGGGTTGTCGCGGGCGACGGCGGCAAAGGCGACGACCGGCGCGAAGGTCTCCAGGCGCCGCGTCTCAAAGGCCCCAAGTCGCCACAGCTCCAGGCGCTCGGCCAGCTCGTCGCTCAGCAACATCGGCGCGCCGAAGCCCCCCGAGAGCCCGCGGCCGCGTCGGAACAGGGCGTGAATGGCCTGGGCCGCGTTGTCGGCGACGTAGCCGTGGCGCTGGTCGGCGAGCTTGGCGATGCGCTCGAGATCGCTGCGGATCTTGGGGTCGAAGCGCACACCGGCGCCGTGCAGCGAGATGATGGCGCGCAAGATCAGCGAGCAGAGCTGGTGGCGGCGGTCGGCGTGGACGTGGCCCATCCACATGCGGAGCATCGCCTCGCGGGTCGCCTCGCTCGGGGTGGCGTCGCGCAGTCCATAGTGCCCGAGCGCCGCGTGGAGCCGCGCCCGGAAGCCAGGGGTCAGGGCCGCTTCACCCTCTTGCTGGCGCCGGCAGAAGTCGAAGAAGCGCAGGTGCGAGCTCGACGCCCGGGCGTCGCCCTTGGCGGCGACGGTGCGGTCGAAGAGCGCCTCGACGTCTGCGAACACGCCGAGCAGCTCGGCGACGCCGGCCCAGCGCTGCGGATAGCGCAGCCGGGTGAAGTCGAGCCCGCCGCCGAGCAATCTGGCGATGCCTCGGCCAAAGCCCTCGCTGACGTCGTAGCCGAGCAGCGCCGAGCGCATGGCGGCGACGAGATCGAAGATGACGGCGGCGGCCGCGGCCTCGTCGGGGGTGTCGAGCGAGTCGAGGTCGGGCTGGCCGCTGGCGAAGAGGCCCTCCAGCGGCGTCCGTCGCGGCGGCGGCCACGGCAGCGCGCTCACCTCAGCGGCGACCTCGCCCACTGGCGCCTCGCAAAGCGGCTCCAGCAACACCAACGCCTGTCCGGCCGCGACCTGCTGGTTGGCGCTGCACAGCACCGCGCGCACCCGCCCAGCCTCGCTGGCGAAGAGCGGCATCTCGAGCTTCATGGCCTCCAGCGTCAGCAAGCGATCGCCGACGGCGACGGCATGACCCTCGGACACCGCGACGTGGACGACCATCGCCGGCGCGGGCGCCTTGACGGTGCCGCTGGTGGCGAGCTCGACGGTGTGGCTGGCGCCGTCGAGCTCGACGACGATGCCCTTGCGGCCGTGGGCGTAGAGCGCCTCGTGGTGGCGGCCGTGAATGGTCAGCGCCACCGCCTGGTCGCCGGCGGCCTGGGCGACGACGACGTGCAGCGCGCGCTCGGGGCCGACGAGGTAGCGGTCGCGGCCGAGGTCGTGCACCGAAACCCGCAGGCGACGTCCGCCGATGGCGAGGTCGATGCTCAGCGCCTCGGGCAGCGGCGCCTGCTGCGGGATGCCGTCTTGGACGCTCGCGAAGAAGCGCGCGATCTCGGCGTGCCGGCGGCGGCGGTACTCGACGATGGCGGCCAACGCTAGGGCCTCGAAGGTGCGCTCGCGGGCGAGGTTGCCCTGTGCCAACTGACCGTCGAGCCAGCTGGTGTCGTAGCGGCCGGAGCGGACGGCGGCGTCGGCCAACAGCTCGCGGAGCAGCGCCATGTTGGTGGCGCCGTCTTCGACCAGCACGCGCGTCTCAGCCAGCGCCCGCTGCAGCCGGGCCACGGCCTGGGCGCGATCGCGGCCGGTGGCGATGATCTTGGCGATCATCGAGTCGAACTCCGGCGCGATGGTCATGCCCTCGACCACGCCGCTGTCGACGCGAATTCCGGGGCCGGTGGGCGGCTGGAACACGCGCAGCAGCCCCGGCGCCGGCGCCAGGCCGCGGGCGGGATCTTCGGCGTTGAGCCGCACCTCAATGGCGAAACCCCGGCTCTGCGCGCCCTGCCCTCGCCAAGGCAGGCCGCGGGCGATGTCGATCTGGGCGTGGACGAGGTCGACGCCGGTGACGCACTCGGTGACGGTGTGCTCGACC